>DATHAK010000001.1:0-4182 GCA_035296685.1 Blastococcus sp.
TCAAGCGCACCCGGCCCGAGGAGCTACTGGCGGCGGTGCACACGATCGCCGCCGGCGAAGCGCTGCTGTCGCCGTCGGTCACTCGGCGGGTGATCGACCGCATGGCCCAGCAGCCCACGCCCGACCTCGCCGATCAGGGCATGCTCGGTGCGCTGACAGCGCGCGAGCGGGAAGTGCTCGAGCGCATCGCCCGGGGCCTGTCGAACCGCGAAATCGCCGCCGCGCTCCACGTGGAGGAGTCGACGATCAGGACCCATGTGAAGCGGATCCTGATGAAGCTGGAGCTTCGCGACCGGGTCCAGGCCGTGATCTTCGCTTATGAGACCGGCCTGAACCGCCCTGCGGTGGGCGCCTAGCCGACGCATCCCAGCCACATGACCGGATGCCGGGCAGCGGCTGGAGTCGCCTGACAGCGCGGTCACCTGGGCCTTGGACAACACTGCACCGCCGGTGTCGGTCGCTCGTAGTCGAGGGCTGTCGGGACGATGGTGCCGGCCTTCGTGCCATGGACACCGTGCAGGCCTCTTGCCAGAGATTTGCCAGAAACTACGCTACACGCAACCTCGCCCCGCCTCACGCCGCGACCCTCGACAGTGCCTCTTACCTGCGCGAATGTGTGGCCGCGTGAGGTGCTGCAGGGCGTTGTGAACCACCGGCGCATCGATGGTAAGGATGGGGTCGCCGGTTCGATTCCGGCGGGGGGCTCCACATAGAAACGCAGCTCAGGCCGGGTCTTGTACCCGGCCTCTTGCATGCCTGGAGCGCTTCCAAGCTGACCCCCTGAGACCGCCACCGCTCTGCGGCAGACCTCGAGGACCTGCGGAACGGCCGGGGGCGATCAGCTGTCGGCCAGGAGTGAGTGGTTCTCCGGGGCGAGTTGCTGTAGGCCGATGACGCGCAGCAGTTCCAGCTTCTCGGCGCTCTCGGAACCTGGTGGGGCGGTGTGCAGGATCAGGCGCTGGTCGTGCTCGGGCATCAGTAGGACCTCGCAGTCCAGCTCGAGCAGGCCGACCGTCGGGTGGAGGATGCGCTTGCGGTCGGCGTGCCGGACGGCGACGTCGTGGGTGGCCCAGAGCCGCTCGAACAGCGGGCTGGCTCGCTGGAGCTGGGCGACCAGTCGTTGCACGGCCGGGTCGTCGCGCCGCCGGGTCGAGGTGGCCCGGAGGTCGGCGACATTGGCCCGCGCCGCATGCTCACGGTCCTCGGGCAGCAGCCGGTGCAGCTCCTCCCGACCGGTGAAGAACATCCGGTACAGGTTCCGCTCCCCGGCGGGGAGGGCGCTGTAGTCGGTGAACAGCGCCTGCGCCAGCGGGGTCCAGGCAAGTACGTCACCGAGCTCGTTCACGACCACGACGGCGCTGTCGGCCAGCCGGTCAAGCAGGTGCAGCACGCCGGGGCGGACGTGGTTGGAGTGCCCCTGAGGTTCGGGGGCGGGCTCGCCGGCGAGGCGGAACAGGTGGTCGCGCTCGTCGCCGGTCAGCCGCAGCGACCGGGCCAGCGCCGCCAGCACCTGCCGCGACGGCCGCGGCCCGCGTGCCTGCTCCAGCCGGGTGTAGTAGTCGACCGAGACGCCGGCCAGCAGCGCGACCTCCTCGCGGCGCAGCCCGGGGGTGCGCCGCCGCGACGCCGAGGGCAGGCCGACGTCCCCCGGTCCCAGCCGCGCCCGGCGGGTGCGGAGGAAGGCGGCGAGCTCGGCACGATCCACGCCTCCATCATGCCCCCCGCCCGCCCCGGCAGCCAGGGACCGGCAGTCCCTGGATCGGCACCTCCTTCCTGGCCGCGGCCGCGCGGGTCATCCTGGGACGCGCCGCAAGGGCCCTCCTTGCGGTGACGAGGAGATGATGTTCATGAAGCTGTTGCTCACCGGCGCGACCGGCCGCGTCGGCCGCCACATGCTGCGGCGCCTGGTCGCCCAGGGGCACGACGTCCGGGCGGTGGCCCGCAGCGAGGTCGCCGCCGAGCAGGTCAAGGCCGCCGGCGCCGAGCCGGTGCTGGCTGACCTGCTGGAGCCGGACGGCTACCGTGCCGCGCTGGTCGGGCGGGAGGGGGTTGTGCACCTGGCGGCCGTGCTGCGCAGCACCGACGCCGACGAGATCCGCCGGGCCAACCTGGAGGCGACCCGGCGGCTGGCCGACGCGGCGGTGGCCGCGGGCGTCGGCCGGTTCGTCTTTGCCAGCACCACCCTGGTCTGCCCGGGTGGCCTTGGCCGCCCGGCCTCTGAGGATGACGAGCCGGCGCCGCCGGCCGCCTGGGGCCCCTACCCGGCCAGCAAGGCCGAGGCCGAGCGGCTGCTGCTCGGGCTGCACCACGAACGGGACCTGGGCCTGCGGATCGTCCGCTTCGCCTTCGTCTACGGCGAGGGCGACCCGCATCTGGCCGAGTCGCTGCGGTGGGCGGGCCAGTGGCCCGGACACCAGCGGCTGCACCTGCTCCACCACGCCGACGCAGCCCAGGCGGTCGTCCGGGCGCTGCACGCACCGGGCGTCGACGGGCGGATCTACCACGCGGCCGACGAGGCTCCGGTCACTGCCGTGGAGCTGCACACCCTCAACGGCGTGCCGTTCCCCGACCGCCCCGCCGACAACCCAGACCTCTGGCATGGCATCGTCGACACCACCCGAATCCGCCGGGAGCTGGGGTTCCGCCCCTGGTATCCGTCGGTGTGGTCGGCCCGCGACGCCGGTGCCCTCTGAGAGGTGCCTTCACAACGCCATGCCGCACCTCACGTCCCCACACAACCGCCCAGGTGCGCTCGGACACCTTCTCGCCGTTTGGGTCCGCGGATCCCGGCCTCTCCATCGCTGCTCCGGGCTAGCGATCATGGTCAGCGAGTTCCTTGATCGGGGTGTCGGGGTCGACCAGCCGGGCGAGGTCCACGTCCCGTCCGCTGCGGATCAGCGCCTTGATGGGCTCAGCGGCGTCCCGGACATTGACGTTCATGCCGGCGACCACATGCTGATGGCGCACCCAGAAGGCGACGAATTGGCGCGTCGCCGGATCACCCCGAACCACCACGCGGTCGCTCGCGGTGGCCAGCCCCGAGTACTCCATGCTGACGTCGTACTGGTCGGAGAAGAAGGAGGGGAGCTGCTCGTAGCGGGTGGAGAGGCCGAGCATGGCGCGGGCGGCAACTGGCCCCTGGTGCAGTGCGTTGGCCCAGTGCGCGACACGGAGGCGGGTCCTGAGGAGAGGATGCCAGGCGGCAGCGACGTCGCCGGCGGCGTAGACGCCGGGCGCGATGGTCTCCAGCCACTCATCGACCGGCACGCCGCCCCCGCCGCCGATCCCGGCCGCCTCGGCCAGCTCGGTGCGCGGGATGGCACCGATGCCGATCAGTACCAGATCGCAGGGGAGCGTCCTCCCGTCGCTGGTGACGACGGCTTCGACGCGGCCGTCGCCCCGGAAGGCGTCGATGTCGGTCCCGAGCGCGAGCCGGACGCCCTGCTCGGCATGGAGGTCGCGGTAGAAGCACCCGATCTCGGGGCCGAGCACCCGAGCCAGCGGCACCGCCTCCGGGCCGACAAGGGTGACGTCGCGGCCGAGCTGGCGTACCGAGGCGGCGACCTCACAGCCGATCCAGCCGGTCCCGATCACGACAACGCGCGCGGCGCGTCCCACGGCCGCGACGAGACGGTCGGCGTCGCGCCGGTTGCGGAGGTGGTAGATGCCGTCGAGATCGGCTCCGGGGCGGCGCAGGCGGCGCGGGGCGGCGCCTGTGGCCAGCAGCAGCCGCTGGTAGCCGATGCGCTCGCCGGAGGCGAGCTGGAGCCGCCGGCCGGGCGGGTCGATGGAGCGGACCCGGGCCGAGGTGTGCAGCTCGATGCTGTGAGCGGCGTAGAAGCACGCATCGTGGAGGTACAGCGAGTCCCGGCCGGCCTCGCCGCGCAGGTACGTCTTGGACAGTGGCGGGCGGTCGTAGGGCCGCTCGGCCTCCTCGCCGAGCATGACCAGACGGCCGTCGAAGCCCTCGGCGCGCAGGGCCTCGGCCGCCGTGGCGCCGGCCAGGCCGGCCCCGACGATGGCGAAGGTGGGTGTGGTTGCCATGCGTCTCCCTGGAGCAGTCATGGCACGGCCGTCCCACCCGAGGAGCGGTCAGCCCCTGGTACCGTTGGCGTCCACCAGGATCGGGTCAGCGCACTCGGGTGAGCTGGACGAGTCGCCGCCGTACCCCTGAGCGCGCTG
>DATHAK010000002.1:0-4078 GCA_035296685.1 Blastococcus sp.
GAGGTCACCCGCAACGTGATCGCCGAACGGATCCTCGGTCTACCGCGCGAGGCGGTCCGCTGACCTGCCGCTGAACGGACGCGGGGCCCGACCCACTCGTGGGGTAGGGCCCCGCCCGCGTTCCGGCCCAGGTACACGGCAGGCCCCGGAAGATGACTCCCAGGGCCCCACGGGTACACCCGTCGTGACGGGTGACGAGTGCTCACATGAATCCGGTTCGGTCAGCTGCGGCCGAGGATCGCAGAATTCTCCGCCTGCCAGTCGATCTTCACCCGGCGGTGGGCGATCAGCCAGCGGTCGCCACGGCGGACGAACCTGTCGATGTAGACGCCGCTGTGGTCGAGCCCGACAGGAGTCATGACCATGAAGTACGTCCACGCGTTGGCGGCATCGGTGCCGTCGAACTCGATCCGTCGGGTGGTCAGGTTGTGCCGGAGGAACACGCGCGGCCGGTCCTCGCCGGTGGCTTCGGCGCGCTTGGCGTCGACAGCGGGGGAGAGCGCCGCCCTGATGGCGTCGTGACCGGCGTACGACCCGCGGTCGAGCTCGAGAACGCCGTCGTCGGTGAAGGCGGTGAGGAGGCCGTCGAGGCGCCCCCGGTCGCCGTCGGTGTTGTAGACCGACTGCGTGTGGGCGATCGCCTCGCGGGCGACTAGCTGCTCCGGTGTCAACGAGACTCCCTTGCTCGGCGCCGGGGGCGCCTGACGGCCCGACCGGAAGAGCCTGCCGGCACGACGAGCTGCCGCACGGGGCGGGTCGGAGGTGAAGAACCAGCTTACTCATTTGGTGATTAGCGTCCAGGCAGGCGGCGGTGCATCACACGACGGCGCGCTCGGTGAGCTGCCGGTCATAGCCCGGTCCTGCGGACGACGCTGGGCCGTCCGGTAGAGATATGACCGTGCCATCGAATGCCCCCGCCAGTGAACCCGACCTCTTCGACGTGCTCGAGCTGGAGGAGATCGACCGCGATCTGTATCGAAGCACTCTGGTCTTCCCCGACCCGTATCCGCTGTACGGCGGCCAAGTCGCCGCTCAGGCGCTGCTCGCCGCAGGGCGCACCGTGCCGGCCGACCGGTTGCCGCACTCGCTGCACGGCTACTTCCTCCGCAGCGGCGACGCCCAGCGCCCGACGGTGTTCCGGGTGGACCGGGACCGCGACGGGCGGTCGTACTCCGCGCGCCGGGTGGTCGCCGTGCAGGGCGGAGAAGTCGTCTTCAGCATGTCGGCGTCCTTCTCCGTGGAGGAGGAGGGGCCCGACCTCGTCGCGTCGCCACCGCCGGAGGTCCAGCCGCCGGACGAGCTGAGCAGCTACGAGGTGCCGCGGTTGTTCTCGATGGAGGGCCGCCTGCCCGAGCAGCCGCTCGACGTCGCGCGCTACTGGCCGACGCGATTCTGGGCCCGTAGCCGGCTGAGCCTTCCCGACGACCGGCTCGTGCACGCCAGCGTGCTCACCTATCTCTCCGACATCGGAACCGGCCTGTCCGCCTTCCCGCAGGAGGGCTCCAGCCCGGGACCGAGCCTGGACCACGCGCTCTGGTTCCACCGCCCGGTCCGGCTCGACGACTGGGTGCTGATGGACCTGATCCCGCGGTCGGTGGCGAGGGGGCGGGGCTGGTACACCGGCGAGGTCCTCGCCGCCGACGGCACGCTCGGAGCGAGCTTCACGCAGGAAGCGCTCTTCCGGCCCGGCCCCAACCCGTTCCGCAAGCAGGTGGACACACCCGCGCGCTGAGCGGGCAGCCCACGGCGAGCTATCCGACGGAGGCGGACCGATCGGCGGGCGCGAGGAGCTCGGCGAGCAGCGCGGCCAGTCCCCGGTCGCCCTCGTCGGGGGCGATGTAGGGCGCGACGGGGACTACCCGTGTTCCGGCCGGCGCTTCCTCGGGCCGGTCGTCCACCACGACGGTGGGTCGGTGGCCGGTAGGCAGGTGCCAGGTGGTCAGGCGGCCGTCGGCGTCCCGACCGGTCTTGTCGTAGATGCCGTGCAGCAGGTGGTCCAGGCCATGGCGGAGAGCCATGGTGGTGGCGTGGTCGCGGCCGCCGGCGCTCCAGAGGACCACCGTGGCGCCGGAGGAGGCCAACGCCGACAGGACCTCTGTCGCGAACGGTCGTAGGCTCGACCCCGACATCGAGTCGACCAGGCAGCCATCGACGTCGAAGGCCCAGATCGAAGCGGGGCCGGTCCGTCGCCGGCCGGGGACCCCTCGCCCGAATCGGCGGTCAGTGCCACCACTCGGTCAGCGCCTCCAGGTGGCGACGCAGCCGGTGCCGGGCGAGGCCGTCGTCGCCCGCCAGCACCGCCTCGGCGATCCGCCGGTGCACGTGCTCGACCGTGGCGGTGGCCGCGGTCCGGTCGGTGGGTCGCCGGCCGGCCGCATGCCGGTGCCAGAGCTCGGTGAGGATGCGGAGGAACAGCGCGAGCACCGGGTTACCGGCCAACCCGGCGAGCTCGGTGTGGAACAGATCGGAGCGGGCGGGATCGTCATCGGGCCACTCGCTGCCCCACCGGATCGCCGCCTCGAGCTGTGCCGCGATCGCCGGATCGTCTGAACGGGCCGTGACCCGCGTGATCAGGCCCAGCTCCACTGCCTCGCGGACGCTCAGCAGGTCCTGTGCCGTGACCTTCCGGTACTCGAGGTAGAGCGCCATCGTGTCGATGCTGGCCTGGGGGTCGGGAATGCCCACCACCAGACCGCCGCCCGGGCCCCGGCGCATGGACGCCACCGAGTGGTACTCGAGCAGCCGCACTGCTTCGCGCAGCACGGCGCGACTGATCCCGTACCGCTCGAGCAGATCGCTCTCCGAGCCGATGACCGTGCCGACGGGCCAGCCGGCGGCGACGATGTCGTCGCGGAGGGCGCCGGCGACGACCTCCGCGAGCTTCGCCCGCGGGTCCTGGTCGGCCGGCCGGTGGGTGATCGTTTCCTCGGACCGCGCCCCGCTGCGGCGGTTCGAGCGCATCCAGGTCAGCACGCCGTCGAGGTACTCGGCAAGCCGCGCCTCGGCGCGGCCGGCGTCCCCGGCGATGACCGCCTCGGCGATGTCGGCGTGGTACCGGCGGGCCTCGGCGCGGGCCTTGCGGTAGGCCGACTGCGGAGCGTGCTGCGGGCCGGCCGCGTACCGGGTGGTCAGCCGGATCAGCACGTCGATGAACAGCTGCAGCACCGGGTTGGCCGAGAGCTCGCCCAGGATCAGGTGCAGATCCTCCACCGAGTCACCGGAGGAGTCGGACGACGTCGTATCCGCGTCGCGCGTGACGCGGACCAGCTCGATGCCCTTCTCGGTCACCCGCGTGGCGGCGAGGCCGGCGGCCAGGGGCTCGAGGAGGCGACGGGCCTGCATGAGGTCGTCGACGCTGGTGCCGACGTACTCGAGGTAGATCACCATCGCGCGGGCGGCGGGCCCGGCGTCGGGGGCGGCGATGAACAACCCGCCGTTCGGCCCTCGCCGCATGCGGGCGACCTGGTGGTGCTCGACCAGCCGGACCGCCTCGCGGAGCACCGATCGGCTCACGCCGTATCGCTCCCGCAGCTCCGGTTCCGACCCCAGGGACTCGCCGACGGGCCAGCCGCGACCGATGATGTCCGTCTCGATCCGGCGGGCGACCTGCGCGGCGAGCTTTCCGACGACCGGTTCAGCGGCCGCGTCGCCGACGCCGTCGGGCGGCTGGGCCGGCGACGGGACGACTTCGGCGACGGACATGGGGTCTCCTGGAGAGATGTGGGTCACTCAGATGTGGGCGGCAGCCCGCTCCATGGGAGTCTATCCGGTTGCCGACAACCGGGTCCTCCTATTCCTCACCCTTTGGAGCGGTCATCGGAGCCGGAGGGCAGCGGGCGCGTGGTGCCAACCGCCCTCCGGATGCTCACTTCGGCGCGAAGCGCTGACCGGCGTCGAGTCGGAGGCACTGTCCGTTGAGCATCGGGTTGTCGACGACGGCGAGGGCCAGCTTGGCGTACTCGGTCGGACGCCCCATCCGCTTCGGGAAGGCCGCGTCGCGCACCAGGGCACCGGCCATCTCGTCGGGGATCGCGGCGGTCGCGCCGGTCGAGAAGAGGCTGGGCGCGATGGCCAGCAC
>DATHAK010000003.1:0-3177 GCA_035296685.1 Blastococcus sp.
ACCCGTGCATCCCGGCCGCCGCCGTCTCGTCGGCGCCCCGCTTGCCGAGGCCGCTGTTGAGGATGAACGCGCCGGCCGAGATGCGCGGACCGATCTCGGACAGGGTGATGGGCAGACGCATGGCCCCCCTGTGCCCAGCGGTCGCCCGATCAATCGCGAGCGCTCAGCGGCCCCGGCGGGAGCGGGCGCTGAACGAGGCGGCCGACGAGGTGCCGGCGCGGGCGGCCAGCTCGGCGCGGGTGCGGGCCGGGCCCGAGGCGCGGCCGGACCCACCGGAGCGGGCGCCGGACGACGCCGTGCCCGAGCCGGCACCCGTGCTGCCGCCCGACCCGCCACCCCGGCGACGCCGGCCGCCGCCCTGGCCCTGCGGCTGCGGCTGCGGCGCGGGTGCCGGCTCGACCCACGGAGCCGCGGGGCCGGTCAGCTCCCCGATTTGCGGGGCGCCCGGCCGGACGACGCTGACGTGCGGCGTGATGCCGGCCTGCCGGGCGAGCGTGCGCACCTCGCCGGCCTGGTCGGGGGTGGAGACGGTGACGACGGCACCCTCGGCGCCGGCTCGGGCGGTGCGGCCGGAGCGGTGCAGGTAGGCCTTGTGCTCGGCCGGCGGGTCGACGTGCACGACCAGTGCGACGTCGTCCACGTGGATGCCCCGGGCCGCGATGTCGGTGGCGCACAGCACCCGCGTCGTCCCGGTGCTGAACGCCTCGAGGTTGCGCTCGCGGGCGTTCTGGCTGAGGTTGCCGTGCAGGTCGACGGCGGGGATGCCGGCCGCGGTCAGCTGCTTGGCCAGCTTCTTGGCCTGGTGCTTGGTCCGGGTGAACAGCACGCTGCGACCCAGGCCCGAGGCGAGCTGGCGTACGACCTCGGCCTTGTCGGCGGCCTGCACCTGCAGCACGTGGTGGGTCATGGTGCTCACCGGGGCGACGGCCGGGTCGACCGAGTGCGTGACCGGGTTCGACAGGTACCGCTTGACCAGCACGTCGACGCCGTTGTCCAGCGTCGCCGAGAACAGCAGCCGCTGGCCGACCTTCGGGGTGCGGTCCATCAGCCGCTTGACGCCGGGCAGGAAGCCCAGGTCGGCCATGTGGTCGGCCTCGTCGAGGATGGTGATCTCGACGGCGCCGAGGTCGCAGTGCCCCTGGCCGATGAGGTCCTCGAGCCGGCCGGGGCAGGCGATCAGGACGTCGATGCCGCCGGCGAGGGCCTGCACCTGCGGGTTCTGCCCGACGCCGCCGAAGATCGTCGTCGTCCGCATGCCCAGGGCGCGGGCGAGCGGCTCGACGACGGCGGCGACCTGGTTGGCCAGCTCGCGGGTCGGCACCAGGATCAGCGAGCGGGGCCGCTTGGGCCGGCGCGGGGTGTCCGAGGTGGCCAGGCGGGCGACCAGCGGGATGCTGAAGGCCAGGGTCTTGCCCGAGCCGGTGCGGCCGCGGCCGAGCACGTCCCGGCCGGCCAGGCTGTCGGGCAGCGTGGCGACCTGGATCGGGAACGGCGCGGTGATCCCGCTGGCGGTGAGCACCTCGACCAGCGGTGCCGGGACGCCGAGGGCGTCGAAGGTCGTGTCGGTGGGCAGCACGGTGGCGTCGCCGCCGGTGGGCACGACGACGGGCGCGGGCACAACGGCCTGCTGCACCTGCGGCTGGCGCTCGCCGGCGGCGCGGTTGCCCCGGCCGCGGCCGCCGCGGCGACGCGGACGGCTGGTCGCGCCGTCGGGGGAGGAGTGCCCGGTGGAGTGCACGGGCGAGTTGCTGGGGGAAGTCATGGTGTCCTCGAACTCGGATGGCCGCACGAGCACCTCGGCGAGCACGAGCGCACACGCGCCTGCATCGGTGCAGGGCGGGCTCACGTCGTCAGCGAGACGTCGGTCAGCCGGGCGCGCCTCGGTGGCGCAGCCTCAGCCCGACGTCCATTCCTGCCGCTCCGGATGAGCGAGGGCGGCGCCGGTACGACCTACTCAACCAGAAAGGAGCCGATCGTGGTCCCGAATCGGAGGAGTCCCCGGTCACATCGGGTGAGTCGGTCGCCCGACGCTCCTCACCCCAGCCCCGTGGTCGCGACCCCCGGGGGCTGCCGCTGGGGCGACGACCGCGGGCCTGGGGTGATCACGGCCGGATCGCTGCGGTGGATGTCCGGGGATCGTCGGTCCGGACGCCGACCGTCGGTCATGCTGGTGCCGTGACCGTCTCCGCCGCGCCGCGAGTGCACCGCATCCACCCGGCGTGGTGGGTGGCCGCCGTGACCTTCCTGGCCCTCGTCGGCGCGGCCGCGTTCCGCGCGGTTCCGGGGGTGCTGATCGACCCGCTGCGCGACGAGTTCGGCTGGTCGGTGTCGACGATCTCGGCCGCCGTCGCGGTGAACATGGCGCTCTACGGGCTGACCGCGCCGTTCGCCGCGGCGCTGATGGAGCGGTTCGGCATCCGCCGCGTCGTGATGTGCGCGCTGCTCGTGGTCGCGCTCGGCAGCGGGCTGACCGTCTTCATGACCACGTCGTGGCAGCTGGTCCTGCTGTGGGGCGTGCTGGTCGGCCTCGGCACCGGGTCGATGGCGCTGTCGCTGGTGGCCACGGTGACCGGCCGCTGGTTCGTCGCCCGCCGCGGGCTCGTCTCGGGCATCCTGACCGCCGGCGGGGCGGCCGGGCAGCTGATCTTCCTCCCGGTGGTGGCCGCGATCGACTCGGTCTGGGGCTGGCGGGCCGCGTCGCTGGGGACGACGGCCGCCGCCCTCGCCGTCCTCCCGCTGGTGGCCTGGCTGCTGCGTGACCGGCCGCGCGACCTGGGGGTGACCCCTTACGGCGGGACGGCCGCCGACGACGTCGACCCGGTACGGACGGGTGCCGCGAAGGCCGCCGTCCGGGGGCTCGTGCTGGCCGCCCGCAGCCGGCCGTTCTGGCTGCTCGCCGCCGGTTTCTTCATCTGCGGGATGTCGACCAACGGCCTGGTGCAGCCGCACTTCATCCCCGCCGCGCACGACCACGGCATGCCGGTGACCACCGCGGCGGGCCTGCTCGCGGTCGTCGGGCTCTTCGACATCACGGGGACGATCTTCTCCGGCTGGCTCACCGACCGGCTCGACCCGCGGGTGCTGCTGCTGGCGTACTACGGGCTGCGCGGCCTGTCGCTGTTCGCGCTGCCCACCCTGTTCGGGCCCGACCTGCACGTGAGCATGATCGCGTTCATC
>DATHAK010000004.1:0-2458 GCA_035296685.1 Blastococcus sp.
CTGCCGTCATCCCAGCATCGACTCCTCCGGTCACGCGGTTCGAGGCACCAAGGCCCGCTGAACTGGCATGACACTAGATCAGCGGGCCAGCAGTCGGCCGGTCCGGAGGTAGGGTACGGCACACCTGTGGTGCTGTGGCACGGGAAGCCGTTGATATTGCGTGCGAGGTACTGCTGGTGCCGTTACAGCGTGACAAAGCTTTGTAAGAGCGTGTTTGAGGAGATCAACTACTGCTGGTGAAGGTGCGTCGCTGCTGGCGGGGGGCGGGGCCTCCGCGAAGGAGTACCGGCTGCGTAAGACAGCACAGTCAAGTTCTTCGCCGCCGACGTTCCTGGCGGCGAGGGGCCTGGTACGCGGAGGTCCTCGGTGCGGAGTCGTATTCGCCCGGCGAGATTGGCCGCGCAACCGCATACGTGGCGTTCCGCGTCGGGGACTACCAGCACGAGCTCGGCATCGTCGACCGGGGCTTCGCGGCGTCTCCGGGCCACTAGCCGGGGGGTGCGCTCGTCTACGGCACGTCGACGACATTCGATCCAGCTCCAAGCGGCTGCTGTCCCTCGGCGCGCAGGTGCACGAGGGGCCGGTCGAGTGCGGGCCTCGCTTCGTCACCGCGTCGGTGGTCGACCCGTTCGGGAACGTTCTCGGCGTCATGTACAAGCGGCATTACCTGGACGTCCTGGAAGCGATCCGGTCTGGGTGAGCTGACGGGTCCCTCGCAGGACAGTCAGCGCAGGAGGTCGGGCACCTGCCAGGGCTGGTCGAGCACGGTGGTGGCGAGGAACGCGAACACGGTCTCGTACCAGACCTTGGCGTGCTGCGGGGTCAGGATCCAGTGGTTCTCATCGGGGAAGTAGAGGAACTTGTGGGGTATGCCCTCGCCCCCGTCGTGGTGCTCGGTGAGCTCGGCCCACAGCCGTAGGGCCTCGCCGATCGGCACCCGGTAGTCCCGGTCGCCGTGGATAACGAGCATCGGCGTGCGGATCTCGCGTACGAAGCGGTGCGGGCTGTAGGCCGTCGACATCTCGGGGGTCATCTCGCGGCGCCAGTAGAAATAGGCGTCGGTGGTGGGACCGAACTGGTCGAGGGCCCAGAGGCTGGCGTGGGTGACGATGCCGCGGAAACGGTCGGTGTGCCCGGCCACCCAGTTCGCCATATATCCCCCGAAGGAACCGCCCATGGCGGCGGTGCGGGAGGCGTCGATGTCAGGACGAGCGGCTGCGGCGTCCGTGACCGCCATCGTGTCCGTGTACGGTGCCTCGCCCCAGCGACCCCAGCCGCGGCGGATGAAATCCAGCCCGTAGCCGGTGGAGAGCGCGGGGTCCGGCAGGAGGACAGCGTAGCTCTGCGCCACGGCGAGCCACGGGTTCCACCGCCAGGACCAGGAGTTCCACGAGCCCAGCGGGCCGCCGTGGATCCACAGCAGCAACGGGGCCGGTGAGGCTTCATCGGCGCCCTCCGGAAGGGCGAGCCAGCCGCGCAGGGGGGTGCCGTCTGCAGCCGTGGTCGTCACCTCCGTCAGCCGGCCCGGCAGGGCGGGCGCCGCCGCGGGAGCCGGTAGGAACGTGGGCTGTTGCCCGGGTGCCGCTGCTTCAAGCCGGACCGGCGACGGCGGCGCGTCAACCGCGGCTCGCAGGGCGTACACGTACGCGCCGTCCGGTGATACCTGAGGGTCGCTGTAACTGCCGTGATCCACGCTGAGCGGTGTCACCGCTCCAGTCGCGACCTCGACCCGAAACAGCGGCGCCCGACCCCCGTCGTCGGCGGTGACGATCAGAGCGGCGCCCTCCGGCGTCCACCCAAAGGACGTCGGCCACCGGTCCCAGCCCGGGGCGACCTCACTTAGCGCGCCTCCCCCGACCGGCAGCACCACGAGCTGGGAATCCCCGGGGTTGTCGGGGCTCGTTCGCAGCACCCGGATGCAGGCGACGCTTGCGCCGTCGGGAGAGATGCGGGGGTAAGTGAACTCGTAGTCTCGGTCGTCCGCTAGCACCCGACGCTCCCCGGTCGCCGCGTCGATGACCATAAGGGTCTCGCGCTCGGAGCCGCCGGGCTCGGGAACCGTCCAGACGGTGACGACGACGGCGCCGTCCGGGGTGACGTCCCACTCCGCTTCGTCGTGGACGGCGTGGCCGATGTGCCCGGTGAGGTCACGGAGCTCGAGCGACCCATCCGGGTCCGTGGAGCGGTCGGAGATGGACCCACCGATAAGGAGCCGGCGGCTGTCCGGGCCGAGGTCGTGGTCCCACCACCGGACCGGGTAGCTCTCGTGCAGGATGGCCGCGACCTTGTGGTCCTTGCGCTCCTTGCGCCGCTGCTTGTCGTCTTCGGCACTGTCGGAGGAGGGCAGCGTCTTCGAGGCCAGTACGACCGCGCCGCTGCCCCTGGCGACTACGACCCGTTCGACGCCGCCGGGCCGGGTGGCGACGACCTCTGCCTCGCCACCCCCGGCGGGAAGACT
>DATHAK010000005.1:0-3890 GCA_035296685.1 Blastococcus sp.
TGGCGCTGGACGTGCGAGCGGCGCGGAGCTTCCTCCTGGACGAGGCGCGGGTGCCGGAGGACCGCCTGCTCTACTTCGGTGAGAGCCTCGGCTCGGGAGTCGTGACCGAACTGGCCACCGAGCATCCACCGGCCGGACTCGTGCTGCGGTCGCCCTTCGTCGACCTGGCCGCGGTCGGCAGCGTGCACTACCCGTTCCTCCCGGTGCGCGCGCTGCTCAGCGACCGGTATCCCGTGGCCGAGCAGCTGGCCGACGTCCACGTGCCGACGACGGTCGTCTACGGAAGCCGCGACTCGATCGTGCCCCCGGCGCAGAGCCGGGCAGTAGCCGACGCGGCCGCGCAGCTGCACCGGGTGGTGGAGGTACGCGGCGCCGATCACAACGACGGCGTGCTGATCGACGGGGATGCCGTGGTCGGCGCGGTCGTCGAGCTGGCGGAGAAGATCGGCGACGTCCGGGCGGACGGCCCGGACTGAGCACGGCGACCGGATGCGCCCGCCGAGCGGTCAGATCTTCGTGTCCACGGCACCGGACCGGCCGGGGGGATCCTTCGACGCCGGGACCGCCGGCGGGCGGCTGTCGACCATTGCAATGCCCGCCAGCACGGTGGTGACGAGCGAGAATCCGGCCGCGGCGTAGGCAGCCAGCCACAGTCCGTCCTGGCCGGGTACCAGCAGGCCCGTGTCCGACGCGGCGCCGTCCGCGCGTGCCGCGAGCATCGAGTCGATGGGCAACCACAGCCGCACGACCAGGAAGGTGGCGAGGGTCGTGAGCAGCGCGAGGACGAACACGGCTACGGACAAGCCCGAGGGTCGCCTCCTGTTCACGGCAGATCCGCTCATGGTGGATGCCTCTCGTCGGGCCGGTCGAGCCGCGACTGTAGGGCACCGATCGGCTCGCGGGGTCAGGGCTCGCGGGCGAGCGACCCGGGAGGCAGGTTGACGACGATCGCCTCCTGGCTGCTGCGGGCGAGGACCACGACCGCCTCCTCGTCGCCGGGGTTCTCCTCCCGGTGCGGGGTGTGCGGCGGCACGAAGATGTAGTCGCCGGGCTCCGGCGTCAGCCGCACCTCGCGGCCGTCCTCGGCGAAGACGAAGACCGGGTGACCGGACACGACGTAGATGCCGGTCTCTGAGTCGCCGTGGTGGTGGTTGCCGGAGTTGGTTCCCGGGCCGACGTGCGCCTGCCCCATCCACACCTTCTCCGAGCCGACGGTCTTGCCCGAAAGAGCCTCGAGGCGCCGCATGCCGCTGCTCTGAGTGGTGTTCTCGGACAGCTCGGCGGCGGGGATGTGCCGCAGGGGCCGGTGCCAGGCGTCCCCGTGCGCCGGCTGCTCCGTCATGGCTGCCGACGCTAGCGCCCGCGCGGGGGCGGCGACAACGCGCCCGTCCGCGATCAGCCCGGTTGCGTGCGCGGGCGGTACGTCAGCACACCCCGTGCCACGAGGTCGGCACGGAGCCGCCGGGCGGTCCCTCGACGCTCCGCGGCGCGCTCCCGGAGGACGACCGCCAGCGGGGGACTGGCCGACCGGCCCGCCCGCAGCTCGAGGACCTCCGCGGTCTGCAGGTGGACGGCGATCCGCCGGAGGGCACCCAACAGCTGCCGGCGGATCTCCATGTCCTCGCGCGCCTCGGGGGATCCCTCGTGTCGGCCGGTCGTGCACAGCTCGTCGATCTGTCGGACGTTCGTCATGGGGTATCCCTCGTCGTCGCGGACTTCCGGTGGTCGTCCGAGACCAGACGCCGTCGGCGCTCGTGGATGACGCGGGATCGGGGCAGTCGGATGTCGGGCGCCCGGCCGCACTCCGCCGCCGGGGGGGACGGTCAGCGGGGGAGGACCTGCAGGGTGAGCCGGCGGCGGCCCTCGTCCGACCGGGCGGTGGCCATGCGCTCGGCGGACGGCGTTCCGTACTCGGTGGTGCGCTGGCGGGCCGGCCGGCCGATGGCGGCGGCGATCGCCTCCAGCTCGGCGATGGTCTTCAGCGAGCCGTTCTCGCTGCCCGCCATGCGGCTGATCGTCTCCTCCATGAGCGTGCCGCCGAGGTCGTTGGCCCCGCCCTGCAGCACCGCCCTGGTGCCGGCCTCGGTGAGCTTCACCCACGAGGTCTGGATGTTGTCGATCCGGCCGTGCAGCAGCAGCCGCGCGACGGCGTGCACGGCCCGGTTCTCCCGCACGGTCGGCCCCGGGCGGGCGACGCCGGCCAGGTAGATCGGCGAGTTCTGGTGCACGAACGGCAGCAGCACGAACTCGGTGAAGCCGCCGGTCTGGTCCTGAAGCGCGGCGAGCGTGCGCAGGTGCGCGACCCAGTGTGCGGGGGTGTCGACGTGCCCGTACATCATCGTCGACGTCGTGGGCAGGCCGACGCGGTGCGCCGTCGCGATGATCTCCAGCCAGGTGGCCGCCGGCAGCTTGCCCTTGGTCAGCACCCAGCGGACGTCGTCGTCGAGGATCTCGGCCGCGGTTCCCGGCACCGAGTCCAGTCCGGCCTCCTTCGCGGCGAGCAGGAAGTCCTCGAAGGACAGGCCGGTGCGGGCGGCGCCGTTGACGATCTCCATCGGGCTGAACGCGTGCAGGTGGATGCCGGGCTGCCGCTTCTTCACCTCGCGGGCCAGGTCGAGGTACGCCGTCCCGGGCAGGTCGGGGTGGATGCCCCCCTGCATGCAGATCTCGGTGGCCCCGGCGGCCCACGCCTCGTCGACGCGGTCGCCCACCTGCTCCATCGACAGCGTGTAGGCGTCGGCGTCGGTGCGCCGCTGGGCGAACGCGCAGAACCGGCAGCCGGTGTAGCAGACGTTGGTGAAGTTGATGTTCCGGTTCACGACGTAGGTGACGTCCTCGCCGACGACGTCGGCGCGGACGGCGTCGGCAAGCGCTGTCAGCGCGTCCAGATCCCGGCCGTCGGCCCCCAGCAGGGCCAGGTACTCGGCGTCGGAGAGTCCGGCCGGATCCTGTTCGGCGTGCAGCAGGGCGGCCAGCACCTCGCGGTCGCCGGCGGCCAGCGCGGTGGAGTGCCCGTCGCGGGCGGCGGTGGTGCGCTCGCGCAGCTCGGCCCAGTCGCCGTACACCGCGTCGAAGTCGCTGCGCCGGTCGGCCGACCGGCCGACGGTGTCCACCTCGACGTGCAGGTCCACCCGGCCCGACGACGACCACGACTCGTCCGGCTCCTGCCACGGCAGGCCGACCGGGATCCGGCCCTCCACGGCGAGCCCGTCCGGCCCGGCGAGGGCGGCGACGTGCGGGCGCACCCGCGGGTCCAGCCACGGCTCGGGGGCCAGCACGTACGGAGGCTGGGCGGCCAGCCGCTCCCGCAGCTCGAAGCCGGCCTCGGCCGAGAGCGCGGCCAGCTTGTCGATGTTCGGCCACGGGCGCTCGGGGTTGACGTGGTCGGGCGTCAGGGGGCTGACCCCGCCCCAGTCGTCGACGCCGGCGCGCAGCAGCAGGCCGAGCTCGGTGGAGTCGGACAGGTTGGGCGGCACCTGCACCCGCGCCTTCGGGCCGAGCAGCAGCCGGCTCACCGCCACGGCGGCCACGTACTCCTGCAGCTCCAGGTCGTCGTGGGCCTGCATCGCCGTCCGCGGCTTGGCCCGGAAGTTCTGGACGATGACCTCCTGCACGTGCCCGTGCCGCTGCGCCGCGGCGCGGATCTGGCCGATCGCGTCGACCCGCTCGGCGTAGTCCTCGCCGATACCCAGCAGCACGCCGGTGGTGAACGGCACGGCGGAGCGGCCGGCGTCCTCGAGCACCCGCAGCCGGACCGCGGGCTCCTTGTCCGGTGAGCCGTAGTGCGGCCCGCCCGGCTCCGACCACAGCCGGGTCGCCGTCGTCTCCAGCATCATGCCCATCGACGCCGACACCGGCTTGAGCCGCTGGATCTCCTCCCAGGTCAGCAC
>DATHAK010000006.1:0-4870 GCA_035296685.1 Blastococcus sp.
CGGCTTCGGCGGGCTCACCGAGGCGCCGCCGGCCAAGCCGCTGATCGCTGCGGTCGAGGGCTGGGCGCTCGCCGGTGGGTTCGAGCTGCTGCTGGCCTGCGACATGGTCGTCGCGGGGGCATCCGCGCGGTTCGGACTGCCTGAGGTCAAGCGCGGGCTCGTCGCCCGGGCCGGGGGCCTGCTGCGGCTTCCGCAGCGCCTTCCGCGGGCCGTCGCGCTGGAGATGGTGCTCACCGGAGATCCGCTGCCGGCCACCCGGGCGGAGACGCTCGGGCTGGTCAACCGGGTGGTACCGGACGGCGAGGCGCTGGCCGGGGCGCTCGAGCTCGCCCACGCGGTCGCCGCCAACGCGCCTCTCGCACTGGCGGCGTCCAAACGCATCCTCGTCGAGTCGGCCGGCTGGCCGCTCGAGGAACAGTGGACCCGCCAGGCCGGGATCGCCGATCCGGTGTTCAGCTCCGCGGACGCGCAGGAGGGGGCACGGGCGTTCGCCGAGAAGCGACCGGCCCGGTGGCAGGCGCGGTGAGCGGTGAACGGCGGTCGAGCATTGCGACGATGCTCGACCTGGAGACCGTCGATGCCGGCCTGTTCCGGGGTCGGAGCACCTGGAAGCCGTCGATGCGCGTGTTCGGCGGGGAGGTGGCTGCGCAGTCGCTGATCGCAGCCGGGCGGACCGTGCCGGCCGGGCGGCCGGTGCACTCGCTGCACGCCTACTTCCTGCGCCCGGGGAGCGCCGCGCTCCCGGTCGTGTACGACGTGGAGGCCATCCGCGACGGCGGCAGCTACACCACGCGGCGGGTCACGGCCCGGCAGCAGGGGGAGGCGACCTTCAGCCTCTCGGCGTCGTTCCACGCGCCCGAGAACGGATTCGCCCACCAGGTGCCGCAGCCGACCATGCCCCCACCCGACGACCTGCCGGGCACCGAGGAGGCGATGGCCGACGCCGACGAGCTGACCCGGCAGTGGTTCAGCGGGCTGGCCCAGCGCCATCCCTTCGACCTGCGCATCGACGGCGAGCTGCCCCGGTTCGCCACCGCTCGGGGGGAGCGCTCCGCGCCGCGCCAGCGCTTTTGGTTCCGCTCCCGGGAAGCGCTGCCCGACGACCAGCTCGTGCACAGCTGCGCCGCCACATACGCCTCCGACATGCTGTTGCTGTCGGTGTCGCTGGGGCCGCACGACGCGATGTTCGGCGCTGCCGACGTTGCCTTCGCCAGCCTCGACCACGCGGTCTGGTTCCACGGGCCGTTCCGGGCCGACGATTGGCTCTACTACGACCAGGAGGGCACCTGGGCCGGGGGTGGTCGCGCGATCTGCCACGGCCGGATGTTCGACAGGTCCGGCCGGCTGGTGGTCAGCGTCATGCAGGAAGGCATGATCCGAAAGATCGATCCGGACCGCGCAGCGCGCCGGGCCGGTCCCGGGCCCTGACCGGGAGCCGGACGGTCCGAAGCTCCGGGGCCCACCAGCCTGCTGCCGGCTCCGTCGCACGTGACGACCGCAGGCTGTGCGGCGCCGCACCTCAGGGCACTGTCCGAGTGGCCTGGGCACAATCATCACACTGATTCTGTGCTTTGCTGACGTGGCCCGCTCACAGCCGGGGGGCAATGCTGCCTCGGGCAGCGGACGAGAGGAGTGTCAGTGGCGGAGGTCGAGTTGGCGCGGCACGGTGCGGTCCAGGTCCTGCGCATCAACCGGCCGGAGGCGCGCAACGCGCTGAACCCGGCTGTCCTGACCGGCATCGGCGTGGGCATCGAGCAGGCCGATGCCGACCCCGAGGTCCGGGCCATCGTCGTGACGGCGACCGGAGACCGTGCGTTCTGCGCGGGGATGGATCTGCGCGGCTTCGCGGCCGGCCGCGCGGTCCCGAGCGCTGAGGACGAACGCGGGCTCGCTGCCTACCTGCGCTTCGTGCGCGAGGGCGTGGACACCCCCGTGATCGGCGCGGCGAACGCCACCGCGGTCGCCGGCGGGTTCGAGCTGCTCCTGGCCTGCGACATGGTGGTCGCCTCGTCGGCGGCCCGCTTCGGACTGCCGGAGGTGCAGCGCGGGCTGTTCCCCGCGGGCGGCGGCGTGTTCCTCGGCCGGCGCATCCCGGCAGCGGTCGCTCTCGAGCTGGTGCTCACCGGGGACCAGGTCGACGCTCCGCGCGCCGCGGCGCTCGGGCTGATCAACCGGGTGGTGGACCCCGACCGGGTGCTGCCGGACGCCATCGCCCTCGCCGAGCGGGTCGCGGCCAACGGCCCTCTCGGCGTCCAGGCGGCCAAGCGGCTCGTGCGCGCCTCGGCGACGCTTCCGGACGCCGAGGTGTGGGCGCTCCAGGAACAACTGCACCCCGGGGTGTTCGGCAGCCAGGACGCCAAGGAGGGGGCAACGGCCTTCATCGAGCGCCGCAGCCCCGTCTGGAAGGGCCGCTGAGATCGGCGGCTCGCGCCGTGATCAACCGCCGGAGCGCTCCGCCCGGCGGCGGGCACCGAAGCGGGCGATCGACCACACGTCCTGGTCCTCTCCGTGCCCGGTGCGCCCGTCCACGTCCCACTCGAGGAACGTGTTGACGCACAATCCGCCGGCCTGCAGCGCGAAGCGGCTGCGGGCCACGCCGCGGGTGCGCAGGTCCCGTCCGTCGACGTCCACCGCGTCGATCACGATCTCCTCGGCGAACCCCGTGGCGGGGTCCCGCGTCACCGTGCGCTCGGCCGACCGCAGCCGGCGCAGCGCACCGTCGCGGAGCAGCCACCCGCCGGTAAGCGTCTCGACGTCGCCGGCCGGGGCGTCGGACGGCGGTGCGGTGAAGACCAGGAACGCCTCACCGGCGTCGACCGTGCCGAACGCGTAGCCGATCCGGTCACCGCGTCGGGCGCCCAGCAGCTCCGGCCGCCGGCCCCAGGAGCGGTCGCGGACGGCGAAGCAGTCCACCGGAATCGTCTCGCCGTGCAGGTGGAGCGTGCCCGTCACCCGGCCGGTCTGGTCGTAGTGCGACGAGCCGTTGTCGAACGGCGGCTCGCCCGGCAGCAGGGGGACCGGCGGGGTGAGCCCCTCGAAGACCAGGTCGGCGACGAAGTCCCCCTGGTCGCGGAAGCGGTAGCCGAGCTCGTACCGCATTCCGGGCTCGACGCACCGCACCGAGACACCGTTGCCGAACACGACGTCCCGTAGGTCCAGCAGGTCGGGGAGCGGGGTGAAATGCGTGTAGGCGTGGTACGGGATATCCCAGGCGGTCGTGCCGGACGGGTCGTACACGAAGGCGCCACCGGTGCAGATGCCGAGGTTCGGGCGCATCTGCACGTACAGCCAGCCGGCCAGGGCCCGGTCCGGGACGTTGAACGACCACCAGGTCGTCTCGGTCCAGTCCGGCTTGTCGGAGCCCACCGGGTGCAGCCGGTCGTGCTCGGGCGTCCAGAGCAGCTCCGCCGGAATGGCGGGGTCGAGGTCGATCGAGGGCGCGGTGGTCATGCGGGTCGGGCCTCCGGGGCGTCGAGGACGGCGTCACGGACGTCGGCCTGGGTGAGGAGCAGGTCGGCGAGCACCTGGGCCCGCTTGAGGAACAGGTGCGCGTCGTGCTCGCCGGTGTACCCGATCCCACCGTGGTTCTGGATGTTGTCGCTGCAATTGCGCAGCGCGTGGTCCGCGGTCACGCTGCGCGCGGCTGCCCACATGAGCCCGGCGTCGGGCCGCCCGTCCTCCATGGTCAGGGCTGCGAGGGTCACCACCTGGGCGGCGGCCTCGGCCCGGACGGCGTTGTCCGAGCAGCGGTGCTTGACCGCCTGGAACGAGCCGATGGGGAGATCGAACTGCTTGCGGACCTTCGCGTACTCGGCGCTCTGGTCGCGGGTGGCCGCGCAGATGCCCGAGAGCATCGCAGAGATCAGGACGCTGCCGTAACCGACCGCGTCGAACTGGTCGGGAGTGGTGCTGATGCGGGGCTGTCCGGTCACCCGGAGCTCGGCCCACCGGGATGCGGCGTCCACGCAGGGGCGGCGGCGCACCACCTCGACCGCGTCGGCGTCGTAGAACGCCGCGCCGTCGCGGGAGACCACGACGTAGGCGCGGGCGTCGTCGGCGTCGAAGGTGCGGTACAGCCCCTCGGTCGCCACGTCGGCCAGACCCACGGGCAGGCGCCCGTCGACCAGGTCGGCGAGCAGCGCCTCGTCGCCTGCGGCCGCGGCGAGCCGGGCGGCCACGACCGTGCCGAGGAACGGCCCGGCGGCGAGGCTGCGGCCGAGCTCGTGGAAGACGAGGGTCTGCTCGGCCAGGCTCAGGCCGGCGCCGCCGAAGCGCTCCGGGACGTCGAGGCCGAAGAAGCCCTGCTGGGCGGCGAGCCGCCACAGCGTGGGCTCGGTGACCGGAGCGTCGTCGTCCAGGGTGTGCAACCGGGACGGCGGGGAGTGTGCCGCGACGAGGTCGCGCGCGGCCTCCGCGATCGCGGTCTGCTGGTCGTCGGGGAGGAGGTCCATGTCCGTCACCGTCCCTTCGGAAGGCCGAGCAGGCGCTCGCCGATGATGTTGCGCTGGATGTCCTTGCTGCCGGCGGCGATGGTGGCCGCGAACGTGCGGTACCACTCCTGGGCGTAGGCGTCGTCCCGGCCGTAGGGGCGGGCCTCGAGGCCGTCCTCCTCGACGATGTCGACGCCGAGCTTGGCCACCCGCTGGCTGAGCTCGGAGAAGAAGACGCGCAGCAGCGAGCCCTCGACGCCGGGCTGCGGGCGGCGGGCGTTGCGGCTGATATCGGCGAGCGCCATGGCCGTCAGCGCGGACGTCTCGGCGCGCGCCGTGGCCAGGCGGGCGGCGATCGTGTCGTCGTCGATGCGCCGGCGGCCCCGGTGGTCCACCCGGTCGCGGGCGAGCGCGGTCAGCTCGTCGATCAGCCGGACCAG
>DATHAK010000007.1:0-5766 GCA_035296685.1 Blastococcus sp.
ATGCGCAAGCGGATCAGCCTCGAGGACCTCGATGCGGCGCTCAAGGAGAACCGTCAGCTCAACCTGATCATCAAGGGCGACAACTCGGGCACCGTCGAGGCGCTCGAAGAGGCGCTGATGAAGATCGAGGTGAGCGACGACGTCTCGCTGCGGGTCATCCACCGCGGGGTCGGGTCGATCACCAAGAGCGACATCGACCTGGCGCTGGCCGACGACGTCATCGTCCTGGGCTTCAACGTCCGGGCCGAGGGCCAGGCCACCGAGCTGGCCAACCGCGAGGGCATCGACGTCCGGTACTACTCGGTCATCTACCAGGCCATCGACGAGATCGAGGCCGCCCTCAAGGGCATGCTCAAGCCCGAGTTCGAGGAGGTCCAGCTCGGCACGGCGGAGGTCCGCGAGGTCTTCCGTGTGCCGAAGATCGGCAACGTCGCCGGTTCGCTGGTCCGCAGCGGCACGATCGTCCGCAACTCGAAGGCCCGCCTGCTCCGCGACGGTGCCGTGGTCGCCGACAACCTGACGGTGGAGTCCCTCCGCCGGTTCAAGGACGACGCGACCGAGGTCCGCGAGGGCTACGAGTGCGGTATCGGCCTGGGGTCGTTCAACGACATCAAGGTCGACGACGTGATCGAGACCTTCGAGATGCGCGAGATCCCGCGCGCATAACGAAACGGCAGTCGGGAGGCGGTGAGCGTGTTTACGGGCACGCTCACCGCTGACCTGCTGCTGGGCGACGTCCACTCGCTCAAGGGCAAGCGCGCCGTCGTCCGGCCGATCGTGGCCGAGCTGCGGCGCCGCTTCGCCGTGGCCGCCGCCGAGGTCGGTGACCAGGACCTGCACCGCCGGGTGCAGGTCGGCATCGCCACCGTCGCCGGCGAACCCGGACAGGTGACCGACGTCCTCGACGCGTGCGAGCGGTTGCTGGCCGAGCGGCCGGAGGTGACGCTGCTCTCGACGCATCGTCAGTTGTTCAGCGACACCGACGACTGAAACAGACCGGTCGTAGAAGGACCCCGTCCTCCCCACCCCTCGCAGGCTCGGGGCGGGCCCCGGGACGGGGCCACCGCCCGGCGTCCTCGTGACGCCCCGACTCAGGAGGTCCTCATGGCTGATCCGGCCCGCGCACGCAAGCTGGCGGTGCGCATCCGGCAGATCGTCTCCGCCGCGATCGAGATGCAGATCAAGGACCCCCGCCTGGGCATGGTCACCGTCACCGACGCGAAGGTCACCGGCGACCTCCGCGAGGCCACGGTCTTCTACACCGTCTACGGCGACGAGACCCAGATCGCCGACTCCGCGGCCGCGCTCACCAGCGCGACCGGCGTCCTCCGGTCCACCGTGGGCAAGCAGACCGGCATCAAGTTCGTGCCCACACTCAGTTTCGTGGCCGACATCGTCCCCGACACCGCCCGGGAGCTCGAGGAGGCCCTCGAGCGCGCGCGGCACGCCGACGCGGAGCTGGCCCGTGCCCGCGAGGGCGCCCAGTACGCGGGGGACGCCGACCCGTACCGGAAGCCGGCCGAGGACGACGAGGACGACGCTGACGACATGTCGGCCGTGTCGACTGCCGATGAGGAAGTGGACGTCGCCGTCCGGAGCAGGAGCGCCTCATGAGTGAAGTCGACCCGGATCCCTACGAGCCCGGCGAGGGGCAGGGCGCGTCCGAACTCGGCGGCCGCGAGGTCCCGGCGTCCGGCGACCCGACCGACGGCGGCAAGCACGGCGAGATCGGCGAGGTGCCCAGCATCGCCGCTGACGAACCCGACCTCGGGACCTACCCGGTCGGTGGCGGTTCGGTGACCGAGGAGCAGAACGCCCCTCCGGTCGCCGACCCCGGACAGGGCTCCTGACGGACGTGGCCGTCTCCCCCGCGCGCGGGGCCTCCCGGGCGCGTGCCCGCACCGCGGCCGCGGTCCTGGCCGAGGCCGCGGACGCCCGCGCCACCGTCGTCCTCTCCGGGCACGTGCAGCCCGACGCCGACGCGCTCGGCAGCACCCTGGCCCTCGCCGAGGGGCTCCGCCGCCGCGGCGCGCGGGTGCTGACCACCTTCCCCGACCCGTTCACGCTGCCGGACTCGCTGGCCTGGCTGCCCGGGGCCGACGGGCTCGTGCCGTCGGCCGAGGTCCCGTCGTCGCCGGACGTCTTCGTCAGCCTCGATGCCGCCTCACCGGGACGGCTCGGGGAGCTCGCCGTCCTGCTGGAGAACGCGGGCACCTCGGTCGTGGTCGACCACCACGCCAGCAATCCCGGCTTCGGCGACGTCCGCCTGGTCGACGGCACCGCCCCCGCCACCGTCACGCTGGTCGCCGGGCTGCTCGACGAGCTGGGCGTGACGCTGGACCGCCGGCTGGCCACGCTGCTCTACGCGGGTCTCGCCGCGGACACCGGATCCTTCCGCTTCGGCAACACCCGCCCCGACACCCACGAGCTGGCCGCGCGGCTGCTCGCCACCGGCATCGACCACTCCGACATCAGCCGCCGGCTGTTCGACACCGCGCCGTTCGGCTGGCTCGGGCTGCTCTCGGTCGTCACCGGCCGCGCCGTCCTCGAGCCCGACGTCGGTGCGGGCCTCGTCTGGACGTGGTCGAGCACCGCAGAGGCGGCCGAGCACGGCCTGCCCGGCGAGCAGCTGGAGGCCCTGGTCGACGTCGTGCGGTCCACCGAGGAGGCCGACGTCGCGTGCGTGCTCAAGGGTCAGGACGACGGCTCGTGGTCGGTCTCGCTGCGCTCCCGTGGTGCGACCGACGTCGCCCGCGTGGCGATGGCGCTGGGCGGGGGCGGCCACACCCTGGCCGCCGGCTACAGCTCCTACCTCGATCGTGACAAGACCGTCGAGGCACTCCGTGTCGAACTGTCGGCCTCCGGCCTCCACCCGCGATGACATGGCGGTCCTCCGGACCGCACGGCGGCCACGTGCCGTCCCCCAGCCGCGCTGAGCCGAACCGTGGAACCAGATCGGGAGGCCTCCGGCCCCCGCGATCAGGTTCCCCGTCCGTCCTTGCTCTCGCTGTTCCGGCGCTCGTCGTCCTCGCGGCGGAGCCGCTGTACCTCCTGGTCGACACCGCCGTCGTCGGCAACCTCGGCACCGTTCCGCTCGGCGGTCTGGCCATCGGCGGGGGACTGCTGGCCTGGGCCGCGGCGCTGCTGAACTTCCTCGCCTACGGCACGACCGCCCGCGCCGCCCGCCGCGCCGGTGCCGGTGACCGCGCCGGAGCGGTCGCGGAGGGCGTGCAGGCGACCTGGCTGGCGCTGGCCCTCGGGCTCGGCGTCCTCCTGGTCTTCCAGCTGCTCGCCGGGCCCCTGACCCGGCTGCTCGCCGGCGGCGCGGGGCCGGTCGCCGACGCGGGGGAGCAGTGGTTGCGCGTCGCCTCCCTGGGCGCGCCGCTCCTGCTGGTGTCCCTGGCGGGCAACGGCTGGCTGCGGGGTGTGCAGGAGCTCCGCCGGCCGGTGCGCTACGTCCTCGCCGGCAGCCTGGCCAGCGTCGTGCTCTGCCCGCTGCTGGTCTTCCCGGCGGATCTGGGCCTGGTCGGCTCGGCGGTGGCGAACGTGGTCGGCCAGGCGGTGACCGCCTCGCTGTTCGTCCGCGCGCTGCTGCGGGAGGAGACCTCCTGGCGGCCCCGCGCCTCGGCGATCGGCACCCAGCTGGTCATCGGCCGTGACCTGCTGCTGCGCGCCGCGGTCCTCCAGCTGTCGTTCCTCGTCGCCGCCGGCGTCGCCGCGCGCGCCGGGACCGCCGAACTGGGCGCCCACCAGATCGCGCTGCAGATGTTCTTCTTCCTCGCCCTCGTGCTCGACGCCTACGCCATCGCCGCGCAGACCCTGGTCGGCCACGCCCTCGGCGGGAACCGGCCCGACGACGCCCGGGCGACGGCGCGCCGGGTCGCCGTCTGGGGGCTGGGCACGGGCCTCGTCGTGGCCGTGCTGCTGCTCGCGCTGCGGCCTCTGCTGCTGCCGCTGTTCACCGACGACGCCGCCGTCCTGCACCAGGCGGAGCTGGTCTGGTGGTTCCTGGCCGGTATGCAGCCGCTGGCGGGAGTCGTGTTCGCGCTCGACGGCGTGCTGATGGGCGCATCCGACGTCGGCTACCTGCGCACGGTGACGATCGGCTCGGCGCTGCTCGGCTTCCTCCCCTTCTCGCTGCTGGCCGGTCCGCTCGGCTGGGGACTGGCCGGGATCTGGACCGGGCTGTGCCTGTTCATCGGTTTGCGCCTGGTCGCCGTCCTCCTCCGGGTGGCGGGTGATCGCTGGCTGGGGGCACCTGTGACAGTGGGGGCGTGAGCCGCCGACCGGATGCCGACGTCCCGCCGGGACTGCTACTGGTCGACAAGGCGGGCGGCATGACCTCCCACGACGTCGTCGCCCGCGCGCGACGGGTGCTGTCGGTCCGCAAGGTGGGCCACGCGGGCACCCTCGACCCGATGGCCACCGGTCTGCTGGTCCTCGGCGTCGGGGCGGCGACCCGGCTGCTCGGCTACGTCGGCGGCCACGACAAGACCTACGAGGCCACGATCCGCTTCGGGCAGACGACCGTGACCGACGACCGCGAGGGCGAGGTCCTCGCCGCCGCGTCGGCCGGCGGGGTCGACGACGACGCGGTCCGCGCGGCGCTGGCCGCGCAGACCGGCCGGCTGCGGCAGGTGCCCTCCTCCGTGAGCGCGGTGAAGGTCGACGGCCGCCGGTCCTACGACCGCGTCCGCGCCGGCGAGGCGGTGGAGCTGGCGCCCCGGTCGGTGACCGTGCACCGGCTCGAGGTGCACCGGATCGAGCGGCCGACCCCCGACCTCCTCGACGTCGACGTCACGGTGAGCTGCACCGCCGGCACCTACATCCGCGCGATCGCCCGCGACGCCGGGGCGTTGCTCGGGGTGGGCGGGCACCTCACCGCGCTCCGGCGGACCGTCTCCGGCCCCTTCGCGGTCGACCGGGCGGCGCCCGTGGAGGAGGCGGGCGCGGCACTGCTGGCCGGTGGCGGCCGGGGCTTCCTCGGCCTCGCCGACGCCGCCGCCACCGTGTTCCCCAGGCGCGATGTCACCGCCGAGGAGACCCGCGCGCTCTTCTACGGACAACGCATCCCGGCCACGGGCGCGCCCGGTCCGCACGCGGCGATCGACCGCGACGGCCGGCTGGTCGCCCTCGTCGAGGACGCCGGATCCACCGCGCGGGTGGCCGTCGGCTTCCCGGCGGCGTGACATCCTGCGGTCCGTGAGCACTCTCGACGACCGGCTCGCCGCGCTGGACGCCCAGTTCGCCCCGCTGCCGGGCGTCCTGGTCGCGTTCTCCGGCGGCGTGGACTCCGGCGTCGTCCTGGCCGCGGCGGTGCGCGGGCTGGGGCCCGACCGGGTCGTCGCCGCCACCGCCGTGTCGCCGAGCCTGCCGGCCGCCGAGCGCGCCGGGGCCGCCGCGTTCGGCGCCTCGCTCGGGGTGCGCCACGAGTTCCCGCGCACCGACGAGCTGTCGCGGGCGGGCTACGTCGCCAACGGGGGCGATCGCTGCGCGTTCTGCAAGACCGAGCTGGTCGACGTCCTCACCCCGCTGGCTGCGCGGCTCGGCATCGCCGACGTCGTCACCGGCACCAACGCCGACGACCTGACCGCCGGCTTCCGTCCGGGGATCGCGGCGGCCGCCGCCCGCGGCGCCTGGGCTCCGCTGGCCCGGGCCGGCATGACCAAGGACGACGTCCGCGCCGCCGCCCGGCGGTGGGAGCTGCCCCTGGCCGACAAGCCGGCGGCCGCCTGCCTGGCCAGCCGGATCGCCTACGGCGTGCCG
>DATHAK010000008.1:0-28177 GCA_035296685.1 Blastococcus sp.
GGTGGAACACCTCGACGACGTCCGCGAGATGGAACAGCCGCACCGTCAGCGGGATCTCCTCATCCGCCACCCCGGAGGGCATTCCGGTGCCGTCCCAGCGGGTGAAGAACAGGCGAACCGCTGTTCCGACGGATGAGCCGAGTCCGAGCCGGTCCGCCAGCACGGACGTGGACAGGCAGTGCGACAGGAGCCCGCGCTCGATCCCCTTGGCACGGGTCGCCACGAGCGCCGTGGCCAGGCCGAGCCGGTGCAGCGCCGGCCGGCCGGTACCGGTGCGCCCGAGCATGAACGCCATGGCCGGCAGGCCGGCGAAGTCGATCTCGAAGCTGCCGCCGCGGAAGGCGATGTCGTCGCCGAACCAGCTCGCCACCTCCGGGGTGTCCGCCACGCATCCGACCCAGGAGAGGACGGCGACGTAGAACAGGGCCGCGCGGTCGTCCTCGGACAGGCCGACGTGCTTCCCGAGCAGGTCGGCGATGCGCCAGGCGCGCAGCAGATGCTCCATGGGCTGGCCGAGGCCGAGGTCGGTCGCGAGCGAGTACGCGGCGAGCAGCTCGGGGAGGGTGACTCCCGAGTCCCCCTCGGCCTGGTTCACGGGCACACCCTAGGAGCGCGCGCTGTGGTCGGACGTCCTCGCGTGCGCGGCGAGGCTCAGGGGCCGACACGCTCCCGGAAGGTCCTCCGGACGAGAGCCGGGTCGCGGTGGATGCCGAGGAGCGCGGCCAGCAGCATCCGGGACTGCGACGGACGCAGCAGCCCCGTCGGCACGGCTCCGGCGGCCAGCAGGTCGGCGCCGCCGCCGTCGCCGTAGATCGGCATCACCGGCCCGGCGGCCACCCGCGTCGAGGTGACGACGACGATGCCGGCGGCGGTGACGTCCGTGACGGCGGCGCAGATCGCCGGATTGGCGTTCCCGGCTCCCGTCGCCTCCAGGACGATGCCCCGCGCCCCGGCCTCGACGCAGGCCCGCAGGGTGGTCGCGTCGGCGTCGGGGTAACAGGGGACGACGTCGACCCGGACGCCGGAGGGATCGAACGCGTCGAGCGGGAGCGCCGTCCCGCGGCGGGGCCGGCCGACGAGGGCGACCTCGCCGCGGTGCACCCAGCCGAGCGGCCCGGCCGACGGGTTCGTGAAGGTGTCCGCCGCCAGCGTGTGCGTCTTCCGGGTGCCCCGGGCCGGGAAGAGCTGTCCACCGAAGCAGATCAGCACGCCCAGCCGGCGCGTGCCGGGCGCGGCCGCCGCGGTGACCGCGTCGGTGAGGTTGCGCGGCCCGTCGGTGTCGGGTGCGTCGGCCGCGCGCTGGGCGCCCGTGAGGACGACCGAGCGCGGATCGTCGTGGAAGAGGTCGAGGAAGAAGGCGGTCTCCTCGGTGGTGTCCGTCCCGTGGGTGACGACGACGCCGGCGACGTCGGGATCCCGCAGCTCGGCCGCCACGGCCCGGGCCAGTTCGGAGACCCGGTCCAGCGTCATCCGGAAGCCACCCACCCGGAACACGTCCCGGACGCGGACCTCCAGCCCGGCAGGCAGGTCGAGGCGCGCGACCAGGTCGGCCCCGCCGTCCTCGGCGGTGGCACCCCGCCCGGCGCCGGATCGGCTGGCGATGGTGCCGCCGGTGGCCAGCACGGTCACGAGCGGCACGGGCGCCTCCCTCCGGTCAGCGGACGACCTTGATGTTGAAGAACGGCGTCCCGAGTGCCCCCATGAGGCGGATCCACAGCGGCAGGTACATCTCGGCGCCGCGGGCCGTCGAGAGATCGCCGAGATCGATGACGTCGGTGTGCCCCATGCTCTCCAGCAGGGCGACGACGGTCTGCTTGGCCGCCGGGTCGTTCCCGGAGACGAAGGTGGAGTGGTCGCCCCCGCCGACGCGACCAGGGTCGACCATGACCGCGGCCGTCATCGTGTTGAGGGCCTTGACCACCCGGGCGTCGGGGAACGCGCGCTGGATCTGCTCGGCCAGCGAATCGGTGTCCTTCACGAACAGGGTCGGCGGGAACCCCTGGGAGCCGTCCAGCGGGTTCGAGATGTCGAGCAGGACCTTGCCCGCCAGGTTCGGTGCGCCCGCCGACGTCAGCGCGTCGAGCGCACCGGCCCCGCCGGTCGCGTTGACCACCAGCTCGCTCGGGGCAGCGGCGTCCGCGAAGGTTCCCAGGCGGATCCCTGGATGCTCCGCGTGCCAGACCGCGAACGGCGGATTGCCCATCCGGTCGGGCTCGGAACGGGCGAGGGTGGCCCCCGGGTCACGGGTGCCCACGGCGACCTCGTGTCCGAGGTCGGACAGTCGGGCGGCGACGGTCCGGCCGACGCTGCCGGTGCCGAGCACGGCGATCCTCATGAGCAGTTCCTCCCGGGTGCCGACGTCGAGCCATCATCGTCGGTCACTAACCTCGCCGCGTGTACCGCCAGCTCGCCGCTCGCCGGGTGCGGCACGTCTTCGACCGGCTCAGCGTCGGTGACTACGAGACGGCGCTGGCCGGCCTGGCACCCGACGTGCACCACCGGTTCGCCGGCGTCCATCCGCTCGGGGGCGAGCGGCACGACCCGGTCGCCGTCCGCCGCTGGTTCGAGCGGCTGTCCCGGCTCTTTCCCGAGCTGCGCTTCACCGTCACCGACACCGCGGTGTCCGGATGGCCGTGGGACATGACCGTGACCGTCCAGTGGCGGGCGGACGTCGTGCCGGCGGTGGGGGAGCCGTACGGGAACGTCGGGGCGCACGTGCTGAGGGTCCGGCGCGGCCGCGTGGCCTGCCTGCACGCCTACGAGGACAGCCAGGCCGTCGCCGAGGCCTGCGCCCGCATGGCCGCGCACGGGATCGAGGAGGCCGCCGCGGCGCCCATCGTCAGCTGACGGCCTGCGCCGGGAGACGACCTGAGCCAGGCTGGAGGCATGGCCGACACCTCAGGACCGCCGTTCCGCGCCGACCACGTCGGCAGCCTGCTCCGCCCGCAGAACCTGCTCGACGCCCGCGCCCGGCACGCCGCCGGCGAGATCGACGCCGCCGAGCTGCGGGGGATCGAGGACGAGGCGATCGCCGAGGCCGTGCGCATGCAGGCCGACGTCGGGTTGCGGACCGCGACCGACGGCGAGTTCCGCCGGGCGTCGTGGCACATGGACTTCATCTACGCGATCGACGGCATCACGAAGGTGACCGACCAGAACATCGTCGTCCACTTCAAGAACGCCGATGGGAGCCTGGACTACACGCCGGCCGGGCTGCACGTCGACGGCCCGCTGTCGATCGACCGCCCGATCTTCGGGGAGGACTTCGCCTACCTGCAGTCGGTGGTGGCCGAGGGGCAGACGCCGAAGCTCACGATCCCGTCGCCGTCGATGGTCCACTACCGCGGCGGCGCCGCGGCCATCGACCCTGCGGTCTACCCCGACGAGGACGCGTTCTGGGCGGACCTGTCCGCGGCGTACGCCCAGCAGGTGCAGGGCATCGCGGCGCAGGGGTGCACCTACCTGCAGTTCGACGACACCAGCCTGGCCTACCTCAACGACCCGCAGCAGCGCGCGGAGCTCGCGGCCCAGGGACGCGACGCCGAGCACCTGCACGAGCGCTACATCCGCCAGATCAACGCGGCGCTGGCCGGGCGACCCGAGAGCCTCACCGTCACCACACACCTGTGCCGCGGCAACTTCCGGTCGTCCTGGGTGGCCGAGGGCAGTTACGACTTCGTCGCCGAGGCGTTGTTCGGCGGACTGGAGGTCGACGGCTTCTTCCTCGAGTACGACGACGCCCGCTCGGGCGGGTTCGAGCCGCTGCGGTTCGTCCCGCCGGGCAAGCGCGTCGTCCTCGGCCTGGTGACGACGAAGCGCCCCGAACTGGAGCGCAAGGACGACCTCAAGCGGCGCATCGACGAGGCCTCGAAGTTCGTGCCGCTGGACCAGCTGGCGCTCTCGGGCCAGTGCGGCTTCTCCTCGACCGTCGAGGGCAACTCGCTGACACGCGACGAGCAGATCGCGAAGCTCGCGCTGATCGTCGAGACTGCCGAGGAGGTCTGGGGCTGAGCGCGACGACGGGGGACGGGGGAGCGGCGTGATCACCGACCCGTACGCGCCGCTGTGGTCCAGCGACGGTCAGTGGGCGCTGCTGTGGCCCGCGGCCGTGGCACTCGTGCTGAGCGCGCTGATCGGCATCGAGCGTGAGGTACGGGCGAAGAGCGCCGGCCTGCGCACGCACACGCTGGTCGGCCTGGGCTCGGCCGTGTTCATGATCATCTCGAAGTACGGCTTCGAGGACCTGATCGACGTCCCCGGCGTCAGCATCGACCCGTCCCGCGTCGCCGCCCAGGTCGTCTCCGGGATCGGCTTCATCGGCGGTGGGCTGATCTTCGTGAAGCGCGACATCGTCCGCGGGCTGACGACGGCGGCCACCGTCTGGCTGGCGGCGGCCGTCGGCATGGCCGCCGGCGCCGGGCTGCCCGCGCTCGCGGTCGGCACGACCGTGGGCCACTTCGTGATCACCGCGGGCTTCCCGCCGCTGGTGCGCGCCCTCGGCCGCCGCCGTCGTGCCGAGGCACCCACGCTGCGGCTGGACTACTTCGACGGCCGCGGCGTGCTGCGCAACGTCCTCGCCGCCTGCACCGAACGCGGCTGGGCACTGCACGGCGTCGAGGTCGACCGGGAGGGGACGACGGAGGAGGGCCTCCGCGTGGCGTCGGTGACCCTGACCCTGGACGGGCGGGGTGATCTGGTCGCGCTCGCCGCGGAGATCGCGCAGCTCGACGGCGTGCGCGCGGCGCGCACCGGGGCCGAGGAACCGCTCGACGAGCAGTGACCGAGTGCCTCAGCGGGTGCGGACGAGCGTGAACTCGAACTTGTCCTCGACGAAGAAGGCCTGCGACCAGCTCACGGGGCGGCCGTCGGCGAGGTACTGCACCTGGTCGAGGGAGATGTACAGCGGCTCCTTCGGCCGGCGCGGGCCCCAGCCCACCGACGGGTCGTGCACGGCGCGGACGTGCGCCACGGCCTGCACCGGGAGCAGCCCCAACGGTTCCATGAACTCGAACACCGAGCCGGTGATGTCGGCCGGGTCGACGCCGTCGGGCAGCACGGCGGCGTTGATCAGGTCGTGCTCGAAGGCGACGACCTCGTCGTCGGCCAGGAAGCACCGCTCGATCGCGATCACCGGCAGGCCGGCGGCCCCCTCGAAGCGCTCCGCCTCCTCGGCGGTGGCGGGACGCAGCTCGCGTGAGCGGTAGACGACCTCGCAGCTGTAGCCCTGCTCGGCGATGATCCGGCTGGTCGAGCGCAGCTCCTGCAGGCCCGCCCGGATGCCGTGCCGGTGCGAGGTGACGAACGTGCCCGCGCCGTGGCGGACCCGCAGCATGCCGCTGTCGACCAGCCGGGCCACCGCGCTGCGCACCGTGGGGCGGCTGACCCCGTACTCGGTGGCCAGCTCCTGCTCGGAGGGAAGCCGGTGGCCGGGCTCCCAGTGGCCGTCGGCGATCCGCTGGCGCAACCTGTCTGCGAGCTGGGCAGGAAGGGGTCGCGCGTCGCGCAACGGAGTGTTCACACGTTCCCTCTCGCGAAGCTCTTGACGCCCGGCTGACCGGCCTCGATAGTCGCATCCTACTGGTCGACAGACGTCAGACGACTTACAGGAGCCCTCATGCTCGGACGACGCCCCACCCTCCTGACGGCCTTCTCGGCGGGGGCCCTGAGCGTGTCCCTCCTGGCCGGCTGCAACGCCAGTTCCAGTGGTGGGGGAGGGGACGACGAGGCCTCGGGCGACGGTGGCCCGAGCCTCATCCTCATCACCCCCGAGCCGGTGGGCGTCAACCCGTTCCTGCAGCTGGCGGTCGACGGCGTGAACCAGGCCGCCGACGACGCGGGCGGGGAGGCGCGGATCTTCGAGAGCCAGGATCCGACCAACATCCAGCAGCAGATGGACGCCGCCGTCGCCGACGCGCCCGACGTCCTCGCGGTGGTGGGCTTCGAGTTCGCCGACGCGGTCGCCGCGGCCGCCTCCGCCAACCCCGACCAGCAGTTCCTCTTCGTCGACGCCTGCACCACGGAGGAGTTCGACAACGTCACCTGCGCGGTCTTCCGCGAGCACGAAGGTGTGTACCTCGCCGGTGTCGAGGCGGGTCTGCTCAGCCAGTCCGGCAAGGTCGGCGCCGTCGTCGCCCTCGACACTCCGCAGATCCGCCGCTTCTCCGACCCCTTCGGCGCCGGCGCGCAGTCGGTGAAGCCCGACATCGCGTTCACGCCGCTCTACGTCGGTGGGTCCTCGCCGTTCAACGACCCGGCTCGTGCCAAGGAGCAGGCGCTCTCCCTCGTCGCCCAAGGGGCCGACTACGTCATGGCCTCCGCCGCGGCGGGCAACCTCGGCGTCTTCGACGCCGCGAAGGGCGGGCAGTTCTTCGCCTTCGGTGTCGACGTGAACCAGTGCCCCGGCGCCCCGGGCGTCGTGGTCGACAACGTGATCAAGGAGGTCGACGTCGTCACCGCGGACAGCGCCGCCAAGATCCTCGACGGCGAGGGCGGCGGCCTGGTGTCCTACGGCCTCGAGGAGGAGGGCGTGACGCTCACCGGCCTCCAGGACGACGTCGCGAACTCCGAGTGCCTCATCGCCGACCACCAGGACGTCATCGACCAGGTGCAGTCGGTCCGCGACCAGATCGTGTCCGGCGAGGTGACCGTGGATGACCCGGCCGAGGGCTGACGCCTCCGGGCCCGCCGGGGAACCGGCGGGCCCGCCCCGGGTCGAGATGACCGGGATCGTCAAGCGGTTCGGCGACGTGGTCGCGAACGACGCGGCCGATCTCGCGCTCGCCGCCGGGGAGATCCACGCGCTGGTCGGCGAGAACGGGGCGGGCAAGTCCACCCTGATGTCGGTGCTCTACGGGCTGCTGTCCCCGGACGCGGGCGAGATCCGGGTCGACGGCCGGCCGGTCACCTTCCGCTCCCCGGTCGAGGCGGTCGGGGCCGGCATGGGCATGGTCCACCAGGCGTTCCGCCTGTTCCCGTCCATGACGGTGGCCGAGAACGTCGTCTACCGGGCCGAGACCCGGGGCACGGCCGGGCTGCTCGACCGCCGGGCCGCCGTCACGGCGGTGCAGGACCTCTCCGAGCGGTACGGGCTCAAGGTCGACCCCAGGGCGCGGGTGCGCACCCTCTCGGTCGGCGTGCTGCAGCGGGTGGAGATCCTCAAGGCGCTGCACCGCGAGGCGCAGGTGCTCATCCTCGACGAGCCGACCGCCGTGCTCACCCCGCAGGAGACCCGGCTGCTCTTCGACGTGCTGCGGGGCCTGCGCGACGCCGGCCGCACCGTCGTCATCGTCACCCACAAGCTCGGCGAGGTCCTCGAGCTCAGCGACAACGTGACCGTGCTGCGCGACGGGCGGACGGTCGCCCGGCTGGTCACCGGCGAGACGACCGGCGCCGAGATCGCCCGGCACATGACCGGGCGGGCCGTCGACCTCGACGGCCGGTACGTGCCGGGCGCGCCCGCGGAGGCGATGCTCCGGGTGGACGGCCTCACCGTCGGCCCTCCGACCGGCCGGCCGGTGGTGGACGACGTGTCGCTGTCCGTGCGGTCCGGCGAGATCGTCGGCATCGCCGGCGTGGCGGGCAACGGGCAGGTCGAGCTCCTGGAGGCGATCGCGGGGCTGCGTCCCGCGCGCTCGGGCTCGATCCGGGTGGGGACCGTCCCGGTGGAGGCCCTGCCGGCGGGCCGCCGTCGGGAGGTCGGCATCGCCTACATCCCCGAGGACCGGGCGGCGACCGGCTCGGCGGTGGCCGCCTCGGTCGCCGACAACCTGGCGGTGGGCTTCCACCGCCGGTCGCCGCTGCGCCGCGGCTGGCGGCTGGACCGCCGCGCCGTCCGCACCCATGCCCGGCAGATCATCGAGCACTTCGACATCAAGGTGAGCAGCCCGGCCGTCCCCGCCGGCACCCTCTCGGGCGGGAACCTGCAGAAGCTGGTCGTCGGCCGGGAGATGGCGCACGACGCCCCGGTGCTGCTGGTCGACCAGCCCACCCGGGGCGTCGACATCGGCGCGATCGAGAACATCCACGCGCGGCTGCGCGCCTACCGGGACGCCGGTCACGCGGTGCTGCTCGCCTCGGCCGAGCTGAGCGAGCTGATGGCGCTGTCCGACCGGCTGCTGGTCATGTTCGGCGGGCGGGTGGTGGCCGAGTTCGCCCGCTCCGAGGCGACGGAGGAGAACGTGGGTCTGGCGATGGCCGGCATCCCCGCGACGGCCTCCGCGCAGGGGGCCGGGGCATGACGACGCCGACGGCGCCTCCGGTCGCCACCCCTGCCGCCCGTGTCCGGGGCGTGCTGCGCTCGCCGGTCTTCCTGTCGGTCGTCGGGGCCCTGCTGATCGGCTCGGTCATGCTGCTGGGTGCCGGCGGGAACCCGATCGAGGCGTACGCGGCCATGGTGGAGGGCGCCTTCGGGTCGACCCAGTGGCGCAACACCCTGATCGTGGCCGTCCCGGTGGTCGGCATGGCGCTGGCCGTCGCCGTCCCCCTGCGGGCCGGTGTGGTCAACCTCGGGGGCGAGGGGCAGATCGTGCTGGGCGGGATCACCGCCGCCGTCGTCGCCGCGACCGTGCCGCTCCCCATGCCGGTGTCCCTGGTCGCCGCGCTGGCCGCCGGGGCGCTCGCCGGCGCGCTGCTGGGCACCGTCCCGGCCGTCCTGGAGAACCGGCTCGGCGTGCCGCTGCTGGTCAGCTCGCTGCTGATCTCCTACCCGGTGGTCGCGTTCGCCTCCTACCTGGTGCGGTTCCCGCTGCGCGACCCGGGCACGGGCCTGCCGCAGAGCCGGGTGTTCGACGAGGCGTACCGGATGCCGGTGTTCGCCGGGGTCGGGCTCAGCGCGCTGATCCTGCTCGTCGTCATCGTGCTGGTCGTGCAGGTCGACTCCCGGACGCCGTTCGGCTACGAGGTGCGGCTGACCGGGCACAACCGCCGGTTCACCGAGTACGCCGGGGTCGACGTGCCGCGCATGGTGACCCGGCTGATGTTCACCGGCGGGGGGATCGCTGGCCTGGTCGGGGCGATGGTGGTCCTCTCGGTCCCGTACCGGTACATCGACGGCGCGCTCGTCGTCCCGGGCTACACGTGGACCGGGCTGCTCGCCGCCCTGCTCGCCCGGGCGCACCCGCTGGGCGCCGTCGCGGCCGGGGTGTTCTTCGCCGCCCTGCAGGTCGGCGGCTTCGGGATGGAGCGGGAGACCGAGGTGCCCCGCGAGCTCAGCTCGATCCTGCAGGCGACGGTGATCGTCATCCTGGCGGCGGCGGTGGCCGCGACCGCGCGCCGCACCCGGAAGGACAGGGCATGAGCGTCCTCGCGGAGTTGGTGGACGCCTCGCTGATCCCGTCGATCCTGCGGGCGCTCACCCCGATCCTGCTGGCCGCTCTCGGCGGTGCCATCTGCGCCAAGGCCGGCGTCTTCAACGTGGGCCTCGAGGGCTTCATGCTCGTCGGCGCGTTCGCCGCGGTCGCCGGGAGCTGGTTCACCGGCTCGGCCTGGGTCGGCGTGCTCGCGGGCATGCTGGCCGGCGCGGCGATGGCGGCGCTGCTCGCGATCGCCTCGGTGCGCTACGGCGGCGACGAGATCATCGTCGGGATTGCGCTCAACCTGTTGGCGGTCGGGCTGACCGCCTTCCTGCTGCGGACGGTCTTCGGCCACCAGGGCACGTTCACCGACCCCGACCTGCAGGGCCTGCCGACGATCCTCGGGCAGACGCCGCTGACCTACCTCGCCTGGCTGCTGGTGCCCGTCCTCGCGGTGTTCCTCCGGCGGCACGTCTGGGGCTTCCGGCTCCAGGGTGTCGGCGAGGCACCCGAGGCCGCCCGCAGCCTGGGCGTGGACACCACGAAGTATCGCTACGGCGCGGTCCTGGCCAGCGGCGTGCTCTGCGGCCTCGGCGGCGCCCAGCTGTCGCTGGGCAACGTCGTGCTCTTCTCGCACAACATGACCGCCGGCCGGGGCTGGGTCGCCGTGGTCGCGGTGCTGCTCGCCCAGGCGGCACCGTTCGGCGTGCTGCTCGCCGCCCTGCTGTTCGCGGCCGCCGAGGCCTTCGGCTTCCGGCTGCAGGGCGTCGGGCTGCCCTCCCAGGTGGCCGCGGCGACGCCGTACGTGCTCACCCTGATCGCGCTGATCGTGGCCAGCCTGCGCGCCCGCCGCGCCCTGGGCCGGGCACCCGGCGAACCCCCGCCGTCCGCCGACCGGCCACCGGTGGCCAACCCCGCGGCGAGCAGCCACGTGTCCCTCGAGTGACCGCGGTCCCGCCCGCCGTCCGCACCCCGCCTCACCCTCGGAGAGACCTCAGTGACGACCCCCGTCGACGTGCCCGTCCCGACGATCATCAGCCAGAACGTGCTGATCGAGCCCGATGCGGTGCGCATCCTCGACCGCCGCGTCTTCCCGTTCGAGAAGAGCTGGGTGACCTGCCGGAACCACGAGGAGGTCGCCAAGGCGATCGAGGACATGGTGACGCAGAGCAGCGGTCCGCTCTTCGCCGCCGCCGGGGGCATGACGCTCGCGGCCCGGGACGCCGACCGGCTCTCGACCGCCGAGCAGCGGCGGGACTTCATGGTGGCGGCCGGCCGCCGGCTGGTGGACACCCGGAAGACGAACAACCAGATCCGGGACGTCGTCGCCGAGCTGCTGGAGGTCACCGAGACGACGCTGGCCGCGGGGGAGCCGCTGGCCGCGACGGTCGAGCGCGCTGCGCTCGACGCCGGGAACCGCTACCTCGCCCGCAGCCGCGTCATGGGGGCGCACGCCGCCGTCCTCATCCCCGACGGGGCCACCGTCCTGACCCACTGCTGGGCGGAGTCCTACATCACCGAGACCGTCGCCGCGGTGCTGCGCTCCGGCAAGCGCATCGACGCGATCTGCACCGAGACCCGGCCCTACCTGCAGGGCGCCCGGCTCACCTCGGAGAGCCTGGCCGAGATGGGCGTGCCCACCCGGCTGATCACCGACGGGATGGCGGCGCACCTGATGAGCCGCGGGCAGGTCACCCGGTTCGTGACCGCGGCCGACCGCGTCACGATGGACGGCCACGTGGTGAACAAGGTGGGCACGCTGCAGATCGCCATCGCCGCGCACGCGTTCGACGTCCCCTACGTGGCGCTCGTCCAGGCGCCGGACCGCCAGGCGCCCAGCGCCGACGCCGTCGAGCTCGAGGACCGCGACGGTGACGAGGTGCTGCACACCCTGGGACGGCGGACCGCGTCGGACCGGGTCACCGGCATCTACCCGGCCTTCGACATCACCCCGCCGCGCTACGTGCGGACGGTGGTCACCGACCGCGGCCGGTTCTCGCCGCAGGACCTGTACTCGTACTACGAGGACGAAGCGTGAGCGAACTGCTGCCGGTGACCCGCATCCCGCGCACCGGGCTCCCGCCGCGGGCGGTCGTCGTCGGCGACCCGTTCCGCGCCGAGCGCGTCGCCAAGCGCCTGGACGACCCCACGGAGGTGGCCTGGGCACGCGAGTACCGGACGTTCCGCGGCTCGTGGCAGGGCGTCGACGTCGTCGTCTCCTCGCACGGGGTCGGGGGACCGGGCGCGATCTGCCTGTTCCAGGAGCTCTCCGACGCGGGCGTGCGCACGATCCTGCGGCTCGGCACGGCCGGCGCCATGCAGGCGGGCATCGGCGACGGCGACCTGGTGATCGCCGAGGCGTGCGTGCGCGACGACGGCGTCACCCAGCAGCTGGTGCCGCCGGAGTACCCCGCCACCGCCAGCGCCGAGGCGGTCCTCGCCCTCGTGGCTGCCGCGCGGGAGCGGTCGGCCCCGCACCACCGTGGGCTGGTCTGGACCCGGGCCGCGTTCTACCCGGGCCTCCTGCCGGTGTCGATGCCGGCGTACGTGCGGGCCGGGGTCCTGGCCATCGAGATGGAGCTCTCGGCGCTGCTGGTGCACGGCTCGCTGCACGGGCTGACCACCGGTGGCGTGCTGGTCATCGACGGGGTCGCCGCCGACGAGTTGCGGGAGACCACCGGGTACGACCCGCACCGCGACGTCGTCGCGGCCGGGGTGGAGCGCGGCATCGACGTGGCCCTGGACGCCCTGGTCCGGCTGCCGTGAGGACGGCTCGGACGAGGGGCGACCTCGTCGACCAGCTCGCCGAGGTGGGCCGGCTCGCCGTCACCGGCGGGCTGGCGCTGGCCAGCGGGGGCAACCTGTCGGCGCGGCTGCCCGGCAGCGACCAGTTCGTCGTGACCGGCGCCGGCACCTGGCTCGACCGGCTGACCGCCGACGACTTCAGCGTCATGTCGCTCGACGGTGACGTCCTCGGCGGAGCCGAGCGGCCCTCGAGCGAGTGGAAGCTGCACCAGCGCACCTATCGGGCGCGCCCCGACGTGAACGCCGTCGTCCACCTGCACCCGCAGCACGCCGTCCTCGTCGACGCCCTGGGCCATCGCATCCGGCTGATCACCCTCGACCACGCCTACTACGTGCGGTCGGTAGGCACCGTGCCCTACTTCCCGAACGGTTCCGACGAGCTGGCCGACGGCGCGGCCGAGCAGGCCCGTGAGCACGACTGCATCGTGCTGTCCCACCACGGCTGCTCGGCGCTTGGTGCCGACGTCGGCATGGCGTTCCGGCGGGCGCTGAACCTCGAGGAGGCGGCGACCGCCACCTACCGGTGCCTGGCCGTGGGGAACACCGACTGCGAGTTCCCTCCGGAGGCGTTCGCCGACCTCCACCACGCCTGACGAGGGGTGCTCCTGTCAGCCGCGGGACTCCGGCTGGTCGACGCACATGATGTTGCCCTCGCTGTCCTTGAACCAGGCCGCGCGGCCCATGCCCTCCATGGAGGCGATCTCGCCGTCCCACCGCACGCCGGGCATGTCGTAGACCTCGAAGGTGACGCCCTTGGCCTTGAGGTCGTGGACCTCGGCCTCGATGTCGTCGACGTGCCACTGGGCGATGGTGTGCCCGGCCTGGCCGGCGTAGTCCGTGCGGTAGATGTTGAACGCCGTGCCGCCGGCCGTGCGGTAGGCCAGGGCCTCACCGCCGAACTCCTGGGTCGGTGTGAGACCCATCTTGTCGGCGTAGAAGTCGCGTGCCCGAGCGAGGTCGCTCGCCGGGATGTTGGCCTCGACCATGCTGCTGTTGAGCATCGTGCTGCTCCTGACTGACGATTCAGTCCCCCGCGACGACGGGGCCGGAAGGTAGACCGGCAGGCCACGGGGGGCAACGGATACCGGCCCGTACCTGCGGCCGGCGCAGTGCGGCCGGGCCCGCCGTGACGCAGCGCTACTGCTCCCCGGGCCGGACGAGACCCGACTCGTAGGCGAGGACGACCGCCTGGATGCGGTCCCGGAGGCCGAGCTTCTGCAGCACGTGGGTCACGTGCGTGCGCACCGTCGTCCCGCTGATGAACAGCCGGCCGGCGATCTCGTCGTTGCTGAGTCCCCGCCCGATGAGGCCCAGCACCTCCCGCTCGCGCTCCGTCAGCGGGTCGAGGGGTGGCGTCGTCCCGGGTGCGGGCCGGCGGACGAACTCCTCGAGCAGCCGACGGACGACGCTCGGAGCAAGCAGTGCGTTGCCGGCGGCGATCGTCCGGACGCCGTGCGCCAGGTCCGCGGGCGCCACGTCCTTGACGAGGAAGCCGCTGGCGCCGGCCCGGGTCGCCTCGTAGACGTACTCGTCCAGGTCGAACGTGGTCAGGATCAGCACACGCACGCTGTCCGGCGCCTCGCTGAGCACCCGCCGGGTCGCCTCGAGCCCGTCCATCCCGGGCATCCGGATGTCCATGAGGACGACGTCGGGCACCAGCTCCCGCGCCAGGGCGACGGCGGTGGCGCCGTCGGCGGCCTCGCCGACCACCTCCATGTCGGGCTGCGCGTCGATCATCAGCCGGAAACCGCCCCGGACCAGCGCCTGGTCGTCCGCGACGAGGACGCGGATCACGGCTCGACCGGGGGCAGGGGGAGCCGGGCCCGGACCCCGAATCCACCGTCGGGACGCCGTCCGTGCTCGAGCTCGCCGCCGTACAACGCGGCCCGTTCCCGCATGCCGTCGAGGCCGAACCCGCCGTCGGTGCCCGCGGCGCCCGCCGTCCCGTCGTCGAGGGCCTCGATGGTCACCGCGTCCCGGCCCCACCGGACGACGACGTCGGCATGCCGCGCCCCGGAGTGCTTCACCGCGTTGGTGACCGCTTCCTGGGCGATCCGGTAGGCCGCGAGATCCAGGCCAGGCGGCAGGGGACGTGCCGTGCCTTCGACGCGGACGGCCAACTCCATCCCGGACCCGCGGAGCTGCGCAGCCAGGTCAGCGAGCTGGGCGAGTCCGGGTTGAGGGCCGTACCCCGGTCGGTGGTCGTCCCCGGTGCGCAGGACGCCGAGCAGCCGTCGGAGCTCCAGCCGCGCGTCCCGGCCGGTCTGCTGGATCGCCAGCAGCGAGGTCCGCACCTGGTCGCGGTCGGAGTCGAGGACCTGCTCGGCGGCCCCGGCCTGCACGACCATCACGCTCACGCTGTGGCTGATGATGTCGTGCAGTTCCCGCGCGATCCGGCCGCGCTCCTCGGCCACGGCGGCCCGCGCCTTCTCCTCGCGTTCGACCTCCGCCTTCACCGCTCGGCCGAACAGCTCGTCGGCGCGCTGCTGCCGCACCCGCATGCCGCGGCCGGCCAGCCAGGCGCCGATCAGGAACGACAGGATGAAGGCGTAGTCGGCGAGGTCGTTGGTCGTGCGGGCGACGAGCAGCACCTCCGCCGCGACGGTCAGCCCCAGCCCCGTCCACGACTGGCGCGACGACCCGTGCGCGGCCACCGAGTAGGCGGCGACCAGCACCACCAGGTAGGGCATCAGCGAACCGCGCGGCGGCGCGACCGCGATCCACGTGGCGTAGACGGCGACGACAGCCACCACCGACGCCAGCGGACGGCGGCGGCGCCAGATCAGCGGGACGGCAAGTGCCAGCCCGAAGGCCGCGGCCACCGCCTTCGGGCCCTGCTCCACCTCGACCCACCAGATCCAGACCTCCGCCTGGACGGCTCCCGCGAGCGCCACGGCCAGGAGCAGGTCGATCCGGCGATCGACGTCCGCTGTGCCGTGCTCCAGCGCCATCGCGCGACGGTAGCGCCGCGGAGGGGCGTCCACATCGTCGCGCGCGACGATCCCGCTCCTCCGGCGCAACGATCCGCTGACCAGGGGGAACGCCCGGAAGTGGAGGGAAAGACCGTCGCCGGGGAGGACGCGGAGGCAGGGCCGGGATTCCTAGCGTTCGGCGTCGTCCACCTCTCGTCGAAGGAGCCTCCGATGCCACGCCTCACCACGATCTGCCTGATCGCCGCCCCGACCCTGCTGCTCGCCTCCGAGCTCGTGTCGCCCGACCTGAGTGACGACGGCGCCGCATCCTTCGCGGCGATCGAGGCCCAGCCCGGCCGGCTGGCCGCCTGGATCTGGCTCGGCATCGCCTCAGCGGTGCTGCTTCTGCCGGCGGTGTTCGGGCTGGTGCCCCTGCTGCGCCGGCGCGGCGGGCTCGCCGGCGGCATCGGTGCCGCGCTCGCCGTGGTCGGGGCGGTGGGTTACGCCGTCCACCAGGGGATGTTCCTCCAGCTGCCGTTGCTGCTCGAGGGTGATCGCGCCGGGATGGCCGCTCTCTACGAGCGGCAGGGCGAGTCGGCGGTCTTCGCCGTCGTCACGTTCCTGCTGTTCCTGGCGCCGCTCCTGATCGGGCTGCTGCTGCTCGGCGTCGGCCTGTACCGCGGGGGCATCGCGCCGCTGTGGTCCGCGATCGCGCTCGGGCTGGCCATCCTGCCCAGTGCCGTCCCCCTGCCGTTCGACGTCGCGTTCGCGCCGTTCATCCTGCTCATCGCCGGCATGGCCGGCTGGGCGCGGGCGGCCGCACGGGCATCGGAGACCGGGCGAGCGCTCCAGCTGGCCTGACCCCTCGCAGGTGCCGTCAGGTGTCGGCGTCGGCCTTGAGCCGGATCTCGCCCGACCGGACCTCGTCGACCAGGTCCCAGTCGACGACGCGACTGTTCCGGTGCAGCCACCGCACGAGGGCGCCGATCAGCCACGGGCCGCGGTGGCCGCGCTGCTGGTAGCCGAGCGAGGAGCCGGTCAGCCGCGGGGTCACCACGAGCCCGCGCAGACGTGGTGCCGGCACCGCGCCGCGTGACGGGCCATCCAGCGTGCACTGCAGGTCGGTGACGTAGCCCAGCACCTCGTCGTCCGCGGTGAGCACCCTCGACCGCAGGAGGTCACTCGCTCTCATGGCGGCTCCCCGGAATGCGGTCCACGACGTGCCGGCGGACCCAGTCCTCGAGCGGTGCGAGCGACGGATCGTCGTCCGACCACTCGACCGTGATCGCGCTGCCGAGGTCGGTGACCCGCTCGAACGGGATCCGGTGCGGCGGCACCCGCGCCTTCAGCGAGAGCCGGCGGTCGACGGCCATCACCCACCGACCGAGCAGGCCGGGCAGCCGGGGACCGAGGGCCTGGGGACCGGAGAGCAGGGCGGCGACGTACCAGGCGCCGTCCCCATCCTGCTCGAACTCCACGTCGTCGACCTTGCAGAGGAGCGCGTCGTCCGGGTCGACGACCTGCCGGTCGAGCAGCCGCAGTTTCAGGTCGAAGGGCCTCTTCGTCATGTCACTGTCCCGCCGCCGTGACGATCATCAGGGGGATGGCGGCCACCGCGGCGATGCCGATGACCACGAGGAAGACCGATCCGAGCGCGTTGGCCAGCCGCCCGTTGACGTGCCGGCCCATGTACCCGGGGTCGTTGGCCACGACGAGGATGGGGAAGTACGTCAGGGGCAGGGCGACAGCGGAGAACACGATGGAGTACTCGGTGACCTTGATGGGATCCGCCGTGGTGAGCACCCCGGCCACCCCGCCGATCACCGCGAGCAGCACGAGCGTGTGGAAGCGGGCAGCCTGCCGCGGCCGGACGTACTTGCCCCACTGCCAGCCGAAGTACTGGGCGGTGGCGTAGCCCGTGGAGAGGCCCGTCTCGATCGCGGCGCCGAAGGTGGCGGCCACGAAGCCGAGGATGGCGACGGCGAGCGCGACCTTCCCGGCCGCCACGGCGACGGGCAGGCCGACCTGGCCGAGCGTGTCGACGGCGATGCCGTTGGGCAGCAGCACCAGCGCCGCGCAGCCGGCGATCGCGAGGGACAGCAGCCCGCCGAGCGGGAAGCCGATGAACACGTTCGCCCGGGCGGTGCCGACGTCGGTGGGCTTCCAGTGCTCCTCGACGCCGCCCGAGGAGAAGAAGAAGACCTCGTAGGGGGTCATCGCGGCGCCGAACAGCGCGATCGCGTAGTAGAAGTACGTCGGCAGGTCCTCGTCGGCCGGCTTGGCGGGGACGGCGATCTGGTGGACGAGGTCGCCCCACGACGGGTTCAGCTGCCACAGGGCGACGGCGAAGACGACCAGCGCCAGCCCCAGCAGGCCGAACACGTCCTCCAGCGTCGAGAACTTCACCCGCCAGATCACCAGCCACACGGCGAGACCGACCATGGGCACGAACAGCAGGTAGTTCACGCTCGTCGCCAGCTCGAGGGCGAGGGCCACGCCGCCGATCTCGGCGGTGAAGGTGAGCAGGGTGACCAGCAGGGACGCCGCCAGGTTCAGCAGCCCCACCCGCGGCCCGAGCCGCTCGCGGATCAGGTCGAACGTGCCTCGGCCGCTCACCGCGGCGACGCGGCCGGACATCTCGGCGAACACGCAGATGCCCACGACCCCCAGCAGGGTCGCCCATGCCAGGGACAGGCCGAAGCGGGAGCCCACCAGTGCGTTGGCGACCAGGTCTCCGATGTCGACGAACCCGCCGATGGCGGTCAGGATGCCGAGGAAGACCGACAGGACGCGCTTCACGTCGCGTGCTCCGTCCCGAAGGCCTCGAGGTCGTCGGCGACGTCCGACAACTCGGCAGCGGTGTCCGCGAGGTCGTCGCGGGCGTCCCGTCGGGCCGCGATGCGCAGGTCGGTGACCGCCGATCCGGCGTCCTCGAGGAGCGGGTCGAGCGTCTCCCGCAGGGCATCCGCACCCGCCGTCGCCGGGGGCTGCACCGAGTCGAACGTCGCCCGGACCGACCCGAGAGCCTCCTCGGCGTCGACGAGGACGGGCTCGAGGTAGGCCGCGGTCAGCCGGCCGTGGACGTACGCGTCCGCCGCGAGCACCGCGGTGCGGGCCTCGGAGACCGCCGCGTCGGCCGCCATGGCGGCCTTCGACTCGTAGTCCGCGGTGGTGGGTGCCGGCGCGACGCAGCCGCCGGCCAGGAGCGCCGCCGCAACCGGCCAGACGGCGCGCCTCACCGACGCCTCCGGAGGAGGAGGTAGCCGAGCACGGCGAGGAGGCAGAGGAACTCGAGCCACGCCGCGAGGAGAACCAGCCCGTCGGTCACGCGCCCTCCCCATGCGGAGCGGCTCGTCCGGTCGACGGCAGGCGACCGGGGCCCGGGAAGATCATCTGCCCGGCGAGGGCGGCCGGCCATCCGGTCGGGGGCCGTTCGCTCGAAAGCGGGACGACGCCGCGGAGCCGCACAATGGCGGCACGCCCGCGGCTTCGCGGCGCTCTCGGAGGTGGCCGGTGACCGATCCGTTCAGCGGATGGGCCCGCAGCTCCCGGGGCACTGCCCGCCGACCGCGCTCATCGCCGTCCGGCCGGCCTTCCCGGTGGCTCACCGTCGGCATCCCGCTGGCGCTGGCCGGCATCGTGGCGGCCGTGGTGGCCGCGTACGTCGTCCTGGGTGACGGGCCGGCTCCCCGCACCCGGTCGGACGCCGTCCCGGCGGGCGGCAGCGAGCTGCCGGCGGCCGAGCTGGCGGGGGAGTGGTCCGGCGAGGGGTCGCAGACCCGCTGCGCCGGGTTCGACGACGAGGACTGCTCCGGGGAGCGCACGGTGTCGCTCACCGTCGACTGCTCGTCGGAGCCATGCGTCGTCACCCCTTTCGACCGCGGCTACGGCAGCCCTCCGCTGAGGTTCGAGGACGGCCGGTACCGTGCGGCCGGACCGCTGCCGCCGGAGCTCGCGCCGACCTGCGGCGGAGCACCCACTCACAGCGCGCAATGGCGGCTGGAGCTGGTGGCCGTCCAGGGCCGGCTCGCCGGCACCTACGAGGAGTCGACGATCCAGGGGTTCGACTGCGGCGCCACCGGCGTGGAGTGGCGGGTGGTCCTGGAGCACGGGTGAGCGCTCAGCGGCGGCTCCGGGACAGGATCCAGGCGCCCGGCCCGGTGGCGGCCGGGTCGACGGCGGCGCCGCCCGCCACCGTCGACCCGTTCTCCCGCCTCGGCTAGCGCGCGAGGTCGAACCGGTCGAGGGTCATGACCTTGTCCCACGCCGCCACGAAGTCGCGGACGAACTTCTCCTTCGCGTCGTCGCCGGCGTAGACCTCGGCGATCGCCCGCAGCTCGGCGTTGGACCCGAAGACGAGGTCGACCGCGGTGGCGGTCCACTTCACGTCGCCCGAGGCGCGGTCCCGGCCCTCGTACACGTTCTCGGCGGTGGCCGACGTCTTCCACTCCGTCCCCGCGTCGAGGAGGTTGACGAAGAAGTCGTTCGTTAGCGCCCCGGGCCGGGCGGTGAAGACGCCGTGGCCCGCCTGGCCGTGGCCCACGCCGATGGCGCGCAGGCCACCGACCAGCACCGTCATCTCCGGCGGAGCCAGCGACAGCATGTAGGCCCGGTCCACGAGCAGCATCTCCGCCGGCAGCTTCTCGCCGCCGCGCAGGTAGTTGCGGAAACCGTCGGCCCGCGGCTCGAGGACGCGGAACGACTCGACGTCGGTCTGCTCCTGCGAGGCGTCCGTGCGTCCCGGCGTGAACGGCACCGTGACGTCGACCCCGGCGTCCTTCGCCGCCTTCTCGATCGCCGCGCAGCCGCCCAGGACGATCAGGTCGGCCAGCGAGACCGTCCGGCCGGACTGCGAGAGGTTGAACGCCTGCTGGATCTCCTCGAGGGTCCGCAGCACCGAAGAGAGCTGCTCCGGCTCGTTGACCGCCCAGTTCCGCTGGGGCTCGAGCCGGATCCGCGCGCCGTTGGCGCCGCCGCGCTTGTCGGTGTGGCGGTAGCTGGCAGCCGACGCCCACGCCGTGGTCACGAGCTGGGAGACCGAGAGACCGGAGTCGAGGATCGTCGCCTTGAGGGCGGTGATGTCGGCGTCGGTGATCAGCTCACCCTCGACCGGCGGGACCGGGTCCTGCCACAGCTGGGGCTCGGGAACCCACGGGCCGAGGTAGCGCGAGACGGGGCCCATGTCGCGGTGCAGCAGCTTGTACCAGGCCCGCGCGAAGGCGTCGGCGAACTCGTCGGGGTTCGCGAGGAACCGCCGGCCGATCTCGTCGTAGACGGGGTCGAACCGCAGCGCCAGGTCGGTGGTGAGCATCGTCGGCTTGCGCGTGAGCTCGTTGGTCTCCGGGTCCGGAATGACGTTGCCGGCGTCCTTGGCGACCCACTGCTTGGCGCCCGCCGGGCTCTCGGAGAGCTCCCACTCCCAGCCGTAGAGGGTCTCCAGGAAGCTGTTGTCCCACTTCGTCGGCGTGGGCGTCCAGGTGACCTCGAGGCCGCTGGTGATCGTGTCCCGGCCCTTGCCGCTGCCGTACCGGTTCTTCCAGCCGAGGCCCTGCTCCTCGAGCGGGGCGCCCTCCGGCTCCGGCCCGACGTACTCCTCGGCGTCCGCGGCGCCGTGTGTCTTGCCGAAGGTGTGCCCGCCGGCGATGAGCGCGAACGTCTCCTCGTCGTTCATGGCCATGCGCCGGAAGGTCTCCCGGATGTCCCGGGCCGCGGCCAGCGGGTCGGGGTTGCCGTTGGGACCCTCGGGGTTGACGTAGATGAGACCCATCTGGACGGCGCCCAGCGGCCCGGACAGCTCGCGGTCGCCGCTGTAGCGCTCGTCGCCGAGCCAGCTGTCCTCGGGACCCCAGAAGATCTCCTCCGGCTCCCAGATGTCCTCGCGCCCGAAGCCGAAGCCGAAGGTCTGGAAGCCCATCGACTCCAGGGCGACGTTGCCGGCGAAGACCAGGAGGTCGGCCCAGGAGATCTTCTGGCCGTACTTCTGCTTGACCGGCCAGAGCAGGCGGCGCGCCTTGTCGAGGTTGGCGTTGTCGGGCCAGCTGTTGAGCGGGGCGAAGCGCTGCGACCCGCTGCCGCCGCCGCCGCGGCCGTCCTCGATGCGGTAGGTGCCGGCGGCGTGCCAGCTCATGCGGATGAACAGCCCGCCGTAGTGGCCGTGGTCGGCCGGCCACCAGTCCTGCGAGGTGGTCATCACCTCCGTGACGTCCCGCTTCAGCGCCTCGACGTCGAGCTCGGCGAACTTCTTCTTGTAGTCGAAGTCGCCGCCGAGCGGGCTGGAGGCGGGTGCGTGCTGACGCAGGACGGAGAGGTCCAGCTGGTTGGGCCACCAGTCCTTGTTCGTCCTCGGCCGGTGCGGCGCCGGCTCCGGGGAGGGCATCCCCGGGTTTTCGCTCTCGCTGACGCTCGCGGTCGCCGTCTTGTCGCTCTCACCAAAGCGCTCGGTCACGTCGGTTCTCTCCCTGTCGCTGTTGTCCTCGAACTGCTGGTGGCACACGCGGGGCACCGGCCCCAGTAGATGACCTCGGCCTCGTCGATCAGGTAGCCCGCGTCGTCCGAGGCAGTCAAGCAGGGGCTCTCGCCGACGGCGCAGTCGACGTCGGTGATGGCCCCGCACGACCGGCACACGAGGTGGTGGTGGTTGTCCCCGACCCGGGCCTCGTAGCGCGCCACGGAGCCCGCGGGCTGGATGCGGCGCACCAGACCGACGTCGGTCAGCGTGCGCAGCACGTCGTAGACGGCCTGGTGGGACACGTCGCCGGCCTCGCGGCGGGCGGCCTGCTTGATCGCGTCGGTGTCGGCGTGGGGGTGGTCGTGCACCGCCGCGAGCACCGCGAGGCGCGGGCGCGTCACGCGCAGGGCGGCACTCCGCAGCATGCTCGAGAGCTCGGAGGCGGCCGGCACACTCGCGAGTCTGGTCCTCTTTCTGGATTCGATCAAATCGGCGACGACGCGGTCGTCAGCAGTCGAGATCGGATGTCGCGGTGGCTCGCGACCGGGGAAGGAGGCGGTCCTTCCACTTCAACGTATAGCGCAGGCGGGGGCTTGCGGCAAGACCCCGGTGGTGCCCCACACTCGCCGAGCACTGCCCAGACCTGCGGAAACAGGAGTCGTCCCTTGCCCCTGGTGGCGTTCGATCTTCCCGACCGACTCGAGGCCAAGTCCGCCCCGGCGCTGATCGCCCGCGACGAGCAGCACTTCGCCGTCATGGCGGAGACCCTGGAGCAGACGATCGCCGAGCTGTCCGTACGCCTGGATGCCGGGCGCCGGGCGCCCGGCGGCATCGGCCAGGAGGCGCTGGACCGCGACCTGGAGGTGCACCGGCTCACCGCTCGGCTGCGCACGCTGCGACGCTTCGGTCTCGACCTGTGCCTGGGCCGCATGGACGGTGCCGACGGCTCCGAGCCCGTGTACGTCGGACGGCTCGGGCTCACCGACAGTGCCGGCCGCCGGCTGCTGCTGGACTGGCGGTCCCCGGCGGCCGAGCCGTTCTTCGGGGCGACCCACGCCAACCCGATGGGTCTGGCCAGCCGCCGCAGGTACCGCTGGACCCGCGGCCGGATCACCGACTACTGGGACGAGGTGTTCACCCCGGACGGGTTCGACGGGCACGCCGCCGCGCTCGACGACCAGTCCGCCTTCATCGCCAGCCTGGGCAGCAACCGCTCGGACCGGATGCGCGACGTGCTCGGCACCATCCAGGCCGACCAGGACGCCATCATCCGGTCAGGGTCCCGTGGCGCCCTGGTCGTCGACGGCGGCCCCGGAACGGGCAAGACGGTCGTCGCCCTGCACCGGGCCGCCTACCTCCTGTACTCCGAATCCCGCCTCGGGTCGCGCCGGGGAGGCGTGCTGTTCGTCGGCCCGCACCAGCCGTACCTCGCCTACGTCGCCGACGTCCTTCCCAGCCTCGGCGAGGAGGGCGTGCCGACCTGCACGCTGCGCGACCTCGTTCCCGAGGGAGCCGTGGCCGGCGTCGAGGCCGATCCGGACGTGGCCCGGCAGAAGGCGTCGATGCACGTGGCGACGGTGATCGAGTCGGCGGTGCGGTTCTACGAGGAGCCTCCTGCGAAGGGGATGACGGTCGAGACCGACTCGTCCGATCTCCGGCTGACCGCCGAGGACTGGGCCGAGGCGTTCGAGGCTCCGGACCCCGGTACCCCGCACAACGTGGCGCGGGACCAGGTGTGGGACGAGCTGCTCGCGATCCTGGTGGACAAGCACGACGGCGACGAGGACGACGAGCTGCTGCGGAAGTCGCTGCAGTCGAACGGGGACCTGCTCGCGACGTTCAACCGGGCGTGGCCGCTGCTCGAGGCGGCCGATCTCGTCGGAGACCTGTGGTCCGTGCCCGCCTACCTGCGGAAGTGCGCGCCCTGGCTCGGCCCGGAGGAGGTCCGGTCGCTGCAGCGCGAGGACGCCCAGGCGTGGACGGTCGCCGACCTGCCCCTCCTGGACGCCGCACGGCAGCGGCTCGGCGATCCGGAGACGTCCCGGCGCAGGCGCCGGCGGGAGGCGACCGTCGCCGCCGAACGCGAGCGCATGGCCGGCGTCATCGACGAGCTGATCGCGACCGACGACTCCGAACTGTTGCTGATGACGACGCTGCGCCATCAGGACCTGCGGGACGCCCTGGTCGACGAGGGCGCCCTGCCCACCGCCGACCCCGACGTGCTCGCCGGCCCGTTCGCGCACGTCGTCGTGGACGAGGCCCAGGAGCTGACCGACGCGGAGTGGCAGATGCTGCTGCTCCGCTGCCCCTCCCGCAGCTTCACCGTCGTAGGGGACCGCGCCCAGGCCCGGCACGGGTTTCCCGAGTCGTGGCAGGAACGGCTCGCGCGGATCGGGCTCGACGAGGTCACCCTGGCCTCCCTGACGATCAACTACCGGACGCCGGAGGAGGTCATGACCGAGGCCGAGCCGGTCATCCGCGCGGTGCTCCCCGACGCCAACGTGCCGACCTCCATCCGCAGCAGCGGCGTGCCGGTCGTCCACGGGTCCTCGTCGGAGCTGGGGTCGATCGTCGGCACCTGGCTGGTGGAGCACGCCGAGGGGGAGGGGATCGCCTGCGTCATCGGCGATCCCACGTTCCCCGGAACGCCTCGGGTCCGGTCACTGACCCCGGTGCTGGCGAAGGGCCTCGAGTTCGACCTCGTCGTCCTCGTCGACCCCGAGGCGTTCGGCACGGGCATCGAGGGAGCGGTCGACCGCTACGTCGCGATGACGCGGGCGACCCAGCAGCTCGTCGTCCTCACGAGCTCCTGACGTCGGCACCGGCCCGGGTCCCGGCTCCTCACCCGGTCGGCTGGTCGAGGCCCGACAGCCGCGCCCGACGGTCGCGGAGCACGCGGTCGAGGGCCTCTGCGTGCGCGTACACGGGAGCCAGGTCGGCTGCCTGGCGGACCGCACTCTCGGCATCGGTCACGAGCAGCTGTGCTTGTCGCTCGATGTCCGACCACCGGCCGGGGTCCTCGATCGCCAGGACCGCGCAGATGGCGAGCAGCCGCAGCAGCGCGGACACGACGTTGGGCTCGGCGGCGCCGTAGCGCCGGATCAGACCCACGGTGATGGTCAGGATCTCGGCGAACCGCCGTCCCGGCACGATCAGCCGGACGGTGCCCTCGGCGTCACGGGCGACGTGGTCGCCGACGGGCCGGGCCGCCAGCGCTCCGAACAGGACGGCGAGGTGATCGATCGCCTGGACGGCGGTGTACGGGTCGTTCACCGCCGGTGACAGCGCCTTGCACGCGGGGTCGGCCAGCTGCCGGAAGCCCAGTCCCAGGTCCTGCTCGAGGGTCCGCTCGAAGCCGATGCGCACGGCGTGCTCGACGGCCACGGACATCGAGCGGCTCGACGGGGGAGCCTCTTCCGCCGATGCCTTCCAGGCCCATGCCATGACGGTTCCGGCGACCACGTGCTCGCCCACGTGGACACGGAGGCGCACGGTCGCGTGCTGTTGGACTGCGGCGTGCAGCAGGTGCCGGAAGTCGACGGCCTGGATGTAGCCCGATCGCCGCCCTGTGACGGACACCGCCCACTCCGGTGGCGCCGGCGTCTCCCCTTCGTCCGAGAACACGTCTCCGCAGATCACCGGGAGTGCACTGTGCTCGACGACCCGCATGATGGAGTCGACCTGCAGGGAGTGCGCCAGGTGATCGGCGAAGAAGACGAGCAGCGCGAGGCTCAGGAACAGCAGAGCGATGGCGACGGACACCGCGAATCGGGGGAACTCGTCGCTGCGCTCGCCGCTCGCGACCCCCACCGTGAACAGGCCACCGGCGCTGTAGGCGAACGTGCCGACGAAGACTCCCAGCACGACCTGGTTCGAGCGGTCGCGGAGGAAATTGCGCAGCAACCGGGGCGAGAACTGGGTGGACGACAACTGGAGCGCCACGACCGCGAGGCCGAGCACGACGGCGATGACGGTGATCATGGTTCCGGTGATGCCGCTCAGCAGTCCCCGGGCGTCGTCCGCCGTCCCTTGGAAGGCCAGGGGTGACGTCGGGCTCACGTCCACCTGCGACAGAAGCATCCCGAGGAGCAGCGCGCCGGCCACGCACGCGGTAGGAATCGCCCACAGCGACCCGCGCAGGTATTCCCGGGTGGCATCCCAACGCATGATGCGAGCCCTTCGTCGGTTCCCGTGCGAGACCTCGCTGTCGTGCGGCTCACGGTAGGGCTCGCCAGAGCTCCGTGGGACGGTCGGCGTATCGAGCCCGGAATGGAGGGTTGATGGGCGCCGGATCGGCCTGGCGCGTGTGTTCTGTCAGCCGCCCACGTGGATGCCCGGGCGGCCGGCCGGGTCCGGTTCGACCTCGCGGATGATCTCCCGCACGACCGGCGGGGTGTCCCCGCGGCCGAGCAGCAGGTAGCGGAAGAGGTGGCCGAGCGGGTTGCCCTCGGACCACTCGAAGTAACAGTGCGGCCGCACCCCGGTCGCGGCCTGGAGCGCGAGCAGGATCGCCGCGATCGCGTTCGGTGCGGCCGGGGCATCGGCCCGCAACACCCGGTGGCCGGCGATCTCCACGCCGCGGACGCACAGCACTCCGCTGAACTCCGACGGGTCGACCACGTCGATCTCGAGGAACAGGACGTCGGCGGCGCCGGGCACGGGGTTCATCCCGCGCTGGGCGCTCTCCTTCTCCTCGTACTCGGCCTTGTCGCCGGCCTGGCGGCGGTTGGCGACCAGGTGCAGCTGCCCGTCGTGGGTCAGGGAGTCGGTGACGAACCGACGGGCGGTCTCGTCGAACTCGATGTGGTCGGCCCGCAGCTCGGTGGTGCGGGTGACCCGGGAGACCAGCGAGATGACGATGATGCCGAGGATGAAGAACGCCGAGATGGTGAGGCCGTCCGGCTTCTCGATCACGTTGTCGACCAGCGCGTACAGCAGGACCAGGGTGAGCACGCCGAATCCCACGGCAGCCATGCGGCGGTGCCGGCGGATGGCGGAGATGGTGACCGCGACCGCGCCGGAGACCATCATCGCCAGGATGCCGGTGGCGTACGCGCCGGCCTGGGCGTTGACGTCGGCGCGGAAAGCCACGGTGAGGGCGATGCTGATCGCCGTGTAGACGAGTACCACCGGGCGCACCGCGCGGCCCCACTCGGGCGCCATGCCGTAGCCGGGCAGGTACCTCGGGACGATGTTGATCAGGCCGGCCATCGCCGACGCCCCGGCGAACCACAGGATGAGCACGCTGCTGATGTCGTAGACGGTGCCGAAGACCTCGCCGACGCGCTCGTGCGCCAGATAGGCCAGCGCGCGGCCGTTGGCGTCCCCGCCGGCCTCGAACTCGGCCGGCGGGATGAGCACGGTGGTGATGAAGCTGGTCGCGATCAGGTAGACGCTCATGATCATCGCCGCGGCGGTGAGCAGCTTGCGGGTGTTGCGGATCCGGGCCGCCTGACGCTGCTCGGCGTCGGCGCCGTCGGCGGCGACCAGCGGCATCATGCTCACCCCGGTCTCGAAGCCGGACAGGCCGAGAACCAACAGCGGGAACGCCGCGATCGCCGGCCCGACGACGCCGCCGCCGGACGAGAGCCGGTCGGTCCAGCCGGACAGCGCGTCGGGGTCGGCGAGGACGTCGCCGATTCCGACGACGACGATCACGGCGTTGAGCGCCAGGAAGGTGACGACGAGCGGGATCGCGACGACCACCGCCTCGCTGAAGCCGAGCAGGAACACCCCGCCCAGCACCAGCAGGAGCCCGACGGTCAGCGCGACCGCGTGGCCCTCGAGGAAGTCCGGGAAGAAGGGGTTCTCGAGCACGTGCACGCTGGCGTCGGCCGCGGACAGGGTGATCGTGATGATCCACGAGGTAGCGACGAAGCCGAGCAGGACGAGCACGAAGATCTTGCCCTTCCAGAACGGCAGCAGCCGCTCCAGCATCGCCACCGACCCCTGCCCGTGCGGGCTCTCCGCGGCGACCCGTCGGTACATCGGCAGCACGCCGAGCAGGGTGAGCGCGACGATGAGCAGCGTGGCCAGCGGGGAGAGCGCTCCGGCGGCGAGCGCGGCGATGCCCGGCAGGTACGAGAGCGTCGAGAAGTAGTCGACCCCGGTGAGGCAGAGCACCTGCCACCACGGGTGCCCCGGGCCATGTCCCTCCTCGGCCCCCGGCCCCTCGGGCTGGTGCACCCGGTGCTCCAGCAGCCAGCGGCTGAGCCGGCCCGACGGTTCCGGAGGTCTGCCGGGCGTCGGTACGCGCCCCGGCACGGCGAAGTCGGTACCGGTGCTCATGGGCATCCTCCCGTCGGCGGCCGCGCCGACGATCGAACGGCCTACGGCGCAGCCCCCTGGTCTCGCTGGACGGGAGCGTGCCCCTCATAGCCGCCCGGCAATCCAGGGGCCCGATCGGAAGTTCTACGTGCCGGAGCAGCCGCCGCGCGGCCCTCGACCTGCGGGTCACCGAGGCACCGACAACGACGATTCCGCACGAGCCGCCGGTGGTTCAGGACCGGCGGCTCGTGCGGACTCGGACGGAGCTGGCGAACTCTGAGCCGGCAAACCTGCCGGTCAGAGAGCGGGATCGATCAGATGTCGTAGTACATCGCGAACTCGTGCGGGTGCGGGCGGAGGCGGATCGGGTCGATCTCGTTCTCCCGCTTGTACTCGATCCACGTCTCGATCAGGTCGGGGGTGAACACCCCGCCGTCGACGAGGTAGTCGTGGTC
>DATHAK010000009.1:0-4630 GCA_035296685.1 Blastococcus sp.
GCGCTGGAGACCCTGTTCGAGGAACGGGGCCGCCGCTGGCCGGTGATGATCTCCGGGACGATCACCGACGCGTCCGGCCGCACTCTCTCCGGGCAGGTCACCGAGGCCTTCTGGCACTCGGTCCGCCACGCGCAGCCGCTGATGGTCGGCCTCAACTGCGCCCTGGGGGCCAAGGAGATGCGGCCCTACATCGCCGAGCTCTCCCGCGTCGCCGACACGTTCATCTCGTGCTACCCGAACGCCGGCCTGCCCAACGCGTTCGGCGAGTACGACGAGTCGCCCGAGGAGACATCGGCCGTCCTGGCGGAGTTCGCCGAGAGCGGCTTCGTCAACGTCGTCGGTGGCTGCTGCGGGACGACGGCGGCGCACATCGCCGCGATCGCCGGCGTGGTCGAGGGCCGGGCGCCCCGCACGCCGGCGGAGGTGCGGCCGGGACTGCGGCTGTCGGGGCTGGAGCCGGTGACGATCACCGAGGACTCGCTGTTCGTGAATGTCGGCGAGCGCACCAACATCACCGGCTCGGCCCGCTTCCGCAACCTGATCAAGGCCAACGACTACCCCGCCGCCCTCGCGGTCGCCCGTCAGCAGGTCGAGGCCGGTGCGCAGGTCATCGACATCAACATGGACGAGGGGATGATCGACGGCGTCGCCGCGATGGACCGCTTCACCAAGCTGATCGCGAGCGAACCCGACATCAGCCGCGTGCCGACCATGATCGACTCCTCGAAGTGGGAGGTCATCGAGGCCGGGCTGAAGAACGTCCAGGGCAAGGCGATCGTCAACTCGATCTCCCTGAAGGAGGGCGAGGAGAAGTTCGTCCACCATGCGCGGCTGTGCCGCAAGTACGGCGCCGCCGTCGTGGTCATGGCCTTCGACGAGAACGGCCAGGGCGACAATCTCGAGCGCCGCACGCAGATCTGCCGGCGGGCCTACGACATCCTCACCGGGCAGCTCGGCTTCCCGTCCGAGGAGATCATCTTCGACCCCAACATCTTCGCCGTCGCCACGGGCATCGAGGAGCACGCGAACTACGGGCTCGACTTCATCGAGGCCACCCGCTGGATCAAGCAGAACCTGCCCGGGGCGCTCGTCTCCGGCGGCGTCTCGAACGTCTCGTTCTCCTTCCGCGGCAACAACCCCGTCCGCGAGGCCATCCACGCAGTGTTCCTGTACCACGCCATCGCGGCGGGCCTCGACATGGCGATCGTCAACGCCGGTGCCCTCGAGGTCTACGACGAGGTGCCCGCGCTGCTGCGCGAGCGCATCGAGGACGTGATCCTCAACCGCCGTCCGGACAGCACCGAGCGCCTGCTGGAGATCGCCGGCGACTTCGCCGGGGACGGCGCGGTCAAGGAGGTGGCCTCCGAGGAGTGGCGGGCGCTGCCGGTCGCGGAGCGGATCACTCACGCTCTGGTGAAGGGCATCGACGCGTTCGTCGAGGACGACACGGAGGAGCTGCGCGCCCTCATCAGCGCCCGGGGCGGCCGCCCCATCGAGGTCATCGAGGGCCCGCTGATGGACGGCATGAACGTTGTGGGCGACCTGTTCGGCAGCGGGAAGATGTTCCTGCCGCAGGTGGTGAAGTCGGCTCGGGTGATGAAGAAGGCCGTCGCCTACCTGATCCCGTTCATCGAGGCCGAGAAGCAGCCCGGGGACGCCGAGCGCAGCAACGGCAAGGTCGTGATGGCCACCGTCAAGGGCGACGTGCACGACATCGGGAAGAACATCGTCGGCGTCGTCCTGCAGTGCAACAACTACACGGTCGTCGACCTCGGCGTCATGGTGCCGGCGCAGAAGATCCTCGACACCGCCAAGGAGGAGGGCGCCGACATCATCGGCCTCTCCGGACTGATCACGCCGTCGCTCGACGAGATGGTCAACATGGCGGCCGAGATGGAACGTCAGGGGTTCGAGATCCCGCTGCTCGTCGGCGGCGCCACGACGTCCCGTGCCCACACGGCGGTCAAGGTCGAGCAGAAGTACCACGGGCCGGTCATCTGGGTGAAGGACGCGAGCCGGTCGGTGCCCGTCGTCGCCGCCCTGCTGTCCGACGAGCAGCGCCCGGCGCTGCTCGCCGAGACGCAGGCGGAGTACGAGCTGCTGCGCCAGCGGCACGCGGCCCGCCAGGACTCGCGCACCATGCTGCCCCTGGCGGCGGCGCGGGCCGCGGGCACCCCGATCGACTGGACCGGCTACCACCCGCCGCGTCCGCGGATGCTGCTGCAGCAGGCGAAGGACGTCTGCAGCGGGCCCGGCTGCGACCACCGGCACGGGACGGCGACCCAGTTCGTCCGCACCCTGACCGACTACCCGCTCGCCGAACTGCGCCGCTACATCGACTGGCAGCCGTTCTTCACCGCCTGGGAGATGCGGGGCCGGTTCCCGGACATCCTGCACAACCCGACCACGGGCGAGGCGGCGCGCCGGCTCTTCGAGGACGCGCAGGCCATGCTCGATCGGATCATCGAGGAGAAGTGGCTCCGCGCCAACGGGGTGTTCGGGCTGTTCCCGGCCAACCGTGCGGACGGCGACGACATCGAGGTCTACACCGACGAGTCGCGCACCGCCGTCCGGACCACCCTGCACCAGCTCCGGCAGCAGACCGAGGGCCGGGACGGCTCGCCGCGCAAGTCGCTGGCCGACTTCGTGGCGCCGAAGGACACCGGCCTGCGGGACTACGTGGGCGCGTTCGCGGTCACCGCCGGCCTCGGCTCGGTCGAGCGCGTCATGGCGCTCAAGAAGGACAACGACGACTACAGCGCGATCATGCTCGAGGCGCTCGCCGACCGGCTCGCGGAGGCCTTCGCCGAGCGGCTGCACGAGCGGGTGCGGAAGGAGTTCTGGGCCTACGTGCCGGACGAGCAGCTCGACAGCGACGCGCTCATCTCCGAGAAGTACACCGGCATCCGCCCGGCGCCGGGCTACCCCGCCTGCCCCGAGCACACCGAGAAGCAGACGATCTGGGAGCTGCTCGACGTGGAGGCCGCCACGGGCATCGAGCTGACCGAGAGCATGGCCATGTGGCCGGGTGCCGCGGTCAGCGGCCTGTACTTCTCGCACCCGCAGTCGCGGTACTTCAACCTCGGGCGGATCGGCCGCGACCAGGTGGAGGACTACGCGCGCCGCAAGGGCTGGACGGTCGACGAGGCGGAGAAGTGGCTCTCACCGAACCTCGGCTACCGGACCGAGAACGAATGAGCAGGTCAGGCCTGTCATAGCAGGATCACATTTCAATAACGGTCGATGGTCGGTACGTTGGACCTCGTCCGCCCGGGCCCCGATCCTCGACCGAGGACCTCGGCCGGACACCGCCGAACCGTGCCCGGCCTCGAGCCGCGGCCGGACCGGGGACCCATGGTTCCCCTGGGGTGAGTCCTGCGCGTGCGCAGGTAGGGCGCCTTCCCGCCCGAACCCGTCAGCTAACCCGGTAGGCGGCTGAGGAAGAACGGAGAGCCGCCTTCGTGGCGACCCTGAACCCGCACGCACCTCGCACTTCACGGGGCACCGCACCCGGCGCGGACGACGCACCCACCGCGGCCGTCCCCGTCGCCCGTCCGTCCCGGAGCTCGCGACGGCACCACCGTCCGGCTCCGACGTCCCGCATGGCCTACGCCGTGGGCACGACGGCCGTGTGCGCGATGGCCCTGCTCAACCTGCTCGCGGGCGGCCCCGTGGCCTTCGCGACCGCCGACCCGCAGGAGCAGTCGGCCTCGGCCGACGTCGCGGACGCCCTGGGCATCGACGGCTCCGGCACCGAGGTGCCGACGACAGAGGACCACCAGCTGCTGGGGCAGCTCGCGGCCAGCCGGGCGGACCGCGAGGCGGAGGAGACCGCCGCGGCCGTCACCCAGGCGCAGGCCGAGCAGGCCGCGGCTGCGGTCCGTGCCCAGGCGGAGGCCGAGGCGCGGGCGGCGGCCGAGGCCGCCGCTGCCGCAGAGGCCGCTGCCGCTGCCGCCGCCGCGGCCGCGGCTGCCGCCCCTGAGGCCGGTGCGGCCGCCGCGTCGACGGCGGTCACCGCCGTCGCGCGAATCACCAACAACGCCGGGCCGATCCGGCCGCAGGCGCAGGCCGCCGCCGATGCGGTGGTCAGCAACGTGCCCGGCGCCGGTGACATCACCCTGGGCGGTACCCGGGCCAGCGCCGCGGATCCGGGCGGGCACCCGTCCGGCCTGGCCATCGACTACATGGTCCTCACCGACGCCGCCCTCGGGGACGCGATCGTCGAGTACCACCGGGCCCACTGGGACGAGCTGGGCGTCGAGTACCTCATCTGGCAGCAGCGGATGCTGAGCTCCCCGGGCGGCTCCTGGTCGTCCATGGAGGACCGTGGCGGCACAACGGCCAACCACTACGACCACGTCCACGTGAACTACCGGTGACCCCAACCCCGCTGTGCGCCGTCCTGTTCGACATGGACGGGACGCTCGTGGAGACCGAGCAGCTGTGGGGCGAGGCCCTGTTCGCCCTGGCCGGCCGCCTCGGCGGCCGGATGTCGGAGGAGGCGCGGCAGCGCACCGTCGGCACCAGCATGTCGGTGTCCATGCGGATCCTGTACGACGACCTGGGGCTGACCCGCAGCGACCGGCAGCTGCGGGCCGACGCCCGCTGGGTGGAGGACGAGACGGCACGG
>DATHAK010000010.1:0-7651 GCA_035296685.1 Blastococcus sp.
GGCCTGGACGGTGGAACGACGGCGTCGTTCTGGGAGGTCCGGCGCCGGTACGGCGACCGGGAGGACTACCTCGCCGAGATCGCGGCCCGCACGGGACGGTCGATCCTGCACGAGTTCGACGACGCCGAGCTCGACGTGCTGGTCCACGGTCTCCGTGAGCGGCTCCCCGCCGGACCGGTGGTGGAACGGGACCGCTGGACCCTGTGGCGGGCTGCGCGCGAGAACTGATCCTTCCTGCGCGGTGCCGGGCCACGGCGGCGAGCCCGCGCCCGTTCCGCGGGTGCCCGAGCAGGACCACACTGCGATGTCAACGAGGTCCGCCGACGAGGGGGTCCGCCATGACGGCGCGTCAGCCCGGGCTCGCGGCAACCCACCGGGCGATCCCGGAGATCCCGGACCCGTGGCGCGGATCGGGACGCGACTCGGGACGCAGGTCCCGTGCCCCGGGACACCGGCTGCCGCCAGCCTTCTGCCGACGCGCGGCGACGGGCCGCGCCGGCACGAGAGGCACCCCCATGAACGCCATCTCCGCTCGGCTGACCGCGGCCTGCGGCGCCTACTTCGCCGTGGCTGTCGTCGTCGGCAGCCTGGGACCGACCCGGAGCAGGGTCGGACTGATGATCATCCTCTCCGGCTTGGTGGCCCTGCTGGTGTTCCTCGGCCACGTCCAGCGACTGCTGTCGGAACCCGGCGGCGCGGGGACGGGCCGGGGCGCCACGGTGGCGATCACGTCGACGATGACCGCATGCGCCGTGGTCTTCGTGGCCACGCAAGCAAGCGAACTGGCCTACTTCGGAGCGGAGTACCAGCTCTCCCGGGACGGGAAGACGCTCGGCCTCCTCCCGGACCTCATCGAGGCGACGTTCGTCGCGGCCATGGTCTTCTTCGGCCTCTTCGTCCTCTGCGCCGCCCACGTCTCGCGCGTGCGGCGGGTCATCCCCGCCTGGCTGGCCTGGATCGGCGTCGTCGCGGGGGCCCTCGAGGTCCTGGCCGGGGCGTCAGGCGTCCTGTCCGTCGAGTCGCACAACGGGCTGCCGCACGTCGCGGCGTTGACGTGGATCGCGGTGGTGAGCGTCCTGCTGGCCGTCCGCGCGGCGTCCACGGGCAGGGCGACGGCAACAGCCTCCGCCGTCGCCGGTCGTGCCGGTGTGGCAGGCGCGATGTGACCGAGCAGGCCCCGCTCCCGCGCGCACGGCTCGCCTGGGCAGCGCCCGCGGCCTGCGTGGCTCTGCTCGTGGGCGGCTACGTCATCGGCCGGCGTGCCGCCCTGCCCCCGGAGATCACCGAACCCGAGGCGCTGATCCTGGTGCCGGCGTCCATCGGGTTCGCCGTCGTCGGCGCACTCGTCGTCAGCCGCCACCCGAGGCACCGGCTGGGGTGGCTCTACGTCGGCACGGCCGTCGCGATGGCCACGGCGCTGTTCGTCTTCCCGTACGCCTGGTACGGGCTGGTGACAGCGCCCGGTGCGGTCCCGGGCGCGGTCGCTGCGGGGTGGGTCTCGGCGTGGGTGTGGACGCTCGGCTTCTCGCCGGTCGTCACGTTCGGCCTCCTCCTGTACCCCGACGGCCACCTGCCGTCCCGACGCTGGTGGCCGGTCGCGGCGCTGTGCGCGGTGGTTCTCGCCACCCTCACGCTCTCCGCGGCCTTCCTCCCGGGGCCGTTGCTCAACCATCCGGCGGTTGACAACCCGCTCGGCCTCCCGGGCGCGCGAGGGGTCCTCCGCGCAACGATCGCGGCCGCCGAACCCCTGGTCCTCGCCGGCTTCGCAGCGGGCCTCGTGGCCCTGGTGAGCAGGTGGCGCCGCGCGCCCGCCGCCGGGATCGAGCGGCGCCAGATCTCCCTGCTCGCCCTCGCCTCGGGGCTCGCCCTGGCCGTCGTGCTCGTCCCCTTCGGCAGCGGAGAACCGCCGTGGCCGGTCACCGCGGCGGTCCTCGTCGTCTTCGCGCTGCTCCCGGCGGCGATCGGGGTCGCCATCCTGCGCGACCACCTCTACGACATCGACGTCGTCCTCAACCGGACGCTGGTCTACGGCGGGCTCACGGCCGCGGTGGTCGCGCTGTACGCCGCACTGGTGTGGGTGGCCGGCCGCCCGCTCGGACCGGGAACGAGCGCCAGCCTGCTCGCGACCGGGGCCGCCGCCGCGGCCGTTCTCCCGCTGCGCACGCGGCTGCAGCGGGTGGTCGACCGGGCGATGTACGGGGAGCGGGGCGACCCCTACGCCGCGGTGTCCCGGCTCACGACCCGGCTCCAGGCGGCCACCGCTCCCGGCGACGCCCTCGCCGCCGTGACCGAGGCGATCGCGACCTCACTGCGCCTGCCGTACGTCGCGGTCGAGACCCCCGACGGCGTCGCGGCGGTCCACGGCACGGCCAGCGGTGCCCCGCGACACGTCCTCGTCCTCGACCATCAGGGGGAGGAGGTGGGCAGGCTCGTGGTCGAGGGCCGCGACGGGCAGGCCCCGACCGCCCGGGACCTGGCACTGCTCGCCGACCTCGCCCGTCCGGCCGGCGCGGCGGTCCAGGCCGCCGGTCTCGCGGATGCGCTCCGTGCCGCCCGACGACGGCTCGTCGAGACGCGGGAGGAGGAGCGGCGCCGGTTGCGCCGTGACCTGCACGACGGGCTGGGGCCGACACTGGCCGGCGTCGTCCTCGGCCTCGACGCCGCGGCCGGCCTGCTGGACAGCGACCGACTCCGGGTCGCCCCACTCCTCGCCGAGCTCAAGGCGGAGGCCTCCGGCGCGGTGGACGACGTCCGTCGCCTGGTGCACGACCTGCGACCGCCGGCCCTGGACGAGCTGGGGCTCCTGGGCGCGGTCCGGCAGCAGGCCGAGCGGTTGTCCCTGCGCACCCCGGGCCTGGCTGTCCACGTCGCGGCGCCCGACCCGCTGCCGCGGCTCGGCGCCGCCACCGAGGTGGCGGCCTACCGCATCGCGCTCGAGGCCGTGACCAACGTCGTCCGGCACGCGCACGCGCGCCACTGCTCGGTGCTGCTCGCGGCCGACGGGCAGCTCTCCCTGGAGGTCACCGACGACGGCGAGGGCATCACCAGCGGCGCCCCGCCGGGGATCGGCCTGGTCACCATGCAGGAGCGCGCCGTGGAGGTGGGTGGGCGATGCACCGTGTCGCCCGGCCACCCCGGAACCCGCGTGCTCGCGACGCTCCCGCTGGGCACACCGTGACCGGCCCCCCGTCCCTGACGATCCTCGTCGCCGAGGACCACCCCCTCTACCGACGGGCGCTGGTCGCGCTGCTGGAGGCGCCCAGCGGCTGGCAGGTCGTGGCGGAGGCCGAGGACGGCGTCGGCGCGGTCACTGCCGCGCACCGCGAGCAGCCGGACGTCGTCGTCATGGACCTCAAGCTCCCGGGGCTCGACGGGATCGAGGCGACCCGTCGGATCGTCGCCTCCAGTCCGCACGTCGCCGTCCTCGTCCTGACCATGTACGACGACGACACATCGGTCTTCGAGGCGATGCGGGCCGGGGCCCGTGGCTATCTCCTCAAGGGTGCCGACCAGGCGGAGATCGTCCGGGCCGTCGCGGACGTCGCCGAGGGCGGAGCCATCTTCGGCCCCTCGGTGGCGCGCCGGGTCATCGAGTACTTCGCGACCCCGCGGGCGCCGGCGCTGCCCGACATCGTCTTCCCGGAGCTGACGACCCGGGAGCACGAGGTCCTCCAGCTGATCGCCGCCGGCCGCAGCAACGCCGATGTCGCCGCGGGGCTGGTGCTGAGCCCCAAGACCGTCCGCAATCACGTGTCCAACATCTTCGCGAAGCTGCACGTCGCGGATCGGGCGGCGGCGATCGTCAAGGCCCGGGAGGCCGGGCTCGGTCTGTCCGGCGGTCCGCGATGACGGTGACGGTCCCGGCGGCGGGCCTCCGGCGCCAGGGACGGACGCGGTCATGGGTCTCGGCCCGCCCCATGACGGCTTTCCTGACCCTCGTCTTCGCGGTCACGGGCCTCCTGGCGGTCCTGCCCGTGCCGGTGATGCTCGACGGTCCGGCGGAGAACATCCTCGGCGCGGCTCTTCCAGCCGTCGTCGTCACCGGGATCGCCGGCGGACGCCCGGCGCTCCGTGAGCTGGCCGGTCGGGCGCTGCGCTGGCGGGTGCGGCCGCGGTGGTACCTCCTGGCGCTGGTGGCCCTGCCGCTGGCGCTGGTGGTGATCGCCCCGGCGCTGTACGGCACTCCACCCCTTCGAGCGCTCGGACGGAACTGGCCGGAGCTCGTGACGTCGTTCCTGCCGCTCCTGGTGCTGATGGCGGTGTTCGACAACGTCGCCGAGGAGGTCGGCTGGACGGGCTTCCTGTTCGACCGGCTCCAGCGACGTCATCGACCTGCTGCAGCGGCGCTGCTGACCTTCGCGCCCTTCTGGGTGTGGCACCTGGTGATATTCGTCGACGACACCGGCTCCTGGCTTCTCGGTCCCGCCATTGCGGGGCTCCTCCTGCTGCCGCTGCTCGCCTCCAGGTTCGTGGCCGGGTGGCTGTACAACGCCAGCGGGGCGAGCGTGCCGGTCGTCGGGCTCTTCCACGCGACGCACAACGCCACGGTGAACCCGGGCGGCCTCGCGATCGGGGTACTGGAGCTGCCCGACGTCGAGGTCGTCTACGTGGCCGGCGGTCTCGTCGTCCTCGCGGCGGTGGGGGTCGTCGTCGCGACCAGGGGGCGGCTCGGCCATCGCGGGACCGCCCGGCCGGGGCTCAGTCCGGTCGAGATCCCGCGGCCGGGGCGAGCGGCCGGCCCAGTTCGTAGGCGGCGCGGCTCGGGGCGCTGAGCACCAGCGGCTCGGCGTCGCGGCGGTCGACCCGCAGACGGAGGTCGGCGACCGAGCAGTTGACGACCTGGTGAGCCCCTCCGCCGGGGCCGGCGTAGTCCCAGGGGACGAAGGCCTGCTCCGGGGCGGTCGCCCAGGCGGTCACCGTCGCTCCGGGACCGGGGATGCGCAGGTGGCAGCGGTTCGCGGCCGCGACGACGTCGACCCTGCGGCCGAGGCCACCGAGCCGGAACCGCTCGCCGTCGATGCTCAGCGCGCCGTTGGCGACCCACGGCGTTCTCACCGGACCCAGGCGGAGCCGGCCGAGTGCCACGTCGAGCCAGGTGCCGGGCCCGCGGCCGGGGAGCCCCAGCCCGGAGAGCCAGATCCACTGCTCCGCGTGCTCCTCGCCCCAGTTGTGCCCCACCATCCCCGGCCAGCCGTCGACCTCGACCGTCTCGCCGCCGAACTCGACGCTGCCGTCGAACACGGCACACGGGCTGGGGGAGAGGACCTTCGTCCGCGGCAACCGGGCGGTGTACATCCAGCTGCGGGGAAGGTGCTCCAGCGGCGCCTGATCGGTGAGGCACCGCAACGACCAGCGCGCCGGACCGACGGAGCCCACGACCGCGCCCGCGCCGAAGGTGCTCTCCTCGAGCCGGATCCAGGCGTTCGCGTCCGACGTCGGCACGCCGGCGTCGTCGCGCACCGCCCTGGGAACGGGCCACGACCGGTCGAACAGGGTGAACCAGAGCTGGCCGGCAGGTTCCCCGCCGGGCGGTGCCAGGACCGTGTAACGGATCCAGATGCCCCGCGGCTCAGTGGGGTGGACCGCACGCAGGTAGTAGCTCTCGTAGTGCCCGCGTCCGGGCCGGACCGAGGGCCAGCGCGGAGCAGCCGGGTCGACCATGCCCCACGCTAGCGCCGCTGCCCGCCGTCGCCCATCGGCAGCAGTCGGACCTCCGGGGGCCGCAGCAGCAGGAACGGGTCGAGGTAGGTCTCGCCACGGCGCAAGCCCCAGTGCAGGCAGGCCTCGCGCGGGCACCCGGCGTGCCCCCCGACGAGGGTGCCGATCGGTGAGCCCCGCGCGACCGGCTGGCCCGCGCCGACCGACGGGTCGACCGGCTCGTACGTCGTCCGCAGGCCTCCGGGGTGGTCGACGCTCACCACCGGCCGCCCCGCGACCATCCCGGCGAAGGCCACGACGCCGCCCCCGGCGGCGAGGACCGGGACGCCGGGCGTGCTGAGCAGGTCCACGCCGCGGTGACCGGGCCCGTAGGGGTGCGGGGGCGGGTCGAACGGGCGGCTGACGACCGGGTCGCCGGCCAGCGGGAGGCTCCACAGCCCGGAGGGCGCCGCCGGGGGCGGCTCGGCTCCCGCGGAGGTCGGGAAGCACCCCCACGCCAGGGCGAGCCAGACGGCGATCAGGAGGCGGGCGCGCATGCGGCGATCGTCGGGCCCGAGGACGGCGCCAGGGGAGGAGATCGGTCATCTGTGGACGACCGGAACCGCTGGGGAAACCGGCCCGGATCCTCGCGTATGCTCTCCGGTGCGGCCCGTTCCGACGGGTCGACTTCGCGCGTCCTCCTCCCGCCCACGGCGGGGCAGTCGCCACCTCGGTCCCAGCGGGCAACCGCCGGGTGCGTGGCGCCGCTGGACGCCAGGGCGGCGCACCACCCGGTGCCCGCGAGACAACCGAGGCGCGCGACCGGCGGTCGCGTGCAGATCAGAGAGGCTGCAATGGCAGTCGTCAGCATGAAGCAACTGCTCGACAGCGGCGTCCACTTCGGGCACCAGACCCGTCGGTGGAACCCGAAGATGAAGCGCTTCATCTTCACCGAGCGCAACGGCATTTACATCATCGACCTGCAGCAGACGCTCGGGTACATCGACAACGCCTACGAGTTCGTCAAGCAGACGGTTGCCCACGGCGGCTCGATCCTCTTCGTCGGCACCAAGCGCCAGGCGCAGGAGGTCGTCGCCGAGCAGGCCACGCGCGTGGGCATGCCCTACGTCAACCAGCGCTGGCTGGGCGGCATGCTCACCAACTTCCAGACCGTGCACAAGCGCCTGCAGCGCCTCAAGGAGCTCGAGGACCTAGAGCAGACCGGCGCCCTGGTCAGCCTCTCCAAGAAGGAGCAGCTGGTCCTCAGCCGCGAGAAGGCCAAGCTCGAGCGCAGCCTCGGCGGTATCCGTGACATGCAGAAGGTGCCCAGCGCCATCTGGATCGTGGACACCAAGAAGGAGCACATCGCCGTCGGCGAGGCCCGCAAGCTGAACATCCCGGTCGTCGCGATCCTCGACACCAACTGCGACCCCGACGAGGTCGACTACAAGATCCCGGGCAACGACGACGCGATCCGCAGCATCACCGTGCTGACCCGCGTGATCGCCGACGCCGTGGCCGAGGGCCTCATGGCCCGCTCCGCCGCGCAGGCCGACGCCGGCCGCGGCGAGGCCGCGGAGCCGGTCATCGGCGGGGACGAGCCGCTGGCCGACTGGGAGCGCGAGCTCCTGACCGGCGGGGACGCGGCGGCCGCCCCAGCTGCCGAGCTGCCCGAGACCCCGGTGGAGCCGCCCACGGTCACCGCCGAGGAGGTCGCCCCGACCGCGGGCGTGCCCGCCACCGGCGACACCAGCACCGGAACCCAGGGCGCCCAGAACGGCTGATCGCCCGGCGCCGTCCCCGCCCAGAGTGGGGACGGCGCCGAGGCACGCCCGAACGACCTTTCGCACCACCCCGGATCACAGAGGAAGTGACATGGCTGAGTTCACCGCAGCCGACGTCAAGCGTCTCCGCGACGCCACCGGCGCCGGCATGATGGACTGCAAGAAGGCCCTGACCGAGGCCGACGGCGACTACGACAAGGCCGTCGAGCTGCTGCGGGTCAAGGGCGCCA
>DATHAK010000011.1:0-34053 GCA_035296685.1 Blastococcus sp.
TAGACCAGCGAAAGCACGAAGAACAGTCCACCCACGGCGGCTCGCACCTGGTCGTCGGTCAACGGTGAGTGCTGTGCGATCGGTGCTGCGACGGCATCTCCGACCTTCGCGCGCCAACCCTGGAGACCAGCCTTGCCGAGCAACACTGCATCCATCGACGCCCAGTACCCCGATGGACCTGGCGTAGACAACGACATGCAGTGGCGGCCCATAAGGACGCCTTGTGTCTCTGAGCGGCCCACTGTGGGACAGATGTGCTCCTGTCCCGCGCCTTGGCGTCCTGACGTCTCAGAGCCTCCGCACAACTCTCGGTTTCGAACCGCGGAGGGATGTGTCAGAACGAGGCCGTTCATATTGCCCGTCGTCAGATTGCTCACGAGCCTGGCCACCCGGTCTGTGTTCGCGCAGTGGGCGCGAACCGCCGGTCCGAGAAGGAGGACGGCAACCGATGAGGATCAAGAGGATGGTCGCGGCGACTCTGCTCGCCTCGGCGATGGTCATGGGTCCAGCCACCGCAGCGCTGGCTGACCCCGACTTCGGCCCGGGCAACAGCCAGAAGGGGCCGCACGACCCAGGCGTCAAGTGTCACCCGCCGGGCCAGACGGTCGGCACGCCGGGCTGCAAGTGAGTGTCTGCCTCCGCGACCGACTTCCGCGCTGACATTTAGCGCGGAGCGGACGCAGGGGCCTGTGGCCCCCTTCCGAGCGGCCAGTGAGGTCCTCGGGGGTGGGGCCACGCCTGTCCCTCAAGTCTCATCGTGGGCCCCGCAGTGGTGTGATTCGAGTGCCCGTGAACTGGCGCGAACAGCAGCTCTCCGTGCCACAGAGAGATACGCCAGGCACGGCTAATGCGCGGACCTCAGCGGCGCGTCTGCCCTGAGGCAGATGGGCCGGGGGCCGCGAGCGCCTAACCCCGGTCCGGCCCCCGTCTCGACCTGTTCGGCGCGGGGGCGGGGCCGGACTCACCGGATCGGGCATCAGGTCACCGTTGCGCAATTGACTCGATCCGTGATCGGGGCGGTCGTCGCGGCGTCCACGGTCGCCTGCTTCACGGCGACGGTCCAGCCGTTCACACCGCCAGGGGTAGACGAATCGGGGAGGGGCAGCGAGTAGAGGACGCCGTCACCGAGGCCAACGAACCCGGCGGCGCTGCTTGACCGTGACGGCGAATTCGGGATTTTTCTCCGCCAGCGCGAGTTGGCTCCGGAGTGCCTGCCGGACGACGGCCGCGGCCCGGGCTACGTCGACGCCGGCACGTCTCCGCCAGTGTGGGCGAACAGCTTGCTGACCACCTTCCAGGTCCCGTCGATGTGCGCGAGCTGGATGTAGTCGATGAAGGACAGCGATCCCCAGTAGCCCTCCTCGGCCACCTCGGCCACGGCAGCGTCTCCGGTCCGCTGGACCGCGCGGATGCGCGCCCGGTGGTTGCCGGTGTCCCCGGGCTCCTTCACCGCCAGCTCGATGAACTCCGCGATCGGCATGTCGTATCGGGTGCCTGCGACCGAGCCGAACACCCGGGCGTCCGGGTGTGAGGCTTCCTGTAGTTTCGCTGCGTCGCCCGTCGCCTCGCCGTCAAGGAACAGCTGCACGACCTGGCGCACCTCGTCGTACTCATAGACCGCGTCGCGGCCGGCCGGATTGTCGAGCACCTGAGTCATGCGGCGCCTCGCTTAATTGCGTGCATCTCCAGGGGACGCCGACTGAGCCTAGGACCCAAGCCCCCCGGCCAACAGTCCTCCACTGCGCCGGCCCGCCTACGCTCACGGGATACGACGTGTTCGCCCTGCGGTCGCCGACAGAGGATCTCCGCACTGTTTCCCCCTGATCTCGGCCACGTCGCGCTCGAACCTGGCGTCGAGCTCGGTTTTCCACTGGGCTTAGCTGTCGGCGGGCAGGGGCCCGACCTGCGCCGCCTGCTTCATATTTGGCTGCGTCGGGACGCCGACCGGCTCGGGCATCCGCGGCCGGCTTCAGCTGCTCACCCATTCCCTGGGCAGCCTCCTTTGCCGGCTGCATCAGCGTGTCCTTGTTCTCGCGGACGGCCTGCTCGGTCGGCTGGGCCAGCTGCTGCTCCTTCTGCGAGGCCCTGCTGATGGCCGCCGCCGACCCCTCCGGCGCTCAGTGGCGGCCGGGCAGCGAGGAGACCAGGCGCTGCAGCCGTGACTGCGGCGGCTTCCTGCGTCCCCGCAGCCCCCAGCCCCCCGCCGAAGCCGTCGGCCGCCGAGGGACCTTGCCCCGCGTGGTTGGCGTCGCTCGCCCTCTGCCGACGCCCTTGCCCCCGGGGACCTTGCCCCCAGTGGTCGGGGGCGCCTGCCCCCTGCCGACGCCCTTCGTTCGCGACTCGGTGGACGTGCGGCGCCCTGTCGCTCGCTCGCCGGCACCAAAGATCTTCTGCATGAATCCCATGCGCCGCAAATGCCCACGGAATCATCAAACGACACGTCGCACCCACCACTGGGCGGCCGGCGATCGACCCGAGCCAGACCCGCGTCACCCGTGCAAGATCGCCAGGACAGGTCGCAGAGACGACGGCATTCTCGGTGCTGGACTCCGCCCGTTGACTGTGAGCGCCCTTACAGAGGGATCACGTCGGGACGCGGATCGACATGAGCCAGCCGTTCGTCGACGCGATGATGCTCGACGGCTCCTGCCGGCACGTCGTGGTCCCGAAGATCGCGCGGTAGCCGTCACACACCACGCCCGTGAACTTGACCCGGCGTGCGGCCGGTAGGCCGGGCCGCGACCTTTCGGATCGACCGGGTCGAGGAACACCCCAAGGACGCCTTCCCCACCGGGGAGGTATACGGCGAGATCGATCAGTCGGGTCTGCGCCTGATCACCTGCGGCGGGGGGTTCGACGAGGACGCCGCGACTATCGGGACGAGGTGATCGTTTTGTTGCGAGCCTCGCCGCAGCCGGCTCTAGGGGTACGGCCAGGGGTTCCTCACGCAGCCGTCCAGGCCGAGCGTCTGCTGCTGCATCACCGGTGCCGGCTGACCGGGCCCGGGGCAGGACGGGTGCACCCGGTTCCCCAGCGCGTGACCGACCTCGTGGTTCACGACGTAGAGGCGGTAGGTCGCGACGTCCCTGTCGTAGTGAGGGACGGCGGTCGCCCACCGGGCCAGGTTGATCACGGCCCGCTCGCCGTACCGGCAGGAGGTATAGCCGCCGGTTCCCGCGCCGGGGCAGTAGGTCTCCATGCTGCCGGGGCTGACCAGGCTCACCCTGAACTCGTACTGCCCGGCCGATGCCTCTGCCGCCCCGACGCGCTGGAACGAGAACCGGCCCCCGTTGCCCCACGACCGCGGATCGGCGAGCGTCGCCTCCACGGCCTGGGCGAACGCTGCGCCGTCCACGCCGATCCCGTCTTCGATCTCCACGACGAACCGTTGCAGGGGTCCGGTGCCGTACAGCGGCGATGCCCCATCCACGACGGAGAGACTGCCGGCGCCCTGCTCGACGTAGGTCTCCTCCCCTGGGGCCTGTGGCACCAGGCTGGGACCGGCCGCTCCCTCGGCGGGTTCAGTAGGCACCGGCACCTCCTCCGATGGTGGCGGCGCGGCCGACGGCGGGGCTTGGGTCACCGTCGCGGCGCCGGCGGTGGCGGACGGATCGCCCGGGTCGCTGTCCGCCAAGTCGACGAAGGCGACAAGTGTGGCGACGGTCAGCCAGAGGATGGCAAAGGCCCGCCAGCCGTACCGGCGGACGAGACGGCGCAGCCGTCCGGGCGCCCGCCGGACCGGAGCCCGTACGCCCAGGGGCTCGAGCGCGTGCAGGCGAGCGTTGAATGGGGCTGTCGGAGGACCACTCCGGACGCCCGGGGAGCGCGAGCTCCGGGCGGCTCCCGCAGGCCGCGGCGGGACGGGCGGCAGACCACCGTGGACCCGCCGCACATCGGCGGGGCGGCCGTCAGCCGGTCCACGTCCCACAGACGGTCCTCCTCCGGTCAGAGCCGCGCGCGGATTGCCCTCAGCTGTGGTGGGCGCGCTACGCAGGGTGCGGCTGGGAGATGACCGCGCCGCGCCGGTTCCCCGCCCACGGGCGAGGGGTCGCCGCCGACGGCGCGGCCATCCACCGACGTCATCGCCGCCGACCGGCGCCGGAGTGCGCCTCGCATCACTCCGGTGGCGTTCTGGCACATCCGTCACATAGCAACCGGTGCGTTCGGCTGCACAGACCGAGGCCCGTGGCCGAAATCCCCATCGGTCGCCGACACCTGCATCGGCACCCTTCGCCGGCCCCCCGAGCTGGCTCCTCCTGCACGGGGGAGGACGAGCGGCCCGGGGGCCTCGGCACGGTCGGGGCGACCTGCGCCTCAGCAACCAGCGACCGGCAGCGAACCGGGACCGTCCCCTCCAGCGTCATGTGCCCGTGCTCGTCGCGTCTCTTGATCGGCCCCGTGTCGGTGATGCTGGGCCAGTCGGGAGCGGCTCCCTCCAGCGGGCAGCCCTACACGTCGAAATCGTTCCAGAACGGCGGGGCGGTCTCCCGGGGAAGCATCGGGGACCTGTGGTCGCCGCGTCGCTCAGGGACAGGTGGACCGCCGCGCTCGACCGCCGCACGGCGCTACAGCTGGCCGCCGGTGAGTACGACCGGTTCCTGGCCCTCCTTCGGAGCCTGACCCCGGAGGACTGGACCCGCTCCACCGACTGCCCCGGGTGGGACTTCCGGGCCATGGCCGGCCACGTCCTCGGCCAGGCCGAGATGGTCGCCTCGGTGCGCCAGCTAGCCGTGCAGTCCCGGGCCGCCGCCCGCGCCGGTGGGGACGTCGACGCGGTCACCGCACACCAGGTGCAGGCCTTCGCCAGGCTCTCCCGGCACGAACTGGTCGGGCGGTTCGCCGCGGTCGCTGCACGAGCCGTGCGCGGGCCGCCGCCTCGCCACGCTCCTGGTGGAGGCGGCGTCGTTCGACCTGGTGCACGCGCGGTTCGAGCTCACGCCCCTCGGCCGCGTGGACGACCAGATGGCGACCTACCTGTGGTTGACCCGGCCCGGCGGGATCGTCGCCCTGGAAGACTCCGACTGGGGCATTTGGCACTACAACCCGCCCGCGCCGGCCCTCGACCACCTCATCTCGTTCATCCGCGAGGCGTTCCGGCGCTGGGGGGACGCCGAGGCCGGACGCGCGGGCACCTGGACCTTCCGGCGCTACGGCATCGAGGCACGTGTCCGGGCCGAGGTCCTCGCCCTGCCTCCGGGGCATCCGTACCTGCGGCTCCCGCTTCAGTTCGCGACGGCGCTCGAGGGGCGGCTGCTCACCTTCGTGGACGGAACCGAAACTGGCGCGGCTCCGCGCCGAGGGTGAGGCGGAGGTCCAGGAGCCCGGTCGCTGGGGCACCACCTCTACCCTGATCCAGTCCTGAGGCCGCGTGGCCTGACCGCCTCACGGCTGCCCCCGCGAATGTCCAGTAGTCGGTGTAGGGCTCTGGCTACACATGTCTCTTCGTCCAGATCACGCTGCTCAATTGTCTCTGTGGCGGCCATCCCCCGCGAGCGCGTGGTCACCTGCGAAGACGTTCGAGCTTCCGAAGTCAAGCTAGCTGCACAAGTGCTGGATTTCTGGGGAGAGCGTCTACTTCATCTGCTACGGGGTGAAGCTCGGCGTCGTGGACGTCATCGGCTCCGTCGTCGCCGGGGTCTCGACCACGGTGTCCTCGGTTGGGGTGTCCGTCGCGGGGTCGCCGGTCGGGTCGGCCTCCAACGTCTGGTCGCCGGTCGGAGCGAGCACCTGTGGGGCGACGACCGGTGCTGGTGCTGCGGGCGCCGCCGTGACCGCCGGGGCGGGCGGGACCGCCACCGGCTCGGGAGCTGGCGTCACCCCAAAGGCAGGGACGGCGCGAGACGTCGGCGGCGCCGGGGGGGTCTTGGACGTCGTCGCGGGCGGGGTGGTGGCTGCGGTCGGGGACGGCGTCGTGCTCGGCGAAGAGGACTCACGCGGCGGGGTCGTCGACGCGATCGGGCCGACGGCGTCGAGGTTCGCGGCGGAGACCGTGTTGCGGGTGGTCGCCAGCAGCGCCGCCCCGAGGACGGCGGCGGCGACGAGCAGGCCCAGCAGGACGGCGGTGCGCGCGCGAAAGCGGGGGCGCACGCGCGGCCGGACGATGACGCGCGGCAGAACCGGCACGACCGCCGGGACGTCGGGTTGCTCGTCGGGTTGCTGGGCAGGGATGGAGGTCTTCTCCGCCGCGGGCTCGGGCTCGGTAGCCTCGGGCTCGGTGGGGGGCTCGGGTCGGGCGGCGGCCGGCGGCTCGCCGTCGGCGGGCTCCGGCAACGAGACGATCGGCTCGGCGGGCCCGATGCCCTGGAGCTGGATGTCCCGGGGAGCGACCTCGACGTCGTCCCCCTGGGCCGGGAGGTCACCCAGATAGACGGGCAGCCGTGTCTTGTCCTCCCCAGCTAGGCCCACTCCAGCCACGGGCGCAGGCCCGGGCGTTTCCTCCGCGCGGGCTGCTCGCTCCGGCTCCGTCCGCTCGTCCGACACTCACGCCTTCCCTTCTCGCGACCCCCCGTCACTGGACGCTCACTCAAGCGATCCATCGATGGTGCCTGAGAAAGGGCGCCGGTTCTCGGAGGCGCGACGAAGGCGTACGCCTCACCCTCGCCGCATGGGTCGGCTCGCGGAGGTGGAGTCCTTCCTGCACTCGTCCAAGAGTTGGGGAGAAGAAGCCGCTCCAGGCCTGTCTCGGCCTCGGCGTGCATTGCCGAACACGCAACGAGAACCTGTGTAGTTCCTTCTCCTGCGGGCTCCAGCTGACAACACCACACTTGTGCGCAGCGGTACGCGGGCTCGGTCGACTGCTCGTCGTCGACGAAGTCGGCTGTGCCCTTCGAGCCCGAGGCTGCCCGTTCGCCCGATCCCGCTCTCCCCGCCCATGCGCGGCCGGCAGTAACCCTTCCCTCGCTGACTTGGCAGGCGCCGGGACCATGCGAGGCCGTCCGCCGCTGTCGCCGTCTGATTCGTCTCGGTTGGCCCCGGGCGTGCTTGAGGGCACGACCGGTGACGCCGGGGTCCGGCCGGCTGATGTGCAGGCAGAACGGCCCGGTGGGGAGCATGTCGCGGAAGGACGGATCAGTGTGCTGCTTAACGATCGAGGCGTCTGATCGTCGTCCGCATCAGGACTGCGGCAGATACGGATGCCTGCCCACGGGCCCTCCTGCAGGGTCACATGGCCAGGACCCTATCTATTCGACTCCGCCGAAGCCCGGTGGAGCGTCCATCAACCCCGGGGCTGTTCAGGTGACGGGGGCTCGGCGCGGTGACGACCGGTCGCGCGCTCGGCCGGGGGCTCGGCCGCGGGCCCGGCGCCATGAGGGCCGGGCCCAGCTTCAGAGATGGCCGGTGACGCAGGGTTGGCGGAATCCGCAGGGTCGCTGGCTGATGGAGGGTCGGCGCGGTGACGGCCGGGGGCGCCCCCCGCTTGAGGATTGATGGGTGACGCAGGGTTGGTCGGTGCCGGGGGGGCGGCGGATGAGGGAGGGGCGGCGCGGTGACGGCCTGGGGCGTCCCCAGCTCCAGGGTTCGTGGGTGACGCAGGGTTGGTCGGTGCGGGAGGGGCGGCGGATGGGGGAGGGTCGGCCGGCGACCCAGGGTCGGCGGATGACGGAGCCTCGGCCGGCGGCGCAGGGTCGGCCGGCGGCGCAAGGTCGGCCGGCGGCGCAGGGTCGGCGGATGACGGAGCCTTGGCCGGCGGCGCAGGGTCGGTGGGCGGCGCAGGGTCGGCGCGGCCCCCGGGGCGCTCCCCTGCGGGGGCGTCCGGCCACGTCTCCTGGGCGGATTCGCCGGCTGATGGAGATCTGCCGACGGAGGGGGCTGGTTCGGGACGAGGGTCGGTCGCAGCCGGGGTCGGCCCCGTCTCCTGCGGCTCCGGGAGCACAGAGCCTCCGGAGTGCAGCGGCTCGGGGGACGAGTCAGCCGTCACCGAAGCGGCCGTCCGGGTCGGAGGAACGACCACTGAGGAGGCCTGCGGCGCGGAGGCCCGCGGCGCGGATGACGGCGGAGGGACGCCGACGTTGACGGCCGTCTGTCCCGCTGCATACGGCACCCACGTCGCCGCGGGGGAGGCGCTGGGCGCCTGGGGCAGCTCTGCGTCGAGCCGGCCAGGGCCCGGCGCGTCGCCCCGGCTGGGAGCCTCGGTGAACGAACCCAGCCCGAGGGCGTCTGAGCAGCCGAAGCACCAGGCGCGGCCGGCGCCGTCTTGCTGCACGACCGCTGACGCCAAGAGCGCGTTCCCGTCGAACGCCGCGGGTGTTGCCCCAGCCGGCCCGCTCGCATCACGTTGTTTCGCACCGCCGGTCGACGCACGGGCACTGCCGTCCGCCGCGTCGTTCGACGCATGGCCACTGCGGTCTGCAGCGTCGCTGCCCGCCGGGCCGCTGGGGTCTGCAGCGTCGTTGCCCACGAGGGCCGCGGCCGCCACGGCGGCGGCAGCGAGCGCCCCGCTCGCCGCCAGCAGCGCAGGGCCCGGTGTCCAGGGGAGAGGGGAGGCCCGATGCCGTCCGTGCCCTGCGACGACGTAGTGCTGGCCCACGTACTGAGTCATCCGTTCCCCTCGGACACGACCGGTCTGGCCCAACGGGTCGACGGACAACGGTCACACCCCGTGGACGGCAAGTCATCCGAGGCTAGCGCGCCGGAACCAGGACACGCCCGGAACGGCAAGAGAGATCTCCGCGTGATAGGCAAGATCAGCGCCGCCGCCCGGCAATGAATGTGCCTGTGAATGCGCTGCGGCGCTCTGTGAAATGGCTGCCTGCCCGTCGCAGGTGACGGGCTCGCCGGCAGGGAACGTGGGCCGGATCAGATCCGGCCGCGGTACGAACCCCGAGCAGCCCAGGAACGCCCTGGCTCGGCAGGAGGGGATGGTGTCCGGGTGTCGCGCCCGCCATGCGGTCGTCAGCGTCGACGCGCGGCGTACTGCTGGGCGTCGGCGACCCCCTCCGCCGAGTGCTCGAGCGGCGACCGTGGTGAGGAACCGCAGGTCAGCGCGGACCGTGGGACTAGGCCGCCTGTGACGGCGGGGCGCCACCCTGGGCCCGCATCATCTGGGCAACAGCCTCGAGGCTGGCCGCGCTCGACTCACCACCGCAGGTCAGCGAGGCGAGGAGCCCGCCGAGCAGGCCCGACCGGTCTGCCACGATCCGGATCCGGCCGATCTCGACGATCAGGCCCAGCAGGTCCAGACGGAGTCCGTCTGGGATGTCGAGAATCACACATTCAACCGGCGTCGTCATCTCACGCGCCCCCTTGGTCTACTGGATGTTTCCGGAGACCCCGTGAGGAAAAGGGTACGGGCCTGTCATCGGAAATGCGCGACGGTGCAATTGGACGTGTGAACGCTTTTCCTCGCGAACACGGCGCGCGGTCACCCGCTGCACTCGCACACCTTGGTGTGTCATCTGGCCGGCTGCCCCGGGGCGCTGCTCGCTCCGGTCTTCTGCCCGAACCGCAGCAGCGGCTCGACGTCCGCGCCGCACCACGGAGAAGGTGCTCTTTGGGGCACGACCTGCCGAGTGGGATGCCGTGACGTCATCGCTCGCCACGGTGCTGGCCGTGGTCGCCGCCGGCCTGCTGCTGGTCGGAGCCGGGTTCCAGGCCGCGCTCGTGGCCGGTGCTCCCTGGGCCGCAGCCGCCTACGGCGGCCGGGCCGCGCGGCCGGACGGCACCCTGCCGGCGAAGTACCGGGTCAGCAGCGCGCTCACGGTGGTCGTCCTGTCGGCCGCCGGTTACCTGGTCCTGCTCCGAGGCGGAGTCGTCGGCACCGCCGACCCGGCCGACGGGCGGCTGGTCGCGGTGCTGTGGGCGCTGGCAGCGCTGTTCGTTCTCAACACCGTCGGCAACCTCTCCGGCCGGCATCCCGCGGAGCGGTGGGGCATGGGCGGGCTGACGGCGGCACTCGCGGTGCTGTGCGCGCTGCTGGCCGTGGGGGTCTGACTTCCCTGCCTGGCCGAACCGCTGGTCAGCGGCCCATGCGGTCCCGGTAGCGGGCGGCGCGCCTGGCAGCCGCGGCCTGCTTCCGCTCGGATTCGCGCTGCTGATGGAGCAGCCCCGCACGCTCGCGGTGCTGCGTCGCCGTGCCGGCCGGGTAGCCGGCCTTCACGACCCGGTTCTCCGTGACCTCGGGCATGTAGGCCACGGAGTAGAACAGCGCGAGGGCAAGCCCGCCGCCCGCGCAGGCGGCGCGCAGGCCCCACGAGGCCGGCAGGAACAGCATGATCAGGGCCAGGGGCACCGCGAGCTGCACCAGCATGCGGACGACGTGCCGCAGCCACCAGGTACGGGTGGTGGTGTCGCGGAGCACCCAGCCGCGGTGGCGTTCGGGCAGCCGCCCGCCGAAGGCGTACCAGAGCCAGCGCTGCGGAGCGGGCCGGACGATCGGCTCGGCCGGTGTGCCCGGCTCCGCGGCGGGGCCGGTCATGGCGGCTGGGTTCTCCTCGTCGACGACGCTCACCCCTCCATGGTGCCGTACAATGATGAGTGCCCCAACGATTGGGACACCAATTCTTGCTGTGACGGTGGCGATGTCCGTCACACCCCGCCGGCTCAGGCGACCGTGGCCTCCCGCGGCGCTCCGCCGTCGGCCGCGGTGGGCGTCAACGCCTGCTGCGAGGCGGCGATGACGCGCGTGAGCGCCCCGTGCAGGGCCATCAGCTCGTCGACCGGCATGCCGAGGCGCTCGACGATCCCGGCGGGGATCTTCTCCGCCTGCTCGCGCAGCGCCCGGCCCTTGTCGGTCAGCGCCAGCGCCAGGTTGCGCTGGTCCTTCGGATCCCGCTCCCGGCGCAGCAGTCCGGCCGCCTCGAGTCGCTTGAGCAGCGGGGACAGCGTGCCGGGATCCAGCTGGAGCAGCGCCGAGAGCTCCTTGACCGACAGCGGCCCGTGCTGCCACAGCGCCAGCATCACCAGGTACTGGGGATGGGTCAGGCCGAGCGGCTCGAGGACCGGCCGGTAGACGGCGACCACGTTGCGGGCGGCGACCGAGAGGGCGAAGCAGACCTGCCGGTCCAGGGCGAGCAGGTCCTCGGACCCGAGCGGGCCCTCGGGCGTCTGGCTGGTCGTCACTGTTCCAGTGTAGAACCCGTGGTGGGCCAAGCGTTGGCCGACCAACCATGTCCGGCGCCGCCCGGATCCGGTTCCCGCGGAGCGCACTACCGTTGCTTGCGTGGTCGTCGGGCTGATCGAGCTGGCCCTCGTGGGCCTGGTCCTCGCGCTGCTCGCGACGGGCGTCTGGGCTGCCTGGATCGCCCTGAGCCGTGCTCCGGGACGGCCTCTGCCTGGTCGCCAGCGGGCGGAGCTGGCCGCGGCGGTCGCCCAGGCGCGCTGGGTGCCCGGGCACGACGAGGTCGACGGCACCACCCGGGTGCTGCTCCGGCGCACCTACACCGGGCTGGACGGCCTTCCGGCCGTGCTGGAGGAGCGGGTGCTGGAGACGTTCCCCGCGCGGGACCCCGCGTGGGAGGCCCGCTTCACCGAGGCGATGTCGAACGCCCGGTTTCGGTGCAGCTACCTGAACACCGAGGAGTCCTCGTAGTCCTGACTGGCGGCGCGCGACCCGGTCGGAGGGGACGATGGTCGCCGTGACCGCCGCGCCGACCGCCCAGCCGCGTGCCGACGTCCCCTCGCTCGACGTGCTCGCGGAGCTGGTGGCCGACGGTGACGTCGTCGTCCTCTCCGGCGCGGGACTGTCCACGGACTCAGGGATCCCCGACTACCGCGGGACCAGCGGCAGCCTGCGCCGGCACACGCCGATGACGTTCCAGACCTTCACCCGCGACCCCCGCGGGCGGCACCGCTACTGGGCGCGCAGCTTCGTCGGCTGGCGGCAGATCCGCGCCGCCCGGCCCAACGCCGGGCACCACGCCGTCGGCGAGCTCCAGGCCGCCGGCCTCGTCGGCGGCGTGATCACCCAGAACGTCGACGGGCTGCACCAGGCGGGCGGCGCGCGCGACGTCGTCGAGCTGCACGGCGGCCTCGACCGGACGGTGTGTCTCGGCTGCGGGGACGTGGCCGGCCGCGCCGAGCTGGACGAGCGGCTGCAGGAGGCCAACCCGCGGTTCGGTCCGCGCGTCGACGAGGTCAACCCGGACGGCGACGCGGAGCTGCCCGAGGAGGTGCTCGACTCCTTCGTCATGGTCGACTGCGTGGCGTGCGGTGGCGGTCCGCTCAAGCCCGACGTCGTCTTCTTCGGGGAGACCGTCCCGCGGGACCGCGTCGACCGCTGCTTCGCGCTGGTGGACGGGGCGGGCAGCCTGCTGGTGCTCGGTTCGTCGTTGACCGTCATGAGCGGCTACCGGTTCGTGCTGCGGGCGGCGAAGCAAGGCATCCCGGTTGCCATCGTCAACGTCGGGCCCACCCGCGGTGACGGCAAGGCCGACCACCGGGTCGACGCGCCCCTGGGCGTCGTCCTCCCGGAGCTCGCCCGCCGGCTCGCCGGCTGAGGCGGCGATGCAGACCTTCCTGCCGGTCGCCGACTTCGAGGACAGCGCCCGGCTCCTCGACTCCCCACGCCTGGGCAAGCAGCGGGTCGAGACGCTGCAGATCCTGCGGGCGCTCGAGCTGCCCGACTACGGGTGGGCCAACCACCCCGCCGTCCTCATGTGGCGCGGCCGGACGCCGGCGCTGGTCGCCTACGGCCTGGCCATGGTGCGCGTCTGGCGGGAACGCGGCTTCGCCGACAGCACCGAGCACCAGATCGGGGAGTTCGCCCCCGACGTCGTGGGCGTTCCGCAGGACCGGCTGGGTGCCGACGGCCGGCTGCCGTCCTGGCTCGGCGACGAGGCACTGCACCGATCGCACCGGTCCAACCTGGTGGCCAAGGATCCGGGCTTCTACCGGTCGCGCTTCGTCGAGCGGTTCGGCCCGGAGCCCGACGACCTGCCCTACGTGTGGCCCGAGCCGGACGAGGTGCCGCCCGCGGCCACCTCCGACGGGACGCCGGTGTGGGTGGTCCGCCCCCGAGCGCATACCGAGCTCGGTGCCTGCCTCGCGGCGGGCGTGGTCGGCCTCGGCGTCCAGTCGGGCATCGACGTCGACGCGACCGGGCTGGCACCCGCCGAGCTGCGGGCGCTGGCCAAGGAGCTGTCGGGACGGCGGCCGGCCAAGGACCTGCGCCAGCTGTCGGCCTTCCTGGACGAGGTGCGTCCCGGTGACCGGGTGGCGCTGCCGATCGAGGGGGGTGCCGGCCTGCTGCTGGGTGAGGTGGTCGGCGACTACCTGTTCCAGGGCCGCGAGCTGCTGCCGCACCGCCGTCCGGCCCGGTGGGACCGGGTGGTCGCGCGGTCGGCGGCGCTGCCGCCCGCCTCGCTGCAGGACCCGCGGGCGCTGTTCCGGGTCGTCCTCGACCCCGCGGTCGTCGGCCCCTAGGCCCCGGCACCCGGCAGCGGCACGTTCTGCAGCCGGACCTGCCCCCGCGCCACCAGCTTTCCGTCGTCGGGGCGGGTGAGCAGTACCTGCCAGAGCTGCTGGGTACGGCCCTGCTGGATCGGCTCCGCGAGGACGTCCACCCGGCCGGACGTCATGGCGCGGATGAAGTCGGTCGTGTTGTTGACGCCGACGGCGAACTGGCCGTGCTCCACCACCGCCGTGCTGGCGCCGATGCTGGCCGCCGACTCGACGACCGAGCAGTAGACGCCGCCGTGGACGACGCCCCAGGGCGTGTGCTGATCCGGCCCCAGCTCGACGTGCCCGGTGACCCGGGACCCGGTCGCCTCGGTGACCTCGAACTTCATCGCCGCCACGAACGGGCTCTTGGCGGCGAGGTCGACCGACGGCAGTTCGGCGCTCACGCGTCCCACACCAGGCAGAAGGGGTGGCCCACCGGGTCGGCGTAGACGCGGAAGTCGCCGCCGCCCCCGGGCAGCCTGCGGGCGCCCAGGGCGAGCACCTTCGGCTCGGCCTCGTCCACGTCGGCCACGCGGATGTCGAGGTGGAACTGCTGCGGGCGCTCGGGATCGGGCCAGTCCGGCGGCTTCAGGTCCGGTGCCTGCTGGAAGGCGATGCGATAGCCGGCACCGGTGACGACGACCCAGTCGTCCCCCGGGTCGCCCTTGACGTCCATGCCCAGCAGTTGGGCGTAGAAGCCGGCGAGCGCGTGGGCGTCCGGGGCGTCGATCACGACGGAGTGGAGCTGGCCGATCATGGCCACATCCTGGCGGGAGCCGTCCACGGCCGACAGTCGGGGCCCGGCCGGGAACCGCCGCGATCCGGCCACCCGGGCTGCGGGTGGCTGCCGCGGTGCCGCAGGATCGGATCGTGCTGCTGCGACCCGGTCTGCCCCGATGACCCCGCCCCGGCTCGGTTCCCTGACCTGGCTGCCCTCGACCGAGCGGCCCGACCTGCTCGGTGCTCCGGTGGCGGCGGCGCTCGAGTCGGTCGCCGGCGAGGTCTGGGTCGCCGAGATCGACGACGACCTGGCCGACACTGCCGCCTTCTCCGCCGCCTACGCGGTGCCGCTGGAGGCGTCGGCGAACTGCGTGGTCGTCGCCGCCCGCCGGGCCGGCCAGACCACCCTGGCCGCCTGCGTCGTCCTGGCCACCACCCGCGCCGATGTGAACGGTCTGGTGCGGCGGCACCTCGGGGCGCGCAAGGCGTCCTTCGCGCCGCAGGACGTCGCCGTCGCGGAGTCCGGCATGGCCTACGGCGGCATCACTCCGATCGGGCTGCCGGGGGAGTGGCCGGTGCTGGTCGACGCCGCCGTGGCCGCCGCCGGCCTCGTCGTCATCGGCTCGGGCGTCCGGGGCAGCAAGCTGGCCGTCTCCGGATCGCTGCTGGCCGCGTTGCCCGCCGCCGAGGTCGTCGAGCACCTGGGCCAGCCGCTGGTCGAGGCGCCGGCGCGGGCGGCCGCACCCGGGCCGGTGCGCCGGGCGCCGGACGACAGCGACGTCGGCTGGGGCGAGCGACCCGCCGAGCCGGCGGACGACGACCGGCGCTACCTGGAGGACCGGCCTCCGCACTGGGGGAGCGACTGAGCCACTCAGACGCCGTCGGCGGGGGCCTGGCCGTGCCGGCCGGTCGTGCTCTCCGCCGCCGAGCCCGCCTGTTGCGCGCGCAGCAGGTCGCGGATCTCGGCGAGCAGTTCGATCTCGGTCGGACTCGGCGGCGGGGGCAGCTCCCCGCGTGCCTGGCGCTGGAGCAGTTTGTGCAGCGGGAGCACCACGAGGAAGTAGATGACGGCGGCGGTGATCAGGAAGGTGATCACCGTGCTGAGGAACGCCCCGTAGGTGAACGTCTGACCGTTCACCTCGAGGACGCCGCCGAGCTCGCCACCCCCGCCCAGCAGACCGATGAGCGGCTTCAGGAACGAGTCGGCGAAGGGGTTCACCACCCCGGTGGACGCCGCGCCGATGACCACCGCCACGGCGAGGTCGACGACGTTGCCGCGCAGCAGGAAGCTCTTGAAGCCGGACATCCCCGTGTACCCGGGGACGTCACGGAGGTCGCGCAAGGCGTTGAGGCGCATGGACACCGGGACATCCAGCCACAGTCCTGGCTCCCCTGCCAGGCGCCCCGCGGGGGATCACGGCGGCGCCAGCGTGACGGTGAGCGTCGCCGTGGCCGACGCCGCCGCCAGCCGCGCGGCCGTCGCCTGATCGACCGCGAGCAGGAGGAGGCCGTCCGGCTGGTCGGTGCCCGGACCGGGCGCGGCCAGCACCAGTGCTCCCGCAGCGACGACGTCGGCCGGTGCGCCGTCCGGCAGGGCCGCCAGGACGTCCACCCGGTCGCCGGTGCGGACCAACGCCGCCACCGCGAGGTCGGCCGGCCGGACGGGCGCCGCCACCTGGCCGCGGGGGAGCGATGCCGTCAGGCCGGCGCCGACCAGGCGGGCATCGGTGAGCGGCTCGCGGGCCCGGACGCCGCCGGCCAGCACCCGGCCCACCAGCCGGTCGGGCTCCGCGACCACCCCGGCGGGTGCCAGCGCGGGAGGGAACCGAAGAAGAGTGAGGTCACCCGCGCCGAGCCGGGTGCCCGGCGGCAGGTCCGCCGCTGCCACCGCGACGGGGACGAGATCGGGCGGGACGGTTCGTGCCGGGGCGGGCTCCGGTCGCAGCGCGAGCAACAGCGCGGCGACCGCGAGCAGGCCGGCGGCGACGCGGCGGGCGGTGAGCAGCAGAAAGCGCGGGCGGCGCAGGCGGGGCAGCACCCCGCCAGGCTGCCCTGGGCCGGGGGAGGGGAGAGCCGGTCAGCGCGGGTTGTGGACGGCCCGTGCCGCTGTGGACGAGGCGCTCAGCTGGCGGCCTTGGACCCGCTGCCGCTGGTGGAGGAGGACGACGACGAGCTGTCCTTGGCCGGCGACGAGGTGGAGGAACTCGTCGAGGACGCGCCGTCCTTGGTGGAGGAACCGTTGGACGCGGCCTTGTCGGACGAGGACTTGTCGGACGAGGAGGCACCCGAGCGGCTGTCGGTGCGGTAGAAGCCCGACCCCTTGAACACCACGCCGACGGAGCCGTAGACCTTGCGGACGGGGGCGCCGCACTCGAGGCACTCGGTCAGCGGAGCGTCGCTGAAGGACTGCACGACCTCGAACTGGTGCTTGGTCTCGGGGTTGGTGCAGGCGTACTCGTACGTGGGCACGGCGATGGCTCCCTGGTGGTGCGGCGGTCTGCTGCCGGTCTGGCACTCTCCCCCGGCGAGTGCCAATGATGCGCCATTCCACCCCCGTGCGTCCACGTCTGTCGGCGAGCGTCACGTGTGGGATTGCGGTCGCGTGCGGAGGATTGCGGCCGGGTGATCTCCGCCGCCGACATTGCCGGCAGCGGCGTGGCCGTTCGGCGCCTCGGAGGGCCTTCCGCCCCCAGTGCCGCATCTGGGCGGCAGTCGTCTCTGCAGCCGGGGCCCGCTACCGATCGACCCGGGTGACCGACGTCCTCAGCGGATGGCGGTCACTGCGCTGAGTGCAGCGCCGGCCGGACCGATCCGCTCCGGTGGGTCCGGCTGCAGGCCCGCCTCGCGGAGCTGCCGGAGCAGCAGGTCGACGGCGGGCAGCTCCATGCGGCCCTCCTGCGCCCGCAGCAACAGGTCCAGGTGCCGGCTGAACAGCTGCGGCCCCGCCACGGTGGTGACGACCACGAGGGCGCCGCCGGGGGCGAGCAGGCGGGCGACCGCGCTCAGCAGCTCCACCCGCTCGTCGACCGGTACGTAGTAGATGACGTTGGCGAGCAGGGCCAGGTCGATGCGGTCGAGGAGGGCGCCGGGGCGACCGGCGGCGAGCGCCTTCCGGATGTCGACCGCCTCGACACTGGCCCGCTCGGCCAGGCCCCGCTCGCTCAGGGTGCGCCGGGCCAGCGCCGCGGCGTCGGGGTCGACGTCCACACCCACGCCGGTGGCCTCCGGAGCGGCCTCGAGCATCGCCGCCAGGTGCAGGCCGGCACCGCACCCGATGTCGAGCACCCGGCGCGGCCGGCGCTCGCGGACCGTCCGGGTGAGCAGGTCGTGGAGCAGCGGCTCCAAGACGGCGGAGAGCCGGGCGATGACCTCGGCCTGCTCCTCGATGTCGCGGCGTCGCGGGCCGCCGGAGAGCAGCGGTCGCAGCTCCCGGTAGAGCTCGGTGTGGTAGCCGCCGAAGCCCTCGTAGATGGCCCGCACCTGGTCGTCGTCGACGACCGCTCGACCGGCCGTGGTGAGCGCCCATGAGCCCTCGCCCGTGATGAACCCCGCCGCCGCCAGCACGCGGAGGTAGGCCGCCAGCAGGTCGGGATCGGGCGCACCCAGGCGGTCGGCCAGCGCAGCGGTGCTGACCGGCCCGCCGACGAGCGCGTCGAGCACCCCGACATCGATGGCCGCCGCGACCAGCTGCAGGCGAACCGCCGCCTGCCCGTCCCGCGCCGCGCGCAGCCGCGCGCGGAGGTTCCCGCCGCGCAGCACCTCGACCAGCACTCTCGGGTTGGGCATCCTCGCCATCGAGCACCCCCTCGGCGGAGGGCGCGACGGTAGCGCACGTCGACCGCCCAGTTCGCGGTCCTATCGGACACCTGCAGCCGGCATCCCGGAACCGCAAATCTCGTGCCCGCCGACGCAGTCACGCGCACACGGGGCGAACCGCGATCTCACGCTCGACATCCGCAATCGGAACGCTCGCCGAGAACGTGCCGCTGCCCGGGATTGCCCGTTCCGCGGTGCGCTGCCGGCGGGCAGTACGGTCACGACCCGTGGCGGACCGGTGGCTGACCGACCAGCAGCAGCAGGCCTGGCGTGCGTGGCTCACCGCGTCGGAGCTGGTGCCGCGCGCGCTGGACGCGCAGCTGCAGCGGGACGCGGGCATCAGCCACGCCGCCTACGTCGTCCTCGCCATGCTCTCGGAGTCGCCGTCCCGCAGCCGCCGGATGAGCGATCTCGCGCGGCGGGCCAACCAGTCGCAGAGCCGCCTGTCGCACACGGTGGCCCGGCTCGAGCAGCGGGGATGGGTCCGCCGCGAGCGAGCCGCCGACGACGGGCGCGGCAACCTCGCGGTGCTGACCGACGAGGGATGGGACGTCGTCCGCACCGTGGCGCCCGGACACGTCGACGCCGTCCGCGAGGCCGTGTTCGCCCCGCTCACCGAGGAGCAGACGCGCATCCTGTGCGAGGCGCTGGAAGCCGTGGTGGAGCGGCTCGACCCCGATCACAGCCTGCGCGTCGAGCACGGCTCGGACACCGGCGCCTAGCCACCGCCCCAGACATGTGGTCGCGGCCCCAGCGGCACGGGCCAGGGGCGGCGACCACGGGCCTGGGGTGAACGCCGACTAGCGACCCAGGTGGCGGTAGCGGTGCAGCCGGCTGCGGTACCGCTCGGTGTCGTCGCGGCCGAGCAGGCCGGCGAGCTCCTCACCGAGCACCCGGCCCAGGCGCTCGCAGAACTCCACCGGCTCGTCGGCGGCGTCGGGGCGCTCGGGCACGACCCGGTCGACGATGCCGGCCCGCCACAGGTCGGTGGCCCGCACGCCCTGGTGGGCGGCCATCTCGTCGGCCCGGTCGACCGTCCGGTGGACGATCGCCGAGGCGCCCTCCGGCGGCAGCGGGCCGAGCCAGCCGTTGGCCGCCGCCAGCACCCTGTCGGCGGGAACCAGGGCCAGCGCCCCGCCGCCGGTGCCCTGGCCCAGCAGCACCGCCAGGGTCGAGGCCTGGAGGATCACCATGTCGTGCAGGCAGCGGGCGATCTCCCCGGCCAGCCCGCCTTCCTCCGCCTCCCGGGACAGCGCGGCGCCGGGCGTGTCGATGAGGGTCACCAGCGGCAGTCTCAGCTCCTCCGCCAGGTGCATGCCCCGACGGGCCTCGCGCAGCGCCGCCGGCCCGAGCGGCGCGGACATCGACTGGCCGCGCCGGTCCTGACCGAGGACGACGCAGGGCGCCCCGCCGAAGCGGGCCAGGGCGAGCAGCAGCCCTGGGTCCTTCTCGCCGGCGCCGGTGCCGGACAGCCCGACGACGTCGGTGGCGGCGGTGCGCAGCAGCCGCCGCACACCCGGCCGGTCGGGACGGCGGGAGGCGGTGACGACGTCCCACGCCGTGCGGCCGTCCTCCGGATCGTCGGCGTCCCTGCCGTCCTCGGCGGTCGGCCGCTCGGCGCCGCGGACGTCGAGGTGCCAGGTCTGGCGGGCGGCGAGCACCCGCAGCGCCCGGTCGGCCACGTCCCCGATCTCCTCGTGCGGGACGACGGCGTCGATCAGCCCCCGCTCGGCCATGTGCTCGGCGGTCTGCACGCCTTCCGGGAACGGCTCTCCGTACAGCGCCTCGTAGACCCTCGCCCCGAGGAAGCCGATCGACGCCCCCGGCTCGGCGATCGTCACGTGCCCGAGCGATCCCCACGAGGCCAGCACGCCGCCGAAGGTCGGATTGCGCAGGTAGACCAGGTAGGGCAGGCCCGCCTGCTTGTGCCGGGCGATGGCGGCGGTGATCCCGACCATCTGCAGGAAGGCCACGGTGCCCTCCTGCATCCGCGTGCCGCCCGACACCGGCGCGGCCAGCAGCGGCAGCCCCTCCTCGGTCGCCCGCTCCACCGCCGCGATGAGCCGCTCGGCGGCCGCGATCCCGATCGACCCGGCGAGGAACCCGAACTCCCCGGCGACGACGGCCACGCGGCGGCCGCGCAGCGTCCCCTCGCCGGTGATGATCGACTCGTCCTGCCGGGTCTTCTGCGCGGCCTCGGCCAGCTCCCGGGCGTAGTCGTCGTCGACGGCGCGGGGCGGGACGGGGGAGTCCCACGACTTCCACGAGCCGGGATCGAGGACGCGGTCGCGCAGGGTGCGGGCGTCCACCCGGGCGGGCCGGGCGGGTGCGGGTGGAGTCACGTGGCGTGTCCGTCCTCGATGTCGTCGGTCGCCGGCTGCGGCACGCCGTCGGCGCGGGACAGCCACGCGCGGATCGCGTCGCCGTCGGCCCCCAGGACCGGCGGGGCGGCGTGCTCGCGGCGGGTGGTCTCGGTCTCGCCGTCCGCGCCGGGTGCGAAGAACCGCAGCGGCGGGCCGGGCAGCTGCACCCGCCCCAGCGTGGCGTGGTCGACGTCCACCAGCAGGCCCTGGGACAGGGCCTGGTCCCAGCCGTAGACCTCGTCGATGGTGCGCACCTTGCCGGCCGGGATCCCGGCGGCGGCCAGGCGCGCGAGCAGGTCCCCTGCGGGGATGTCGGCGAAGGCGCTCTCGAGCAGCTCGATGACCTTCTCGCGGTTCCCGACCCGCTCGCCGTTGGTGGCCATGCCGGGCGCCGCGGGGTCGAACCCGAACTCCGCGCAGAGCTTCCGCCACAGCCCCTCGCTGCCGCAGGAGAGCTGCACGCTGCCGTCCGCGCAGGAGAACAGGCCGTACGGGACGATCGACGGGTGGTGGTTGCCCTGGGCGCGACCGACCTCGCCTGCGACGGTCCACCGGGTGCCCTGGAAGGCGTGCACGCCGACGATCGCCGCCAGCAGCGAGGTGCGCACGACCTGGCCGCGTCCGGTGCGCTCCCGCTCGAGCAGGGCGGCCAGCACGCCGTAGGCGCCGTACATGCCGGCCAGCAGGTCGCCGATCGGGACGCCGACCCGCTGCGGGTCGTCCGGTCCCGAGCCGGTCAGCGACATCAGGCCGCCCTCACCCTGGGCGATCTGGTCGTACCCGGCCCGCCCGCCCTCGGGACCGTCGTGACCGAATCCGCTGATGGCGAGCGTGACCAGCCGCGGGTTGAGCTCCGCGAGCACGTCGGTGCCGAAGCCGAGACGGGCGAGCGTGCCGGGACGGAAGTTCTCCAGCAGGACGTCGGCCCGCCGCAGGAGCTCGGTGAGCACCGCCTTGTCGGCGTCGTCCTTGAGGTCGAGGGTGATCGACTCCTTGTTCCTGTTCGTCGACAGGAAGTACGTCGACTCCCGCTCGCCTCGGTCGGGCTGTACGAACGGCGGCCCCCAGCCGCGGGTGTCATCCCCGGTGCCGGGGCTCTCCACCTTGATGACGCGGGCGCCGAGGTCGCCGAGCATCATCGCCGCGTGCGGGCCGGCCAGGGCGCGGGTCAGGTCGACGACGAGGACGCCGTCCAGCGGTCCGCTCATGCCGGAATGATCGCGGTCGCCGCCGTACATGCCCACACCGGGCCTCATCCGACGGCGGGTAACGCCTGCCAGCCGCCGGAGGGAGTGACGACCGCGGTGACCCGCCGGTCGTGCGGCTCGACGGGCAGCTCGTCGAGGAACTCGTCGTCGAAGACCACCGCGACGAGCACGGCACCGGGGCGGACGTGCTGGAGCGCCCGGTCGTAGTAGCCGCCGCCCCGCCCCAGGCGCACGCCTGTGCGGTCCACGGCCACCGCGGGCAGGACGACCACGTCCGCCGTCCCGATCGCCGTCGGTCCCAGCCGGGGGCCGACCGGCTCCAGCGGGCCGTGCCGACCGGGTGCCAGCCGGCCGGTGTCCACCGCCCAGCCCAGCTCGCGGCCGTCGGTCGGCACCACCGGCAGCAGCACGCGGGCGCCGAGCTGGGTGAAGGCGGCCGGGATCCGGCCGTGGCCGGGCTCGGTCTCGTCGGGGACGTAGGCGGCGAAGGCCCGCACCCGTGCGAGTCCCCGGAGCAGCGCCGTGGCCACCGCGGCGGCCGCGGTCTCCCGCTCGCGCGCCGACCGCCGCTCGCGCCGCGCCCGGTGCTGCTCGCGCAGCGCGGCCTTCGCGGCAGCGGGACCGGCGCCGGAGTCGGCATCGGGGGAGGGGGTCACCGTCGCAGGCTAGCTAGGCTGCCTGGCATGCCCAGCCCGAGCGCCCGCCCGGCACGCAAGGCCGTCATCCCCGTCGCGGGGATGGGCACCCGCTTCCTGCCCGCCACGAAGGCCGTCCCCAAGGAGCTGCTGCCGGTCGTCGACCGCCCGGCGCTGCAGTACATCGTCGAGGAGGCCGCGCGCGCGGGGCTGCGGGAGGTGCTGATGGTGACCGGCCGCAACAAGGCCGCCATCGAGGACTTCTTCGACCGCCACCCCGAGCTCGAGGCGGCCCTGGAGAAGAAGGGTGACGGCGACCGGCTGGCGTCGGTGCTCGAGTCCACCGACGTCGCGCAGGTGCACTTCGTGCGGCAGGGCGAGGCGATGGGCCTCGGGCACGCGGTGCTCCAGGCCGCCGCATTCGTCGGCGACCAGCCCTTCGCGGTCCTGCTGGGCGACGACCTCATCGACGCCCGCGACCACCTGCTCGAGCACATGCTGGCCGTCCAGGCCGAGCACGGCGGTTCGGTGGTCGCCCTGCTCGACGTGGGACGGGAGAACATCGACAAGTACGGCGCGGTGGCGATCGAGCCGGGCGAGCACCCGGTGATCGACGGCGACGAGGTGGTCACCGTCACGGGGTTGGTGGAGAAGCCGCCGGTCGACGAGGCGCCGAGCAGCCTGGCCATCATCGGCCGCTACGTGCTGGCCCCCGTGATCTTCGACGTGCTGCGGGAGACCGCGCCGGGTCGCGGCGGCGAGATCCAGCTGACCGACGCCCTCGCGACGCTGGTCGAGCGCGGCGAGCCGGTGCACGGCGTCGTCTTCAGCGGCCGCCGGTACGACACCGGCGACCGCCTCGACTACCTCAAGGCGGTCATCCGGCTGGCCAGCGAGCGCGACGATCTGGGCCCGCCGCTGCGGTCCTGGCTGCGGGAGTTCGTCGCCGACCTGGCCCCCGAGGGCGCGTCGTCGTCCTGACCGGCAGGCACTAGGGGCACGATCGGGCGGATGAGCGGTTCCACGGACGGCGGGAACGGCGGGTACCGGGGACACCGGGACACCGCCCAGGTCGACATGCCCATGGCACCCCCGCGTCGCACCGGCCCGATCGCCGTGGGCGGCGGCACCGCGACCGCGACCGCCGAGCCCGAGACCCCGCCCGCGTACCCCATGCAGCTCTCGGAGGGGCTGGCGCCCATCCGCTCGGTCACGCGGCACCTCGACGAGATCCTCGCGGCGGTGCCGGACGTCGACCCCATCGAGCTCGCCGTCCTGGACGCGCAGGGCCTGCTCTGCGCCGAGGAGGTCGTGAGCCAGCGGGCGCTCCCGGCGTTCGACCAGGCGGCACTGGACGGCTACGCGGTCCGCGCCGAGGACGTCGTGCAGGCCACGCCGGACCTGCCCGTCGAGCTGGCGGTCATCGGCGAGAGCGTCGCCGGGGCGACCGCGCCGTCGTCCATCGGCCCGGGCCTCGCCCTGAAGGTCGCGGCCGGCGCCATGTTGCCCGCCGGCGCCGACCTCGTCGTCCCCGCCGTGTGGACCGACCAGGGAGCGGTGCGCGTCTCGGTGCACGCCGGGCCGCCGGCCGGCAGCTACGTGCGCCGCACCGGGGACGACGTCGCGCCCGGCGACCCGGCCGTGCAGGTCGGCACCCCCATCGGGCCGGCGCAGATCAGCCTGCTCGCCGCCGTGGGCCGGGAGCGCGTCCTGGTGCGCCCGCGCCCGCGGATCGCCGTCCTCTGCGCCGGCACCGAGCTGGTCGACGTCGGCACCACGCCCGCGCCCGGCCAGGTCGTCGACGTCAACTCCTACGCGCTCGCCGCGGCCGCCCGCGACGCCGGCGCCGAGGCCTACCGCTCGGGCATCCTGCCGACCGACCGGCGGCGGCTGGGCGAGGTGCTGGAGAGCCAGCTGCTGCGCAGCGATCTCGTGCTCATCGCCGGGACCTTCGCCAGCGGCGGGTTCGACATGGTGCAGGAGGCGATGGCCGAGCTGGGCGAGATGCGGTTCCGGCAGGTGACGATGCACCCGGGGCCGTCCCAGGGCTTCGGCCGGCTGGGCCGCGACCAGATCCCGGTCATGTGCATCCCCGGCGAGCCGGTGGCGGCGCTGGTCGCGTTCGAGGTGTTCGTGCGCCCGGCGATCCGGCTGATGCTGGGCAAGCGGCAGCTGTTCCGGCGCACCGTGCAGGCGATCTCCGGTCAGCAGCTCGTGTCGCCGCTGGGCTACCGCCAGTACCTCCACGGCACGGTCATGCGCCACCCCGACGGCGGCTACGTGGTCGAGCCGGTCGGCGACGGCACCGATGCGCTGCTGGCGCGCATGGCTCGGGCCAACTGCCTGATCGTGATCGACGAGGACGTCACGGAGGTGGCGGCCGGCGGGCTGGTCACCGTCATGCCGCTGCTGCTGGGCGGCTGAGCTGGACCCCGTCCTGCACCCCGGCTGGCCCGCGCGGCTCGCCTGGGGGCCGGTGGAGCTGCACCCCATGCGCCGCCGGGACGCCGCCGAGTGGAGCCGGGTGCGGCTGGCCAACCAGTCGTGGCTGAGCCCCTGGGAGCCGACGGCGGCGGTGTCCTGGTCGGCCCGGCACACGCCGGCCGCCTACCTCGCCATGCGGCGGGCCGTCGCGCGCCGGGCCCGGCTGGGCACCTCGCTGCCGTTCGCCGTCCGGGTCGAGGGCCGGCTGGCGGGCCAGGTGACGATCGACAACATCGTCCGGGGCGCGCTCCGCTCGGGATATCTCGGCTACTGGATCGACCGCTCGGTCGCGGGCCGGGGGATGGCCTCGCTGGCCGTGGCCCTGGTCTGCGACCACGCGTTCGGGCCGGTGGGCCTGCACCGCGTCCAGGCCGACATCCGCCCGGAGAACCTGCCCAGCCAGCGGCTCGTCGAGCGCCTCGCCTTCCAGCGGGAGGGCCTGCTGCGCCGGTACCTCGACATCGACGGCGACTGGCGCGACCACATCGCCTACGCGCTGCTGGCCGAGGACCTCCCCGGTGGCGTGCTCGCGCACTGGCAGGCGCACGTACCACGCTGAGCGCCGCCCGGTGGGGGACGTCGCGGGCGACACGCCCCAGTCGTCACACCGGTCACTCAACTGATCAGCGACACACCGCGCGCCTCCCGGTGGCGGACCCCGTCGGCCCATAACCTTCCCGTCGCGAGTGACTGATGTGACAGGTGGTGTTCGAATGGGATCGGGCGTGCTCTTGGCCGCTCTGGTCGTGCTGTGGTTCGTCGTGCTGGTGCCCATGGTGGTGACCCGCGGCGACGCACAGGGCCGGGTGGAGCTGGCCGACGCTGGTCGGACGCTGAAGCGGCGCCGGACCGTGGACCCCGCCGTCCACGCCGCCACCGAACGGGTGGCCATCGACCGTGACCTGCTGCGCACCAGCGGTGAGCTGCAGGTGGACGTGCACGCCCTCCGGCGGCGCACCCTCGGCGGCCTGGCTGCGCTGGCGCTGCTCACCGTGGTGGGCGCGCTGGTCTACAGCCCCTGGCTCTGGGGTGTGCAGGTCGTGCTCGACGTCGCCGTCGTCGGTTACGTGCTGGTGCTGCGCAAGGTCGCCCGCCGGGAGCGGCTGGCGGCCCGGCGGGCGGCGCGTGCCGCGGCCCGCGAGGCGCTGCGGGCCCGTCCGGAGCCGGTGGAGCACGAGGACGCCGTCCACGAGACGGTGGCCCAGGACAGCCTGCCGAAGCTGCCGCACCCGAGCGTCCCGCTGGCGCCGGTGCACCCGCTGCGCCCCGGCCGCGTGGTCGCGGCCCGCACGCCGGCCCCGGCCGGCTGGCAGCACAGCGCCGTGGTGGGCCTGGACGACGACGACATCGGTTTCGCGGACATCGACGAGTACCAGCCGCGGGTCGCGCTCGGCTGACGGGGGCCCTCGACGCCGCCCCGGTGGTGGCGTCGGGGAGCCGAGCCGGTATTCTTCCGTCTGAAGGGGCTGTGGCGCAGTCCGGTAGCGCACCTCGTTCGCATCGAGGGGGTCAGGGGTTCAACTCCCCTCAGCTCCACACCTTCACAGCAGCAACCGCAGACGCCGTCGGGGCATTCGACCCCGGCGGCGTTCCGCATGTCCGCCCGGCGTCCTTCTGCCCTCGGCCGGCCGATGGGCATCACACAGGGTGATCGGCACAGGTCGTTCCGCGAGGGCATGCCGAGACCTGCTCATTCTTGTGACCGTCGTGCGGGTGCTTCGTGCCGGATGCGGCCTGGAAATCGGCCGAAGGCGGTCAAACTCCGGCCCATGAACGGGGGACGCAGAGTGATGACGGCCGTCACCCTACGTGCGGCATTGATTCGTCTCGTTGTGGTGCTGCTCCTGCTGGCGACGTCGGCGGCGTGGCCACCGGCCCCGGCGGTCGCGGCGCCCACCCTGCCGTCCGGCTTCGTCGTGCGCGACATGCCCAGCGGCCAGACCGAACTCCTGACCGACTTCGCCTTCGCTCCCGACGGCAGCTACTTCACGACCGGCAAGAACGGCCGGGTGGCCTGGGTCTCCGCCGACGGCACGGCCACCCGGACCCTGGCGACGTTCCCGGTGGTGACCGTCCAGGACCTGGGTCTGTCCGGCCTCGCCGTCGCCTCCGACTACGCGACGTCGAAGATCATCTACCTGGCCAGGACCCTGACGGTGAACGGCCAGTGGACGGCGCGGCTGAGCGCCGTCCCCGTCGTGGGCAACCCGCCGACCTCGCTGGGCGCCGAGCGGGTGATCTGGGACCTCCCGGTGCAGGCCGACGTCCACACCGTCACGGGCATCGTGGCCGCCGCGGACGGCACCCTGTGGGTGACCATGGGCGACGCCGCGGACTTCCGGTTCGTCGACCCCTTCGCGCTGCGTGCGCTCGACCTGAACACCGGCTACGGCAAGCTCCTGCACATGACGCCGGACGGCCGCGGCGTCGCCGGCAACCCGTACTACGACGCGGCCCACCCGAGTTCGTGGCGGAGTCGGATCTACGCCAGCGGCTTCCGCAGCCCGTTCCGGGTGAGCCTGGACCCCGCCACCGGGGCGCCGATTCTGGGTGACGTGGGCTGGTCGACCTGGGAGGAGGTCGACCTCATCCGCCCCGGCGCGAGCTACGGGTGGCCCTGCTGGGAGGGGAACACCCGGACGCCGGGCTACCGGGACATGGCCGCCTGCCAGGGCGTCGGCAACTCCGCGCCGCTGTGGACCTACATCCACGGGCCGCTCGGCACCAGCGTCACCGGCGGCATCGTGTACACGGGCTCCTCGTACCCCGCGGAGTACCGGGGCGCGTACTTCTTCGGCGACTACGCCTCGCAGCGCGTGTACACCCTGCGCTACGACGCCCAGGGCGTGCTGGTCCGTCAGCCCGAGGCGGGCGGATTCGGCACCGAGAACGGTCTGCCGGTGAAGTTCGCCAGCGCGTCCAACGGCGACATCGTCTACGCCGACATCGGAGGCTCCCGGATCCGGCGGCTGGTCTACCTGCCGGGCAACCGGCCACCCACCGCCGTCGCGACGGTCGCCAACGTGGCCGGCCAGGCCCGGACCTTCACGTTCGACGGCAGCGGTTCCAGCGACCTGGACGGCGGGACGCTGACTTACAGCTGGGAGTACGGCGACGGCACCCGGGGCACCGGGGTGCGCACCACGCACACCTATCCCGAGCCGGGCACGTCTCCGCTGACCGCACGGCTGACCGTGACCGACCCACAGGGTGCCCAGGGCTCGACCACCTTCACCGTGGTGCCGGCCAACGGCGTCCCGGCCGTCCAGCTGGTCGCGCCCCCGGCCACCCGGCAGTACGCGGTGGGGGAGATGGTCGACCTCTCGGCGACGGCGACCGACCCGGAGGACGGGGCGCTGACCGTCACCTGGAACGTGGTGCTCGTGCACTGCAGCGGCGGCTACTGCCACAACCACCCCGGTGAGACGTTCACCGGGCCGACGTACTCCCGCGCGTTCGTCGACCACGGCGGGGACACCAGGCTGGACATCACCGCGTCGGCCACCGACCAGTGGGGCGTGCGCAGCGCGAAGACGTTCATCGCGCTGCCCAGGCTGCGCACGCTCACCGTCGCCGGCAACGTCCCCAGCGCCATCACGGTGAACGGACTGGCCCAGGCCAGCGTCCAGGTGGCGGCCGGAGCGCGGGTCACCGTCATCGCACCGGTCGTGGCCGGCGACGGCGTCGCCACCTTCTCGCGGTGGAACGACGGCCAGCCGCGCGAGCGGGTCCTCGTGATGCCGGACGCGGCCACCACGCTCACGGCCACCTACCTGACGCCGATCGACCGTCGCTACGCCGCCGAACCGGCCCTGCAGACGCTCCTGGGTGCGCCGACCGCGCCGGAGGCCGGTGACGCGGCGCTGCGCTACCGCGTCTACGCCCAGGGCCGGCTGTACTGGTCACCGGCGGCGGGCGTCCACGAGGTGCACGGCGAGATCCTGCGGAACTACGTTCTGCAGGGCGGGCACGTGAACTTCGGGGAGCCGCTGACCGACGAGCTGGCCGGGAGCGACGGCGTCGGGCGGTATTCGAACTTCGCCAGGAACAACACCTCGATCTACTGGCTGCCTACGACGGGAACGCACTTCGTCTACGGCGAGATCGGTGCCCTCTACCGGGCGCTGAAGGCCCATGACGGGCCGCACCGCTATCCGCGCAGCAGCGAGCTCACCACACCGAACGGGCGGGGCCGCTACAACGACTTCCAGAACGGCGGGATCTACTACCTGCCGGGACTCGGCGCGCGCAGCGTCTACGGCGAGATCTACCGCGTCTGGAGCAGGTACGGCTGGGAGGGCGGCCACCTCGGCTTCCCGACGACCAACGAGACGCCCACGCCGGACGGCTTCGGCCGGTTCAACCACTTCGAGGGCGGCTCCGTCTACTGGACCCCGGCGCTCGGAGGGCACGAGATCCGTGGCGCCATCCGGGCGCGGTGGGCCGCGCTCGGCTGGGAACGGTCCTACCTCGGGTACCCGACCAGCGACGAGTTCTCGATCGCCGGCGGGCGGCGCTCGAACTTCGAGCGCGGCTACATCACCTGGAACAGCGCGACGGGCCAGGTGATCGACCGGCGGTACTGAGGGCCGGGGGTGTCGCGGCGGTCCGGCGGATCAGCGGGCGCCGCGGAAGTCCGGCGGGCGCTTCTCGACGAAGGCGCGCACGCCTTCCTGGCCCTCGGGGTCGGCGGCCGACTCGGCGATCAGCTGCGCCTCGTCGTCGAGTTGCTCGTCCAGCGTCCGGATCGCGGCGCGCCGCACCAGGGAGCGGGTGCGCACCATGGCCCGCACCGGGCCGGCCGCGATCTCGTGGGCGAGGGCGACCGCCGCGTCGCGCAGCTCGTCGTCCTCGACGAGCCGCCCGACCAGGCCGAAGAGGTGGGCGTCCGCGGCGCTGAGCGAGCCGTTCGTCAGCATGAGCTCGAGCGCGCGGGGCGCGCCGAGCGCCCGGGCCAGGGCCCACGACGAGCCGCCGTCGGGGGAGAGGCCGATCGTGCCGTAGGCGGGGCGCAGCTTCGTCGAGCGGGCGCAGACGACGACGTCGCAGGCCCCGATCAGGCCGATCGCGGCACCGGCCACCGCCCCGTGCACCCCGGCGAGAACGGGCACCGGGGTGGCCAGCAGCAGCCGGATCACCTCGTGCCAGTCGTGCGCGAGGCGGCCGACGAACGCGCCGGGATCCTCGGCAGCGGCGAACGAGTGGACGTCGCCGCCCACGCAGAAGCGGGGGCCGGCGCCGAGCAGCAGGACCGCGCGGGTGCCGTCGGGCCGGTCGGCGAACGCGGCGGCCAGGGCCTCGGCGAGACCGGGATCGATGGCGTTCCCGGTCTCCGGGCGGTCGAGGGTGATCCGCCAGACGTCGCCGTCGACCTCGGTCAGCACACCGGACCGGTCGTTCGCGTCGCTCATCGTCGTCCCTCCTGCCCGTGCGGCCCCGGCCAGCACCGTATGCCCTGTTCACCCGATCGAATGGATCTGCGCGGAACCGCTCGAGGAAGCGGTCCGACCTGCCGACAACCGGATCGACCTGTATCCGCGCCCGTTCCGAGAAACGAGCTCCATGAACCCGCCACGCCGGCTTCCCGCCGGGCTGAGCCGCATCCGGCTCACCCGGCTGGCCGGCGTGTTCGTCGTCCTCCTCGCGATGACGGCGGTGCCGGCGGCCGACGCGGCGTTCTCGGACTCGGCGAGCCTGCCGACGACGACCATCTCGACGAACACGCTCGCCCCGCCGACGAACATCGCCGTCAGCCAGAGCTGCACCCCGCCGCCTCCGGTCGTGTTCCGGGGCGCGTCGTCGAACCGCGCGCAGGACCAGCTCACGATCGCCACACCGGTCGGCACCCAGGCCGGCGACGTCCTCGTGGCGCAGGTCGCCAACCGCAGCGGTCTCTTCAGCGGTCTGACGGCCCCGTCGGGGTGGACCCTGCTGGGCCGGACGAACAGCGGCGGGCAGGTGACCGAGGCCGTGTTCTACAAGGTGGCCGGCTCCGTCGAACCCGCCAGCCACACCTTCGGTCTGGTCGGGTCCTCCGGTGTGCAGATGGCCGGCGGCATCGCCGCCTACGACGGCGTCTGGACCGTCGATCCGGTCGAGGCCTTCGGCGTCCGGACCGGCGCCTCCGCCACCGCGTCCACCCCCTCGGTGACGACCACCGTCGCCAACACCGTGCTGCTCCACACGATCACCAAGCGCCAGGAGGACCTGCCCGCCCCGGCCGGCACCACCCCGCGCTGGCAGGTGTACTCGGGGACCGGCACCGCGACCGAGGGCGCCACCGCCTCCGACGAGAGCTTCGCCGGGCCGGGAGCCACGCCCACGCGCAGCTCCTCCACCGGCTTCAACTCCGAGTGGGTCACGCACACGATCGCCCTGCGGCCGGTGCCGGGCACGCCGTACGCCAACGGCACGTGGACCGCCACCCCGAGCGCGTGGGCCACCGGATACCGGGTGGAGCGGCTGGTCGGGGGCGTCGTCCAGCTGACCGGCTACCTGACGCCGGTCTCGGCGACCTCGGCCACGGACGGCCCGCTGTCCAACGGGGTCACCTACACCTACCGGATCGTCGGCTACTACCAGTCGTGGACCTCGACGCCGCAGACGGCGACACTCACCACCAACTGCTGAGCCGACCTGCGAGGAGACCCCGATGAGCTCCCCCGACCCCGCGCCGGGCGACTCGTCGGCCGACGCGCACGCCACCCGGCTCCGCTGGATCGGCCGCGGAGTCGTGGCGGCCATCGCGCTGTGGTTCATCGCCGACGGACTGCGCGGGCTGTGGCCGGGCGCCGGGACGGTCGCACAGGTGCTGATCGTCGTCGGAGCACTACTGGTGCTGGCGTTCGGCGTGGTCGGGGCGCTCTACCTCGCGCGCCGGGGCCGGCAGGGCTGACCCCTCAGAACCACGAGGGGAACCACATCCGCAGCAGCCACTCGGAGTGCGACAGCGGCTGGCCGGTGAGCACCGGGTAGAAGAACACGAAGGTCGCGGCGACCAGCGCCACGAAGAGGCACACCGCCGCCAGCCCCACTTGCCGGCGGAACGGGTCGGCGTGCGCCGGGCCGATGGCGTCCTGCAGGGCGAGCGTCACCGCGATCACGAAGAACGGCGCGACCGGAGCCATGTAGAAGATGAACATCGTCCGCTCGAGGTTCACGAACCAGGTGAGCCAGCCCGCGGCGATGCCGACCAGGACGGTCAGCGCCGCCGGGTCCCGCCGGGCCACGACGCGCCAGACCATCCACAGCAGCGCCGGCGCGAAGGCGAACCAGAGCGTCGGCGTCCCGACCATGAGGATGTAGCGCACCACCTGCTCGCCGGCCGGGTCGGTGAGGCCCTGCGGGTTCCACAGGAGGATCGGCCGGCCGTCCACCAGCCACGACCACGGGCCGGACTCCCACGGGTGGGGCGTCGACAGCGCGCTGTGGAACTCCAGCCACTTCGCGTGCTCGTGCCAGAGCGACCGCAGCGCGTCGGGGACGAACGGGAACGCGGTGTCGGGGTTCTGCTGCGCCCACGCCTTGCCCTGCGACGTCTCGCCCAGGAACCAGCCGGTGAACGTCGACAGGTAGCTCAGCACCGGGACCGCGCCCAGCGCCCACACCGCGCCGGGCACCCCGCGGCGGATCGTCGTCCGTGTGGGTCCCGGCACGCCGGCCTCGCGCCAGGCCGCGCGGTCCCAGAACAGGGAGAGGACGGCGAAGAACGCCAGGAACCAGACGCCGCTCCACTTGACCGCGCAGGCCGCGCCGAACAGCACGCCCGCCGCGATCCGCCAGCCGCGTGGCCCGATCCGGCCCGGCACCCCGTCCATGGCCCGCACCCGCGCGCGGACGACGTCGCGGTCCACCACCAGGCAGGCCACGGCCGAGATCACGAACGCCTGGAGGAACACGTCGAGCAGGCCGATCCGGCTGAGCGTGAACGAGAAGCCGTCCAGGGTCAGGAGCAGTCCGGCCAGCAGCCCGAGGAGGGTGGAGCCGGTCAGCCGCCGGGTCAGCCGGACGAGGACGACGACGGCGATGCTGCCGGCGACCGCCGACGGGAAGCGCCAGCCGAACGAGTCGTAGCCGAACAGCTGCTCGCCGAGCGCGATGAGCCACTTGCCCAGCGGCGGGTGGACGATGAAGGAGTAGCCGCGGTTGTACTCGAAACCCCAGGTCAGCAGCTCGTGTGCCTCGGGCGGGTAGTAGGCCTCGTCGAACAGCAGGTCGCGCGGATAGCTGATGCCCCAGAGCCGGACCAGCAGCCCGGCGATCCCCAGTGCCGCCGTGAGGACCCAGGACAGCCGCGTGTCGTCGGGCAGGGGTGGCGTGCGGCCGCGCCGCGGCCGGGGCGCGGGCCGGCGGCGGGCGGGCGCGGGCGTCTCCGGCTGCTGCGGCTCCTGCTCCGCGCGCTCGGGTGCCAGCACCGCCATGCCGCCAGGGTAGGTGGACCGTTCGCGTTCTCCCTCGTGACAGGCTCGTCGCCATGAGCGGTCGGCTGGTGCTCGGTGGCGCACCCCTGGGCCAACCGGGTGACGTCGGCCCGCGGCTGCGCGAGGTGATGGCGACCGCCGACGTGCTCGCCGTCGAGGACACCCGGCGGCTGCACCGGCTCGCCGCGGACCTCGGGGTCACCCTCACCGGCCGTGTGGTGACCTTCCACGAGTCGGTGGAGCAGGCGCGGCTGCCCCGGCTGCTGGCCGCGCTGACCGACGGCGCCACCGTGCTGCTGCTGACCGACGCCGGGATGCCCTCGGTGTCCGACCCCGGATACACGCTGGTGCGGGCGGCGATCGACGCGGGTGTACCGGTGACCTCGGTGCCCGGACCGTCGGCGGTGACCACCGCGCTGGCGGTGTCCGGGCTGCCGGTCGACCGGTTCTGCTTCGAGGGCTTCCTCCCGCGCAAGGGCGGCGAGCGGCGGTCGCTGCTGGCCGGTCTGGCCGAGGAGCGCCGGACGATGGTGTTCTTCGAGTCGCCGCACCGGCTGGCGGAGGCCCTCGCGGACGCGGCGGGCGCGTTCGGCGACGACCGGCCGGCGGCGGTGTGCCGCGAGCTGACCAAGACCTACGAGGAGGTGCGGCGCGGCGGGCTGGCCGACCTCGCCGCGTGGGCCGCCGAGGGCGTCCGCGGGGAGATCACGCTGGTGGTGGCGGGTGCGATCCCGGTGCCCGTGGAGATGGACGCCGCCGCGCTGGCCGTCGCGGTCGCCGAGGAGGAGGCGGCGGGCGCCACGCGCAAGGAGGCGATCCGCGCCGTCGTCGTCCGCACGGGTCTTCCCAAGCGGACCGTCTACGACGCCGTGATCGCCGCGAAGCGGTCCTAGCTGGTGCGATTGCGCCCTGAAGTACGTCTCCGGGGTGGTCGAGACGTCGATCCGCGCGCAATCAGCCGAAGAGGGCGCGTGCGATTCGGACGATCACCTCGTCCGGCCGGTACATGTCCGCCGCGGTGACGAAGACG
>DATHAK010000012.1:0-2924 GCA_035296685.1 Blastococcus sp.
ACGACAAGGCCTCCGGGTTCCAGCTCGGCGCCGACGACTACCTCACCAAGCCGTTCGAGCTCCGAGAACTCGTGCTCCGTCTCAGAGCGCTCGACCGCAGGCGGCCCCACAACAGGCCACCCGTCCGAGAGATCGCAGGTCTGCGTCTGGATCCGTTCCGCCGCGAGGTCTACCGCGACGGCCGCTATGTCGCGCTCACCCGGAAGCAGTTCGCCGTGCTCGAAGTCCTCGTCGGCGCCGAAGGCGGTGTCGTCAGCGCCGAAGAGCTCTTGGAGCGAGGATGGGATGAGCACGCCGACCCGTTCACCAACGCCGTGCGCATCACGGTCTCGGCACTGCGCAAACGGCTCGGCGAACCCTGGGTCATCGCCACCGTCGCCGGCGTCGGCTACCGCATCGACACAGCACCCGGCGGACGTGAGGGAGGCGACCGTGGATAGAGCGCCTGGGTTGAGCGTTCGCTTCAAGCTCACTCTCAGCTACGCCGCCTTCCTCATGCTCGCAGGTGCCTTGATGCTCGCCGCCGCCTGGCTCGCTGGCCAGCCCCGGCAATCGTTTGAGTTCCTCCTGCGATACGTACCCGACGGCGCGATCAGCACCATCGGTGGCTTCGTACCCGGGAACAACTCCTTCCTCTTGCGCGCGTTCGCTCCGGCCGCGGCCATCGCGCTGGCGTTTCTGCTGGTATTCGGTCTCCTGGGAGGGTGGCTTCTGGCCGGCCGCATGCTCGCCCCCCTGGCTCGTATCACCGACGCCACACGTGTGGCCGCGAACGGATCGCTCGCCCACCGAATCCGGCTGCCGGGCCGCAGAGATGAGTTCCGCGAACTCGCCGACGCCTTCGACGCCATGCTCGCGCGGCTCGAAGCACACGTCGCCGAACAGCAGAGATTCGCGGCCAATGCCTCCCACGAGCTGCGCACCCCGCTGGCGATCACGCAGACACTTCTCGACGTGGCCAGCAACGATCCCAACCGCGACACCGTCGACCTGGTCGGCCGGCTCCACGTCGTCAACACCCGAGCGATCGACCTCACTGAAGCATTGCTCCTGCTCAGCCGCGCCGACCAACGATCCTTCACCCGAGAACGCCTCGACCTGTCCCTCATAGCGGAAGAAGCCACCGAAACGCTCCTCCCCCTGGCAGAGAAGCAGGGCGTCACCATCGAGACCGCCGGCGACATCACCCCCACCATCGGCTCGCACGCGCTCCTGCTGCAGATGACGACGAACCTCGTGCACAACGCCATCGTCCACAACCTGCCTGAACAGGGCACCGTGTGGGTCACGACCAGCGTTCACCCCAAGACTGTGGTGCTCACTGTCGAGAACACCGCCGAGCAGCTCACCCCACAAATGGTTTCGACGCTTGTCGAGCCGTTTCAGCGCGGCACCGAACGCAGACGCACCGACCACGTCGGTGTCGGCCTCGGCCTGGCGATCGTCAACAGCATCATCCAAGCACACGACGGAACCCTCACCCTCACCCCCCGGGCCGCTGGCGGGCTCCGCGTCACGGCGCAACTACCCGCCGCACCACCGCACACGGGCAGATGACGATCAGGGGACCTGCCGTATCTTGGCGTTGTGGGCGAAGACGAATGGGCCGGTCTGGCTGACCAGTTTGCCGATGCGGCCTCTGCCTCGGTGAAGGGGCAGGTGCGCACCTATGTGTTGCACCAGCAGCTGCTTGCGCACCTGCCGCCCCCTCCAGCGCCGCTGCTCGACGTCGGCGGCGGCGCCGGTCATCAGTCGTTCCCGCTGGCCCAAGCCGGTTACAACGTGACCTTGCTTGACCCATCGGCGGCGATGCTCGACAAAGCGCGACAGCGACGCCAGCGGCTGCCTGCCGAGGCCCAGCGACGGGTGACGCTCGTGCAGGGCGACGGCGAGCACGCCGACGAGGCGGTGGATGGCCGACGCTTCGCCGCCGTGTTGTGCCATGGGGTGCTCGGGTACCTGGAGCAGCCCGAGCCGCTTGTCAACCAGCTGTGCCAGTGCGCGGCTGGCGGTGGCATCGTCTCGATCATGACCGGCAACGCCAAGGCGATGGCGGTACGCCCGGCCTTGGAACGGCGATGGGACGACGCCTTGGCCTCGTTCGACGCAAGCACCGAGATCGGGGTCCTGGGCGTGCCGAGCCGAGCCGACACGGTGGAGGAGCTCAGCGAGCTCCTGCGCAGCCGCGGGGTCGAGCCGCTGCGCTGGTACGGGGTCTGGCTGTTCGTCGACTGGCTGGAGTTCAGTGGCGCCGAGCTGGACCCCAGCGACGCGAAGCAGGTCGCGGCCACGGCCGCGGTCGAGCTCGAAGCCAGCCGAACCGACCCCTACCGTCAGCTCAGCCGCGTCTTCCATCTCCTGGGACGCAAGCGTCCGAGCTAACGGCCAACCGGCTACCCTCCGGTGCGCTGGTAGGCGGCCGCCCACACGGCCGGGTCTAGGGCGGCGGCAGGGCCCGGGTCCCGCCGGGTCAAGGCGGCGCAGGTGTCGATCGCCCCGGCCAGCAGGTCACGGAGCATCCCGTCGGGGTCGGGCACGCACGCCTGGGCGATCCCCTGGGCGGCGGTACGGACGATGGTGGGCGCCGCGTGCTCACGGAACCGCTTGGCCGAGAGCGCCGAGCTCGGGGCGGCGCTGGTGAAACGGGCGGCCCAGGCGGCGGCCTGCGGGACCTCGGCCAGGGCCGAGCGGCTCCCCTCCTCCAGCGAGCCCGGCGGTCGCCCGTCCAGGTCGGCGAGCACCCGCTCACAGGACAGCACCCCCACGGCCAGGACGCGCTGGCCCTCGGCGGCCGCCACCGGCAGGGCTAGCCGGGCCGACCCGAGCGCGATCCGCGCGTCGATGTGCAGGTCGTCGCCGGTCAGGCCGATCACCGAGGGGATCAGCCCGGCCAGCCGGGAGCGGCCGGCGTCAGAGGTGTAGTC
>DATHAK010000013.1:0-23313 GCA_035296685.1 Blastococcus sp.
CATGCCGTCGGTGCCGTCGATGAACAGCGCCGCCAGGCCCAGCCACAACGCGGCCTCGACGTTCCCGTCCAACGCGGCCAGGACGATGAGCAGGCCCAGCACCGATCCGCTCGCCGTGTACAGGTGCACCGCGGCACCGGCGAGGCGCAGGCCGGGGCCGACGTTCTCGCGCACCCGCAGAGGTTGTCACACCGGCTCGGCTAGGGTCGCGCTGATGAGTGACAGGGTGCGCGTCGCGGTCGTGTTCGGTGGCCGGAGCGCCGAGCACGCAATCTCCTGCGTCTCGGCCGGCAGCGTGATCGCCGCCCTCGACCCCGACCGCTACGACGTCGTCCGCGTCGGTATCACCCCCGAGGGCCGGTGGGTGCTCGCCGACCCCGAGCAGCCGCTGGCGATCCGTGACGGTGCCCTGCCCCAGGTGTCCGGGGGGACGGCGGTGTCGCTCGTCGGCGATCCGGGCGGGCGGGGCCTCGCCGTCCTCGAGGCCGGCGCCGCGGTCGGGCGGGCGCTCACCGAGGTCGACGTCGTCTTCCCGGTCCTGCACGGGGCCTACGGCGAGGACGGCACGATCCAGGGCCTGCTGGAGATGTCCGGCCTGCCCTACGTCGGGTCGGGCGTGTTCTCGAGCGCGGCGTCGATGGACAAGGAGTTCACCAAGAAGCTGCTCGCCGCCGCGGGACTGCCGCAGGGTGACCACGTGGTGCTGCGCGACGCCGATGGCGCGGTCTGCCCCGACCCCTCCGTGCTCGACGAGGCGGTCCGTGCGCGGCTCGGCCTGCCGGTGTTCGTGAAGCCGTCGCGGGCGGGGTCGAGCATCGGCATCACCAAGGTCACCGACTGGGCGCAGTTCCCCGAGGCGGTGGCGACCGCGGCCGCCGTCGACGAGAAGGTGATCGTCGAGGCGTCGGTGCCCGGCCGGGAGATCGAGTGCGGCGTGCTGGCGCGGCGGGGCGGGGGACTGCCGGAAGCCTCGCTGCCCGCGGAGATCCGGCTGCGCGCCGGCGTCGACTGGTACGACTTCTCGGCGAAGTACCTCGACGACTCGGTCGACTTCGACGTCCCCGCCGATCTCACCCCGGCGCAGACGGCGGCCGTGCAGGAGGCGTCCCGACGGGCCTACCTGGCGATGGACTGCCGCGGGCTGGCCCGGGTCGACTTCTTCCTCGGGACGGCGGCCGACGGCAGCGACCGGCTGGTCATCAACGAGGTCAACACGATGCCCGGTTTCACACCGATCTCGATGTTCCCGCGCATGTGGGCGGCCAGCGGGGTCTCCTACCCGGAGCTGGTGGACCGGCTGGTCGCGACGGCGCTGGCGACCGGCGCTCGGCCGGTTCGGTGACCCGCGGGCGGTCGCGTGGGGTACTCGCCCTGCTCGCCGTCCTGCCCTGGCTGATGCACCTGACCGCCTGCGCGCGCGCCGTGGACGGCGAGCCGCGTCCCTCGCCCGCCGCGGTCACCCTGCCGGCGTCCGCGGAGGACCTGGAGGAGCTCGTGGTTGCCGAGGTCCCGTCCGGATTGCCCCGGTTGCCCGACGCCGATCTCGACCCGCCCGCGGGCGCCAAGCGGCTAGAGGACATCGCCCACTACGCCGACGACCCCGCCCGCGAGCTGGAGGTGCTGCGGGAGTTCGGCTACCGGCACGGCTGGGAGCGGTTCTGGGGCTCGGGCTCCGGGCCGATGACCGGCGTGTTCGTCGACCAGTTCGAGTCGCGGGCCGGTGCCGGCGCGTACGCCGAGGACCTCGCCCGCAACGACGCCGAGCACTACGACGGGGTCCTGCACTCGAACCCGCCGGGCCTGCCCGGTGGCTGCCGGATGCTGACCGTGGACGGCGGACCGGAGCTGAGCGGACCGACCGCCTTCGTCTGGTGCTCCCACGGCGTGTTCAGCGTCTCGGTCACGGCCGTCGCGGAGTCGAAGGACGCCGCGGAGGAGGAGGTCCGGGCGGTGCTCTTCGAGCAACTGGACCGCCTGCCCCCCGGGTGAGGACGTCGTCTCCGTGCGCTCAGGGCGCGGGCTCGGGATCCCGGTAGGGGAGGGCCTGGCCGATCGGGGTGCTGAGCGCGGTGACCGGGGCGCTGTCCACGGACGCGGGCAGCCTGACCTGCACGTACACGGGCCGGTCGACCGTCGTCCAGACGGTGGTGTCCGGATCCGTCGTGTCGACGTACCACTGGACGCCGTTGATCTGGATCGCGGAGGTGCCCACGACGAAGCCGGCCGGCCGGTCGACTCCGCAGACCAGCACGATCGGCGGGTCGCCCCAGGCGTAGGCGAAGGGGGAGTCCGACTGCACCCGGCGGGACTGCTCACCGGTGAGCTCCAGCGGCAGGCCGCTCATGACCGCCGGGCAGGACGCGTCCGCCTCGGGGGTGACCGGCGGGACCTCGACGGGGACGACGGGCAGGTCGTCCCGCTCGGACGGGGTGCTGCCCTCGATCTCGGCTGCACCGCTGTGCTGCGAGTGGTCGGTGCCGTCGCCCGTGTCCGAGCCGCCGAGGACGTTGCCCAGGACCAGCAGCGCCACCACGACCGGCACCAGCACGGCGGTCGCGATCAGGGCGATGCGGCGGAGCGGGTCCTGCGGCGCGGGGGTCGGCTCCGGCGGGCCGTTGTCCGTCGCTGCGGTGGCGTCCTCGGTGCTGTCGCCGGTCAGTGCGACCTCAGAGGTTGACGACCGGGCAGGTCAGCGTTCGGGTGATCCCGTCGACGGACTGCACCCGCGCGACGACCAGGCGGCCGAGGTCGTCGACGGTCTCTGCCTCGGCGCTGACGATCACGTCGTAGGGGCCGGTGACGTCCTCGGCCTTGGTCACGCCGTCGATCTCGGCGATGGTCGAGGCGACCTGGGCGGCCTTGCCGACTTCGGTCTGGATGAGGATGTAGGCGTGGACCACGGGAGACCTTTCCTCGGGCAACGCTGCCGGCCCGCCGGGCGGCGGACAGTTGAGCAACCTACCCGAGCGGCAGGATGGGGCAGGTGACGCGTCCCCGCCCCCTCGTCCCCCGTGCCGATCCGGCCGACAGCGTGCGGGTCGTCGGTGAGTTCGGGGTGATCGCCCGCGTGCTGGCCCGCGCGGGGACGGCGCGTGCCGCGCAGGTCGGTCCCGGTGACGACGCCGCCGTGCTGCGGACGCCGGACGGCCGGGTGGTCGCCACCACCGACGTGCTCGTCGAGGGCCGGCACTTCCGTCGGGACTGGTCGTCGGCGGAGGACATCGGGCACAAGGCGGCGGCGGCCAACCTCGCCGACGTCGCCGCGATGGGCGGTGTGACGACCGCCCTGCTGGTGGGGCTCGCCTGCCCGCCGAACACCCAGACCGCGTGGCTGGAGGGAGTCGCGGCCGGACTGGCGGAGGAGTGCGCGCCGCTGGGTGCCGCCGTCGTCGGGGGCGACCTCGTGGCGTCCGCGGCGGACAGCGCATCCGTCGTCCTCGCGGTGACCGCGCTCGGAGACCTGGGGGGCCGGGCGCCGGTGCTGAGATCTGGCGCCCGAGCGGGGGACGTGGTGGCGCTGGCCGGGCGGCTGGGCTGGGCGGCGTCCGGCCTGGCGGTCCTGCGGCGCGGGTTCACCAGCCCGATGGCCGTGGTCGCCGCGCATCGCCGACCGACGCCGCCGTACGCCGCCGGTCCGCTCGCCGCAGAGACGGGGGCGACGGCGATGTGCGACATCAGCGACGGCCTGCTCGCCGACGCGGGCCACATCGCGGCGGACAGTGGCGTCGTCCTCGACCTGGACCGGGACGCGCTGGTGCGCACGTGTCTGGAGACCGCGGAGCCGCTGCAGCAGGTCGGGTTCGCCCTGGGCGTCGATCCGCTCGCCTGGGTGCTCACCGGCGGCGAGGACCATGCGCTGCTGGCGACCTTCCCGGCGAGAGTCGCACTGCCCGAGGGGTGGACGGCGATCGGCGAGGTGCGGAAGGCCGCGAAGGAGCCCGGGGTCCTGGTCGCGGGCGAGCCGGCCGAGGCGGTCATCCGTGCCGTGGGAGCGGAGAGGGCCGGACATGTCCACTTCGGCTGAGCGACGGATCGAACTGCGGGACGGCAACTGGGCGACTCTCCGCGCCCTGCCCTACGACGACCCGGTCGCCCACTACCTCGTGGAGCAGGTGCAGGCCGAGTACGTGGCGCGCTACGGGGGGCCGGACGGTGCCGTCGTCGAGCCCGGGGAGTTCCTGCCGCCGCGTGGGCTGTTCCTGGTGGCCGAGGTCGAGGGCGTGCCGGCCGGTTGTGGCGCATGGCGGGCGCTCCCTTCGGGTGCGGCGGAGATCAAGCGGGTGTACGTGGAGCCGGCGTTCCGGCGGCGGGGGCTCGCGCAGGCGGTCGTCGCCGAGCTCGAGGCCGCCGCAGCGCGTGCGGGGCACCCGTCCGTCGTGCTCAACACGGGCCGGCAGCAGCCGGAGGCCCTGGCGCTGTACGCGGACCTCGGCTACGGGCCGGTTCCGGGCTACGGGATCTATGCCTGCGCACCCGATGCGGTGTTCCTGGGCAAGGATCTGCCCCCAGCGGGTGAACGGACCTCGACCCCCGCCCAGGTCGGGGCCCAGGATCGGGCCCCGGGCGAGGGCCGGACTCCGGTAGACGATCGGGACGGTGCCGACCTCCCCTCCGCGGGAGAGACGCACGGAGAGGAGCCGTCATGGGCGTCGTGACGTTCTCCGCGGCCTACGGAGCCGCAGGCCCCGAGGTCGCACACGCGGTCGCCGAGCGGTTGGGACTCCCGTTCCACGACCGGGCGATCCCGGCGCAGGTGGCCGGACGGCTCGGGGTGCCGGTCGCCGAGGCGGAGGCCAACGACGAGACGGTGCTGCGCGGCCTGTGGCGGCTGGTCGCGTCGCTGGGGACCATGCCCGACCCGGTGGGCGGGGTGATGCCCGCGACGTCGCTCCCGGACCCGCGGGCCTACCGCGAGCAGACCGAACGGGTCCTCGCCGAGATCGCCCAGGGAGCCGGGGGAGTGGTGCTGGGCCGGGCCGGGGCGATGGTGCTGCGCGACCGCACCGATGTCCTGCACGTGCGCCTGGACGGGCCGCCGGAACGCCGGCTGGAGGCGGCGGTTGCGCGGTCGGGTCGACCTCGTGAGGAGATCCGCCGCGAGATGGAGGCCAATGACCGGACCAGGGAGGCCTACGTCCGTCACTTCTACCGCTGTGACCCGTCGGAGGCCCAGCACTACCACCTGGTCGTCGACGGCACGGCGTTCCCGGTGGAGACGGTGGTCGATCTCGTCGTGACGGCTGCCCGTGGAAGGGGGATCGGCGCGGCCTGAACGCCGCGCCGTGCCGTCCTGCTGTCGGTCTCACCATGGCTGCGGACGCTAGATCCAGCCGGCCCCGATCCCGCTCCGGGCGTCCACAGGTGAGAGGCCTGTCCACAGCCCTGGTTCCGGTCCGGAAACTGTCGGTTGCGGGCCTACGATCGAACACGTGATCGATGACCGGCCGCCGCACCCCGACGGCGTGGCGCTCCTGCTCCAGCGGCTCCGCGAGCGGCTGGCCGACCGCGGATCGGCTACCGATCTGGTGCTCGTTCGTGCCCGGTGGGTGGACGACGCGATCGTGCCTCTGGTGTCCGACGAACCGGCGGCCGGCGTCGAGATCCCCCAGGCTTCCCGGTTCGCCCGGCTGCTGGAGACCGGTGCGCAGCATCTGGAGATCGCGTCGGCCGCCGCCCGGGAGCAGCGCCGGCAGGCCGCCATCCAGGCTCGGGCGCTGGCGGCGTTCGCCGCGGCCCGGCCGGCGGCGGCGCTGGACCGGCCCGACGACGAAGTGGGTGCGGCGGCGGCCGCGTCCCGGGCGGCCCGCCCGGCGGCGTTGACCGCGGTGTCGGAGTGGGCGGTCGACGAGGTGATGGTGGCGCTCGCCATGTCGTCGGCCGCGGCGTCGAACCTGCTGGCCCAGTCCGTGACGCTGGTGGAGGAGTTCCCGGCCACCCTGGCCGCGCTGGAGGCCGGGGTGATCGGCCCGGCGCATGCCCGGATGCTCACCGACGTGCTGGCTCCACTCGGGCCCTACCTGCGCGGGGAGGTGGAGACGCGGCTGCTGGCCGGTGCTCGCGGCCGCACGGTCGCGCAACTGCGAGCTTCGGCGAAACGGGCGGTGCTGCGCGCCGACGCGAGTGCGGGGCCCGGCGGCTGGCCGCGGCGATCCGGGACCGGTCGGTGCGGGCCCATCCCGGCGAGGACGGCATGGGCACGCTCGCGGCGACCATGCCGATTCCGCTGCTGGAGGCCTGCCGGGCGGCGCTGCGGGGCTATGCCGAGGAGTGCGCCACCCCGGACGACGTGCGGACCCTCGATCAGCGGATGCTCGACTGCCTGGCCGACCTGATCCTCCGCCCCGGGGCCGGCGATGTGTCGCCGGTGCAGGTGCAGCTGACCCTGGTCGCCGGGGTGGACACGATGCGCGGTGGCGACGAACCGGGCGAGCTCAACGGACAACCTGTGCCTGCCGTCCTCGTGCGGGAACTGGCACAGACCCTCGGCCTCCTCCCGAACGTCACCGACCGCAGCCGGCTAGACCCCACCGAGATCTCTGTGCCCGTGCCCACCGACGCGATCCCCACCGGGCCCGATCCCGCGGCGGACGGCGCCCACTTCCCGCCCAGCTCCGCCGATGCGGCTGCACCACCCCCGTTGCCCGTGTCGGCGAGCGATCTGGCGCGGGCGCGCCTGGCCGAGCTGCTCGCGTTGCGTTCCACGGTCGGCACGGCGCTGGCCGGGCCGCCGCAGATCGCCGTGGTCGACGAGATCAGCGGCCAGCTGCTCGCGCTGACCTCCGCCGCCGGCATCGGTTGCGCCCTCGCCGCGGGCACCGGCCTGGGTCCGCCGCCCGAGACGCCCGGCTACCGGCCCTCCGCCCCGCTCGAGCGGTTCGTGCGCGCCCGTGACCGGCGCTGCCGCTTCCCCGGCTGCCGCGCCGCGGCGATCCGCTGCGACCTCGACCACAACCAGATCTGGCCGGCCGGCGCCACCAGCGAGGGCAACCTGTGCTGCCTGTGCCGCCACCACCACCGGCTCAGCCACCAGGCCCCGGGCTGGACCATGCACCGCCTGCCCGACGGCGGCCTGCGCTGGACCTCGCCCAGCGGCCACGTGCTCACCACCCACCCCCCGGCCTACGGCAGCGACGACCAACCCCAACCGGAGAACCCCGACCCGGTGAGACCGCCCGGCACCCTCGAACTCCTCCGCCGAGCACCGCAGCCGCCGGACCCCACCGACCCCGCGCCGTTCTGAGTCGAGGCGAGCGATGGGGGGAGCAAGTGTGGTCGAGGTCGATGCCCGCCCGCGGCTGGCCCGTGACCGGTGTCTGTCGCCATGGCGGCAAGTCCGCATGACGTCATGGCGCTCAGGTGACGAGCCGACACCACTGGCAGGCGGACGCCCGCGAAGCCGGCCCCCGGCCCACGCCCGCCGAGTGGCCGAGCGGACGTCGTCCGTGGGCGAACGTGAAGAACCCCGGAGGTCGATGACCCCCGGGGTTCACCCGGACGTGCCGGGAAGCGCTGACCGTCAGGTCAGGCGCGCACGACCTTGCCGGCGCGGATGCACGAGGTGCACGCGTTGATCCGACGACGGTTGCCGGGGGCGATCAGCGCCCGCACGGACTGGATGTTCGGGTTCCAACGGCGCGGCGTGCGGCGGTGCGAGTGCGACACCGACATACCGAAACCGGGCCCCTTGCCACAGACATCGCACACGGCAGCCACGGTTGATCACTCCCAGAGAATCGTTCAGAAAGGGCGGGGCAAGGCAGCACCCGCATCAAGACCGTCCCGAAGTCTAACCGTTCCTGCCCGGCGATGTCGCCGCGCCCCCTGGACCGGCCCGCCGCGCCCGTCGATGCGGAGCGGATTCCGCAGCATCACCGGTCCTGTCACCAGTCATGGGTACCCTCCGCCCGTGCTGCAGGCGCTGGACGACGCCGCGGTCGGTCAGTGGCACCGGACCGCGGTCGAGGTCCTGTCCGAGTCCCGCAGCAGCCTGGACGACCTCAACGTCTTCCCCGTGCCCGACGGCGACACCGGCACGAATCTCCTGCTCACCGCCCAGGCCGCCGTCGCCGCCCTCGACCGGGCCGGGAACTCCACCGAGTCCTCCTGGACGGTGCTCGCCCGCGGCGCCGTCCTCGGTGCGCGCGGCAACTCGGGCACCATCCTCGCCCAGTTGCTGCGCGGCCTCGCCGACCAGCTCGCCGGGCAGCCCCCGGCCACAGGCCCCGACTTCGCCGCCGCCATGCTGAAGGCGGCGGACACCGCGTACACGGCCGTCGCCGACCCGGAGGAGGGCACGTTCCTCACCGTCGCCCGCTCCGGTGCCGAGGCCGCCGTCGCCGCCGTCGACGCCGGCCGCACCGAGCTCGCCGACGTCGTCCGTGCCGCGGCGGACGGCGCGCGCGCCGCCCTCGAGGAGACGCCAGCGCAGCTCGCGGTGCTGCGTGACGCGGGGGTCGTCGACGCCGGCGGCGCCGGTCTCTGCCTGGTCCTCGACGCCCTCGTCACGACGGTGACCGGCGTGGAGCCCGCCCGGCCGGCCCTGGCCCGCCGCGACCACGGCCACCAGGACACCGGCGAGCACCTCCCGCACCAGCCACCCGCCGGCCCCGGCAGCGAGGTCCAGTACCTGCTGGCCGACACGGACGAGGCCGCCGTCGCCCGCCTCCACGAACGGCTCGCCGCGCTGGGCGACAGCCTCGTCATCGTGGGCGTCGACACCCCGAGCGGCCGCGAGTGGAACGTCCACATCCACGTCGCCGACGTCGGTGCCGCCATCGAGGCGGGCATCGAGGCGGGTCGTCCGCACCGCATCTCCGTGACGCCGCTGGCGCCCGTGCCGCCGTCCGAGCCCACGTCGGGCACGAGAGCGATCGTCGCCGTCGTCCCCAGCGAGGGGCTCGCCGAACTGTTCGCCGCCGAGGGCGTCCGCGTCGTGGCGTGCGGCCCCGACGGGGTCACCGAGGACGACGTCCTCGGCGAGATCATCGCCAGCGGCGCGGTCGACGTCGTCGTCCTGCCCAACGACCCCGACCTGACCGCTCTCGCTGCCCGGGCCGCCGCGCGGGCCCGCGAGGCCGGTCGCGACGTCGGCGTGGTCCCCACCAAGTCGCCCGTGCAGGGGCTCGCGGCCATCGCCGTCGCCGATCCGGCACGGCGGTTCGGCGACGACGTGATCGCCATGGCCGAGGCCGCCGCTGCGACGCGCTGGGCCGAGGTCACCGTCGCCGAGCAGGCGGCGCTCACCTCGGCCGGCCTCTGCCAGCCCGGCGACGCCCTGGGCGCGGCGGAAGGCGACGTCGTGGTGGTCGGGCCCGACCTCGCCGCCGTCGGATGCGAACTCCTCGACCGGCTGCTCTCCGCCGGCGGGGAGATGGCCACCCTCGTCATCGGGGAGGACGGCGCGCTCGGCGACGCCGTCTGCAGGCACCTCGCCACGGTCCATCCCACGATCGAGGTCATCCGCTACGACGGCGGGCCGCCCGGGATCCTGCTGCAGGTCGGGGTGGAGTGATGGCGGTCAGCCTGGGAACGCCGCTGTCGCGCGTACTCGGTCCGAGGACGGGCGAGCGGATGGCCGAGCAGCTCGATCTGCACACCGTCCGCGACCTGCTCCGGCACTATCCCCGGCGCTACGCTCGCCGCGGCGAGATGGCCCGCCTCGACGACCTCCAGAAGGGCGATCGCGTCACGGTCCTCGCCCAGGTGACGAGCGTCGACACCCGGAAGATGCGCCAGCGGCACGGCACGATCACCGAGGTCACGGTGACCGACGGCGGCAGCACCCTGAAGCTCGTCTTCTTCAGCCACAAGCACGCCCACCTCAGGCCCGGCGAGTGGGGCCTGTTCGCCGGCACCGTGGGCGAGTACCGCGACCGGCTGCAGCTGACCCATCCCGACATGCACCTGCTGCGCGGCGACGACACCGGCGATGACGACTGGGCGCGCGCCCTCGTGCCGATCTATCCGGCCAGCAAGGACGTCTCCAGCTGGGTGATCCAGAAGTCGGTCAAGCTGCTCATCGGCGCCGGCGGCGGCTTCGGCGAGCTGGTGGAGGACCCGCTGCCCGAGGAGATCCGCGCCCGGTACGGACTGCTGTCCCTCCCCGCCGCACTCCTCGACATCCACCGCCCCACCACCATGGACGACGTCGAGCGGGCGGCCCACCGGCTCAAGTGGGACGAGGCACTCACCCTCCAGCTCACCCTCGCCGCCCGCCGCCGCGCCGCCGCACTCGAGCCCGGCATCGCCCGCCCGCGCACGCCGGGCGGACTGCTCGACGCCGTCGACGCCGCACTGCCGTTCGAGCTCACCGAGGGCCAGCGCGAGGTGGGGGAGCAGCTCGCCGCGGAACTCGACCGCGAGCACCCGATGCACCGGCTGCTGCAAGGGGAGGTGGGCTCCGGCAAGACGGTCGTGGCCCTGCGGGCCATGGCGCAGGTCGTCGACGCCGGTGGGCAGGCGGCGCTCCTCGCGCCCACGGAGGTGCTCGCCGCCCAGCACGCCCGCGGCATCCGGGAGCTGCTCGGCCCGCTGGGCCGGGCGGGCGAGCTCGACGGCGACCCGGCGGGCACCCGCGTCACGCTCCTCACCGGCTCCCTGAAGGCAGCGGCCAGGCGCGAGGCGCGGGCCGACGTCGCCGAGGGGCGCGCCGGCATCGTCATCGGCACGCACGCCCTCCTGCAGGAGGGCGTCGAGTTCGCGGACCTGGGCCTGGTCGTGATCGACGAGCAGCACCGCTTCGGCGTGGAGCAGCGCGACGCGCTCCGCGCCAAGGGCAGCCGCCCGCCGCACGTGCTGGTCATGACGGCGACACCGATCCCGCGCACCGTCGCCATGACCGTCTACGGCGACCTCGAGGTCTCCACGCTGCGCCAGCTGCCCCGCGGGCGCGGCGGGGTCGCCAGCTCGGTCGTCCCGATGGGGGAGAAACCTGCGTGGCTCGACCGCGCGTGGCAGCGCCTGCGCGAGGAGATCGCCCAGCGCCGGCAGGCCTACGTCGTCTGCCCCCGCATCGGCGACGAGAGCGGTCCGGACGACGAGCCCGAGGACGCCGACGGCGCGCCGGACGACGGTCCGCAGGCCGACCGCCGGCCTCCGCTCGCCGTCCTCGACGTCGCCGAGATCCTGCGCAACGGCCCGCTGGCGGGTCTCCGGCTCGACGTCCTGCACGGGCGCCTCACCCCGGAGGAGAAGGACGCCCGGATGCGCGCCTTCGCCGCCCGCGAGACCGACGTCCTCGTCGCCACGACCGTCGTCGAGGTCGGCGTCGACGTCCCCAACGCCACGGTGATGGTCGTGATGGACGCCGACCGGTTCGGCGTCAGCCAGCTCCACCAGCTGCGCGGCCGGGTCGCCCGGGGGAAGCACCAGGGGCTCTGCCTGCTGGTCACCGATGCGAAGACCGACACGAGTACCGGTCAGCGGCTCGCCGCCGTGGCCTCGACATCCGACGGGTTCGAGCTGGCCCGCCTCGACCTCGAGACCCGGCGGGAGGGCGACGTGCTCGGTGCGGCGCAGTCGGGACGGCGGTCGGGGATCAGGCTGCTGTCCCTGCTGGAGGACGAGGAGCTCATCGCCGCCGCCCGCGCCGAGGCGACCGCCCTGCTGGAGACCGAGCGCGGGCTTGCCGACCACCCCGGCCTCGCCGCCGAGGTGGCCGCACTGGCCACCGACGAGCGCGCGGAGTGGCTGGAGAAGGCGTGAGTTGCACGTGAGCGAGCGTGCGAGCTCACGCATGGACACAGCACCCGGCGGCACCTGGGCGACGAGCGCCAGCGAGGAGGACAGGTGACCCGGATCATCTCCGGGACGGCCGGGGGGAGGCGCCTCAAGGTGCCGCGGACGGGCGTGCGCCCCACCGGTGACCGCGCCCGCGTGGCCCTCTTCAACGCCCTGAGCCACCTGCTCGACCTGCGTGGGGCCGCCGTCCTCGACCTCTACGCCGGCTCGGGTGCCCTCGGTCTGGAGGCGCTGTCCCGTGGGGCCGCGAACGCGGTGTTCGTCGAGTCGGCGCCCGGCGTGCTGCCCGTCCTCAAGGAGAACCTGGCCTCGCTCGACCTCCCGGGCGGGAGGGTGATCGCCGGATCAGTGCCGAAGGTGGTCGGCGGGCATCCGCCGGCGGCCTTCGACCTGGTGCTGGCCGATCCGCCGTACGAGACACCCGCGCACGAGGTGGTGGACGTGCTCGAGGGCCTGCACCGGGGCGGCTGGCTCGCACCGGAGGCCGTCGTCGTCGTGGAGCGCTCCAGCCGCGAGGAGCCCTTCGACTGGCCGACACCGTTCACCGGCCTGCGCGACCGCCGCTACGGCGAGGCCCTGCTCCGGTACGGTCGCTCCTCGTGAGGCGTGCCGTCTGCCCGGGATCCTTCGATCCGGTCACCAACGGTCACGTCGACGTCATCACCCGGGCGGCGGGCCTCTACGACGAGCTCGTCGTCGCCGTGCTCGTCAACCCGGCGAAGGCCGGCCTCTTCTCCGTCGACGAGCGCATCGAGCTGCTCCGGGACGCCGTGGCCGACCTCCCGAACGTCCGCGTCGACAGCTTCCAGGGCCTGCTCGTCGACTACTGCCGCGCGCACGACATCCCGGTGATCGTGAAGGGCCTGCGCGCGGTCAGCGACTTCGAGTACGAGCTGCAGATGGCGCAGATGAACCGCGAGCTCGCCGCCGTGGAGACGCTCTTCGTCCCGACCGCGCCGCAGGTCGGTCACCTGTCCTCGAGCCTGGTCAAGCAGATCGCCTCGTTCGGCGGCGACGTCTCCCGGCTGGTGCCCAAGGCCGTCGACGACCGGCTCCGGGAGCGCGCGCGACAGGGCGAGCAGTGACCCGGCCGTCGAGGACGCAGACCACCGAGGTCGTCTACCGGCTCTACGAGACCGTCGACGAGCTGACCCGGGTCATCGAGAACGCCCGCAACGTGCCCATGTCCGGCTCCTGCATGGTGCCCCGGGACCACGTGCTCGACCTGCTGGACGACCTGCGCGAGTCGCTCCCCGAGGACGTCCAGGCGGCCGGGGCGATCGTCGAGCAGCGCACCGAGATCCTCCAGCAGGCCCAGGCCGAGGCCGAGCGGCTCACCGGCATGACCCGCGCCGAGGCCGACCAGCTGCTGGACTCTGCCCAGCGCCAGCGCGACGAGATGCTCGGCGTCGCCCGCCGGCAACGAGACGACCTGCTCGCCCGCGCCCAGGACGAGGCCGACGCACTGCTCGCCGACGCCGAGGCGGAGGCCGACCGGCTGATCGCCGAGGGGCGGGCGCACCGCGAGGCGCTGATCGCCGAGGCGGTGGCCGAGCACGAGCGGCTGATCACCGAGACCGAGGTCTACCGCGGGGCCGTGTCGCGCGCCGACGAGCTGGGCGCCCAGACGGCCACCGACGTCGCCCGCATGCGCGCCGAGGTCGACCAGTACGTCGACAGCCGCCTGGCCGACTTCGGATCGACGCTGGAACGGATGCTGCACTCCGTCGAGAAGGCCCGCACCACCCTGCGCGAACCCTGAGCGACCTCTCTCCCGCTCGGCCGGTTCCGGCGATCGGGTAGTCTCGTTCCCTGGTCCGACTGCCGGTGACCTCCCGTCCCGGCCGGCCGTCCTCCACTGCCTACCGCGAGTACTGACATGCCTGCCGCTCAGCCGTTCCGCTCGGGCGCTGTGTCCCCTGGTCCACGGACCACGGCCGACCGGCGCCCCGCAGCCAACCCCTGGCGCCTCGACCTCCGGGAGCTCGGCCGCCGCCCGGGCTCCATGCAGGAGGTCGACCGCACGCTGCCGGCCCCGGCCGGATGGCGGGTCGAGCTGATCGGCGTTCCCGAGGGCGGCGAGGTGGACCTGCACGTGCGCCTCGAGTCGGTCATGGAGGGCGTGCTCGTCACCGGCGAGCTCGAGGCGCCGGTCGTCGGCTCCTGCGCCCGCTGCCTCGAGCCGATCGAGGACAGGATCCGGCTCGGCATCCAGGAGCTGTTCGCCTACGAGGGCAGCACCACGGAGGCGACGAGCGAGGAGGACGAGGTCCGCCGCATCGAGGGCGACTTTCTCGACCTCGAGCCGCTCGCGCGCGACACCGTCGTCCTGAACCTGCCCCTGGCGCCCGTCTGCACCGAGGACTGCGCCGGCCTGTGCGTCGACTGCGGCCTGCGGCTCGACGACCTGCCGGCCGACCACACGCACGAGGTCGTCGACCCGCGCTGGGCCGCGCTGGCCCAGAAATTCACTTCCTCTCCGGGCACCCCCGGCGAGACCCCCACCCCAGAGGAGAACTGACCGTGGCCGTTCCGAAGCGGAAGATGTCGCGCTCCAACACCCGCTCCCGCCGGTCGCAGTGGAAGGCGACCGCGCCGACCCTGGCGCCGTGCCCCAACCGCGCCTGCGGCGAGCTCAAGCCCCCGCACCAGGCGTGCCCGAACTGCGGCCAGTACGACGGCCGTCAGGTCCTCTCCGTCTGATCCGCGGATCCTCCGGCGTGGGGACGACGACGGTCACCGGACTCCCGGGGGGTGCGGTGCATCTGGAGCAGGCCGCGTCCTGGCTGCGCGACGCCCTCGGCGTCGAGCTCCCGGACGGGCTTCTGGGGCTCGCCCTGACCCACCGTTCGTTCGCCTACGAGAACGGCGGCCTGCCGACCAACGAGCGCCTGGAGTTCCTGGGCGACTCGGTCCTCGGCCTGGTCGTCACCGACGAGCTGTACCGCAGCCAGCCGGACCTCCCCGAGGGCCAGCTGGCCAAGCTGCGCGCCTCGGTGGTCAACATGACCTCGCTCGCCGGGGTCGCCCGGCGGCTCGGGGACGGCGGCATCGGCCCGCACCTGCTGCTCGGGCGAGGTGAGGAGACCACCGGGGGCCGCGAGAAGGACTCGATCCTGGCCGACGCCCTCGAGGCCCTGATCGGTGCCGTGCACCTCGGCTGCGGACTGGACACCGCCGGCGCCCTGGTGCACCGGCTCTTCGACCCGCTGCTGGTCGAGGCCGCCACCCGCGGCGCCGGCCTGGACTGGAAGACCAGCCTGCAGGAGCTCGGTGCTGCCCGCGGGCTGGGTGCGCCGACCTACGAGGTCGTCGACGACGGCCCCGATCACGCGAAGACGTTCACCGCCCAGGTGCTGCTCGCCGGCACCGTGTACGGACGCGGCAGAGGACGCACGAAGAAGGCCGCCGAGCAGGAGGCCGCGGAGGCCGCCTGGCGGTCGCTCTCCGAGGTCTGAGGGGACGACGCGGTGCCCGAGCTGCCCGAGGTGGAGGTGGTCCGTCGCGGCCTGGCCCAGTGGGTCACCGGCCGCACGATCGCCTCGGTCGAGGTCGCGCACCCCCGCGCCGTCCGGCGGCACCTCGAGGGCACCGAGCACTTCGTCGCCGCCCTGACCGGCCGCGCGTTCACCGACGCCAACCGGCGCGGGAAGTACCTCTGGCTCCCGCTGGCCGGGCCCGACGGCGCCCCGACCGGCAGCGCGCTCGTCGGACACCTCGGGATGAGCGGCCAGCTCCTGGTGGAGAAGCCCTCGGCACCGGACGAGACCCACCTGCGGGCCCGCTTCACCTTCACCGACGGCGGCCGGGAGCTGCGCTTCGTCGACCAGCGGACGTTCGGTGGACTGGCGGTGGAGGACGCCCCCGACGGAGCCGTGCCGCCCCGTCTCGCGCACATCGCGATCGACCCGCTCGACCCCGCCTTCGACGTCGACGCCTTCTCGGCCGCCCTGCGCCGCCGGCACACCGAGGTCAAGCGCGCGCTGCTCGACCAGACCCTCATCGGGGGAGTGGGCAACATCTACGCCGACGAGGCGCTGTGGCGGGCGGGCCTGCACGGGGCCCGGCCCACCGATCGGCTCACCCGCGGGCAGGTGGCCGCCCTCCTCGACGGCGTCCGCGACGTCCTGGGTGAGGCCCTGGCGCAGGGCGGCACCTCGTTCGACTCGCTGTACGTCGACGTCAACGGGCAGAGCGGCTACTTCTCCCGGTTCCTCGCCGTCTACGGCCAGGCCGACCGGCCCTGCCCGCGGTGCGGGACGCCGATCCGGCGGGAGTCGTTCATGAACCGGTCCAGTTACAGCTGCCCGCAGTGCCAGCCGCGCCCGAGAGTGCGCCGGGCATGAGCCGGCGGGTCGTCGCCCTGGTGAAGGGCGACGTCCAGGGCGTGGGCTACCGCTGGTTCGTCCGGGGGCTCGCGTCGTCGTCCGGGCTGTCCGGCTCGGCGACCAATCTGCCCGACGGGCGGGTGGAGGTCGTCGTCGAAGGTCCGGACGACGCCGTGGCCGCGCTCCTCGACGCGCTGGACGGTCCGCGGGCTCCGGGAACCGTGACCGGCGTCGAGTCCCGGGACGAGACGGCGCGGGGGATGCGGGGCTTCACCACAGCGTGACGAACGCGACACTCCCTCGACACGGGGAGTAGGCAAGCTTCGCGTTGACCTGCGTGTCCGGGGCTGTCACCCTGGGGGTACCACAGCTCGCGCCGACCGCTTCCCGGGGCGCCGGGCTCACCTCCTCGCTCGGAAAGGCCGCCGCAGTCATGGCCAAGGCCCTGTTCGGTCACGTCGTCGCACCCGCGGAGCTTCGAGTAGTCGAGGAGAACGCGGTCCTGCGCGCCAAGGTGCGGCGGCTGGAGCAGGAACTCGAGGAGCTGCGGGCTCAGCGGGACGCCGCGATCGCGCACGAACTGCTGTCCCTGGCCCAGGGCGACGCCCAGCCGGCGCTGGCCTGAACCCCTCCGTCACACCCTTCCCAGGCGCCCCTGAACTGCCGGGCGCGGGGCGTCCCCTCCAGTAGGGTCCCCGTTTCGTGCACCTCTCCAGCCTGACGCTCAAGGGCTTCAAGTCCTTCGCGTCCGCGACCACGCTGCGGCTGGAGCCCGGCATCACCGCCGTCGTCGGCCCCAACGGCTCGGGCAAGTCCAACGTCGTCGACGCCATCGCCTGGGTCCTCGGCGAGCAGGGCGCCAAGAGCCTGCGCGGCGGCAAGATGGAGGACGTCATCTTCGCCGGCACCGCCGGCCGCCCGGCGCTGGGCCGGGCCGAGGTGACGCTGACGATCGACAACTCCGACGGCGCGCTGCCGATCGAGTACACCGAGGTGTCGATCACCCGCCGCATGTACCGCTCCGGCGAGAGCGAGTACGAGATCAACGGCGACAAGGTGCGCCTGCTCGACGTCCAGGAGCTGCTCAGCGACTCCGGAATCGGCCGCGAGATGCACGTCATCGTCGGGCAGGGCCAGCTCGACGCCGTCCTCTCCGGCCGCCCCGAGGACCGTCGCGCCTTCATCGAGGAGGCCGCCGGCGTCCTCAAGCACCGCAAGCGCAAGGAGAAGGCGCTCCGCAAGCTCGAGGGGATGTCGCACAACCTCGACCGGCTCGCTGACCTCACCACCGAGCTGCGCCGCCAGCTCACCCCGCTCGGCAAGCAGGCCGAGGTCGCTCGTCGGGCCGCCGGTGTTCAGGCCGACCTCCGGGACGCCCGCCTGCGGCTGCTCGCCGACGACCTGGTGCAGCTCCGGGAGGCGCTCGACCGGGACGTCGCCGACGAGACGGCCGCCCGCCAGCGGCGTGCCCTCGTCGAGGGCGAACTCGCCGTCGCGTCCCGGCGGGAGTCGGAGCTCGAAGCGTCGCTGGCGGAGTCCGCGCCCCGCCTGCAGACTGCGTCGGACACCTGGTACCGGCTCTCCGCGCTCACCGAGCGCTTCCGCGGCATCGGCCAGCTCGCCGCCGAACGGCACCGGCACCTCTCCGCGGCCGGCCCCGCCGCCGCCCCGGGCCGCGACCCCGACCAGCTCGACGCAGAGGCCGACCGGGTCGCGGCCACCGAGGCGGAGCTGGCCACCGGGCTGGACACCGAACGGGGGCGGCTCGCCGCGGCGGTGGCGGAGCGCGCACGGCTCGAGAGCGCGCTCGCCGAGTCCGAGCGCGCCTGGGTGGCCGCCGCCCGCGCGCTCGCCGACCGGCGGGAGGGGCTGGCGCGACTCTCCGGTGAGGTCGCCGCCGCGCGTTCCCGTGCGGCCGCCGGGCAGGCCGAGATCGAGCGGCTGGCCCTCGCCGCCGGGGAGGCCGCCGATCGCGCCGACGTCGCCGCCGAGCGGCTCGCCGAGCGCCGCAGCGACGTCGCCGAGCAGGACGGCGAGGACCTCGACCTGGTCACCGCCCACGAGGAGGCGCTGGCCGCGCACGCCGAGGTGGCCCGCCGGGTGGCCGAGCTCACCGAGGCCGAGCGGGCCGCCGAGCGCGATCGCGCGTCCTGGCAGGCCCGTCGGGACGCCCTCGCGCAGGGGCTCACACCTGCCGACGGCGCCGCCGCCGTGCTCGGGTCGGGGCTGGCCGGCGTCCTCGGCCCGGTGGCCGACCGGATCACCGTCCGGGCCGGTGCCGAGGTGGCGGTCGCAGCCGCGCTGGGCGGCATGGCCGACGCCGTCGTCGTCTCCGGCGTGGCCGAGGCCGTGGCCGCCCTGGACCACCTCAAGCGGACCGACGGCGGCCGTGCGGGGCTGCTGGTCGCCGGTGGCCTGCCGCCCGTGCCGCGCGACGGCTGGCCGGACCTCCCGGACGGCGCCTCCTGGGCGCTGGACGCCGTCGGCGCTCCTGTCGAGCTGGCTCCGGCCCTCGCACGGGCGCTCGAGCGGGTGGCGGTCGTCGCCGATCTGGACGCCGCCGTCGCGCTGGTGACGACCCATCCGCGCGTCCGGGCGGTCACGGCCACGGGCGACCTGGTCGGCGCCGACTGGACCGTCGGCGGTCAGGCCGACGCACCCACCCAGCTCGTGGTCAAGGCGCGGGTGGAGGAGGCCGACACCCAGTTGGCTCTGGCCACGGAGCGGGCCGCCGCGCTCGCCCAGGGGCTCGCATCGGCTCGGGCCGACGCCGAGCTGCGCTCCGTCGAGGTCGACGACGCGCTCGCCGCCCGGCAGGCATTCGACCGGTCACGGTCGTCGGTGGCCGCCGAGCTCGCGGAGCTCGGCGCCGCGGCGCGGTCGGCGGCCGCGGAGGCGGAGCGGCACCTCGCCGCGCGGGTGCGGGCCGAGGAATCGCTCGAGCAGGTGCTGGCCGGTCTGGCGGCCTTCGAGCAGCGGCTCGCCGACGCCGAGGCCGCACCGGTCGACGAGGAGCCGCCGACCGAGGAGCGCGACCGGCTGCGCGCCGAGGTCGCGGTCGCCCGGCAGGCCGAGACCGAGGCGCGGCTCGCCGTCCGCACCGCCGAGGAGCGGGTCCGTGCGCTGCACGGCCGCGCCGAGTCGCTGCGCCGCCAGGCCCGGCAGGAATGGGCCGCACGCGAGCGGGCGGCCGCGGCGCGCGAGGCGCGCATCCGCGGGGCGGCCGTCGCCGCGCGGGTGCGTGCCGATGCCGAGACGGCGCTGGCTGCGCTCGCGACCTCGGTCGGCCGCGCCGCCGTCGAGCGGGACGAGCTCGCGTCCGCTCGCAGTTCGTCCGAGGCGGAGCTGCTCGAGGTGCGGGGGCGCGTCCGCGCGGCCACCGCGGATCTCGACCGGCTGACCGACGAGGTGCACCGCGACGAGGTGGCCCGCGCGGAGCAGCGCTACCGGATCGAGGCGCTGGAGAACCGGGCCGCCGAGGAGTACGGCGTCGACCTCGCCACCCTGTTCGCCGAGTACGGGCCGGCGTCCGGCGCCGAGCCGTTCGACCGGGCCGCCCAGGAGCGCCGGGCCGCGAAGGCGGAGCGCGACCTCGTGACCCTCGGCAAGGTCAACCCGCTCGCCCTGGAGGAGTTCGCGGCGCTGGAGGAGCGGCACGGCTTCCTCGCGACCCAGCTCGAGGACCTCAAGTCCACCCGGCGCGACCTGCTGACCGTCGTCCGCGAGGTCGACGAGCGGATCCACGACGTCTTCGCCGCCGCGTTCGCCGACGTGCAGCGCGAGTTCGAGGGCGTGTTCGCCACGCTGTTCCCCGGCGGCCAGGGGCGGCTCGTCCTCACCGACCCCGAGGACCTGCTCGCCACCGGCATCGAGGTCGAGGCGCGGCCGCCGGGCAAGAAGGTGAAGCGGCTGTCGCTGCTCTCCGGCGGCGAGCGCTCCCTGACCGCGGTGGCCCTGCTCGTGGCGATCTTCCGCGCCCGGCCCTCGCCGTTCTACGTCCTCGACGAGGTCGAGGCAGCGCTGGACGACGTCAACCTCGGCCGCCTGCTCACCCTCATCGAGCAGCTGCGGTCGACGTCGCAGCTGATCGTGATCACCCACCAGAAGCGGACGATGGAGATCGCCGACGCCCTCTACGGCGTCAGCATGCGCGGCGACGGGATCACCGGCGTGATCAGCCAGCGACTCCGCGAGCTGGAATCGGCCTAGACCCCGGACGGCACCCGCAGGTCGACCAGCACGGGCAGGTGGTCGGACGCGCCCTGCGCGTCGAGCACCCGAGCCGCTGGGACCCCGATGCTCGGGGTGACCCACACCTGGTCGATCCGCCGGTGCGGGAAGTGCGCCGGATGGGTGAGGCCCTCGTCGTGCTGCCAGAACCGCCAGCCCGACCGGTCGTCGCGGTCCGCGGCCAGTTCCCAGGCGTCGGCGAACCGCGCGCGGAGGGCCGCCAGCTCGGGTGCCTCCGGCCCGGTGTTGAAGTCGCCGACGAGGACGCCGGCGGCCATCCCGTCGGTGTGCAGGCCGGCCAGTGCCGACACCTGGGCCGCCCGCCGTTCGGGGTTGCCGGTGCTCAGGTGGGTGGCGGTCACCCAGAGCGTCCCGCCGTCGAGCTCGAGCATGGTGCGCAGCGCGCTGCGCGGCTCGCCGCCACCGGGCAGGCGGTGGACGTCGCTGACCAGGATCGGCAGTCGCGAGAGCAGGGCGTTGCCGTACTCGCGGTCGGGCCGCCCGCCGGCCTGCGGCTCGTCGATCGCGGGGCCCCAGGCCAGCTGCATGTCGAGGGCGCGGGAGAGCAGCAGGGCCTGGTCGACGCCCTCGCTGCGGTCGCCGAAGTGGCGGTCCAGCTCCTGCAGGCAGATGACGTCGGCCTCGACCGCGGCGAGCACCTTGGCCAGCCGAGCCAGGTCGTGCTTGCTGTCCTCGCCCACGCCGTGGTGGGTGTTGAAGGTGACGAGCCGGACCGGGATCGGTGGCTGCTCGGGGCCGGGAGCCGGCCGCACGCCATGAGCACCAGTCATGCAGCGAAGCCTCTCAGGCGCCGGCCAGGCGCATGTCCAGCACCTCCCGGAGCTCCTCCTGGTCGATGTCGGTCACCGAGAGGACGAAGCGGGCCTGCTGCCCGCTCAGGACGAGCTCGCCGATCTGGTTGCCGAAGAACGGCCCGGCCTGCTTCTCCCACTGCAGCGTGCTCGGCTCCGCCTTCGCCAGCCGCGCCAGACCCCGGGTGAACCGCTGCGCCCACCGGCTCCAGCCGATCCGGAAGCCCACCCGGATCGGGTGCGGGGCCTGGTTGTGCAGCGGCGAGACCGTCAGCTGGTGCACCCGGCCGGCCAGGCCGCCGGGATGCACCAGCTCCGCGGCATAGGCGTGGTGGACGTCGCCCGAGAGCACGAGCGCCGTCGCGGGGGCGGGCCCGTGATCGCCCCGCGCGACCGAGACCAGGGCCCGGCCCAGCCGCTCGAAGGAGTGGCCGAACGCCGCCCAGTGCTCGAGATCGGCGGCCTGCCGCACCTTCTCGGCGAGCCGACCGCGCCACTGCCCGTGGTGGCGGACGTTGAGCGTCTCGTTCCACCGCTCCAGGTTGTGGATCGCGTGCGGCAGCAACCAGGGCAGCGAGGTGCCGAGGATCAGGTGCTGCGCCCCCTCCTCCACGGCCCGCTGCATGGCCGCCTCGATCCAGGCGAACTCGTCGTCGTCCACCATGCGGCGGTCGCGTTCCTCGAGGACCCGACCTGCCCGGCTGTCGATCATGATCAGCCGCGCCTCGCCCCAGTGCCGCACGAAGCTCCACCGGACGCTCGCCGGCTCGGTGTCGGCCCGCTCGGCCATCTCGCGGAGGACGGGTTCGGCGTCATCGGAGTCCGCGGACAGGCCGCGGATCGCCTGCCAGGTCTTGTTCTCGGCCAGCTCCTGCGGGCTGAGGTTGCCCAGGTGCTGGTACACCCAGTAGCTGACCAGGCCCGCGCTGATCCGGTCGTGCCACCAGTTCTCGGCGCTGACCTGCCGCCGCCACGCGGCCGAGGTGTTCCAGTCGTCGATCATCTCGTGGTCGTCGAAGATCATCGACGACGGCACCGTCGACAGCAGCCAGCGCACCTGCGGATCGCTCCACGACTCGGCGTAGAGGCGGGTGTACTCCTCGAAGTCGGACACCTGCGCGTCCGGCGGCGCGTCCTCGCCCCGCCGCAGCGACAACCAGCGCCTCGTCGCCGGCGTGAGCTCGTCGGCGTAGACCTGGTCGCCCAGCAGGACCAGCGCGTCGGGCCACTGCTCCTCCGGCAGCCGGGTGATCCGTGCCGCGTACGCGTCCAGGGCGTCGGGCGGGATGCGGTCGGACGCGTCCGCGGTGCTCGGCGTCGCGTAGCGGCAGGACCCGAACGCCACCCGGAACTCCTCCTGGTTGCCGGGGGTGCGGATCCGGCTGGCCGGGAACGCCGACCGCTCCGGCGGCCACACCTTCGCGCCGTCCAGGTGCACCTCGTACGGGGTCGTGCTCCCGGGCTCGAGGTCCTCGACGAGGACGAGCGCGAAGTGGTGGCCGCCGACGCAGAAGGTCCGGGCGCGCCGGCCGAGCACCGACACCTCGCACGGCCGGTCGGTCTCCACCCACACCGTCGCGGACACCGGGTCGACGTGCCGGAGGAGCGGGCCCAGCAGCAGGGCGGGCGGGTTCTGGTCGGACGGCATGCCCCTAGCCTCGCGCACCTGGCTGGGTCGGTGCTGGGAGACTCCTCCCATGGAATTCGTGCTCATCGCGATCGCGATCCTCGTCGTGGCGCTGGTCCTGGGGATCTCCCTGCTGGTCGGCCGGGGACGCCGGACCACCCGCCTGGACGACGACGCGGCGGCGGGCACGACGCTCACCCGGCCGCGGCCGGCCCAGCCCGAGACCCCGGCTGCGCCGCCCTCCGGCGCGACTGCCTCGGGTCTGGGGCTGCCACCGGAAGCCCCCGAGGTCGAGCTGCCGCCGGCGGAGGCCGAGCCGGGACTCCTCTTCGAGACGCCTCCTCCGTCGGCCGGGCGGCTGGTGCGGCTGCGCTCCCGGCTGGCCCGCTCGCAGTCGTCGCTGGGTCGCGGCCTGCTCACCGTCCTCGCCCGGGAGAAGCTCACCGAGGACGACTGGGAGGAGCTCGAGGAGGTACTCCTGGCCGCGGACGTCGGGGTCGCCGCGACGACGCAGATCGTCGAGCGGCTGCGCACGAAGTCGATGGTGCTGGCGACCGCCTCGGGTGCCGACCTGCGC
>DATHAK010000014.1:0-3659 GCA_035296685.1 Blastococcus sp.
AGCACGAGGAGGGCCTTCGGGCTGACGCGGCACGAGGCGCCCACCTTGGCGATGATGTTCGCCGCGCTCTCGTTAGGGGCGCCGGCGTATCCCGCGCAGTACTGGTCGGCGGGCTGGTTAGCCGTCGTCTGCACGTAGTCCTTGAGGCAGGGCATCTCGAAGGCCACGCAGTTGGCGCCCTTGAGGTTCAGGAACGCCTGGATGGCCGGACCGTCCATGGACAGCCCGTCGAAGAAGACGGCATCGCTGATGATGTTGCCGGCGTCGAAGAACTGCAGGTCCGCCGCCTGGGCCGTGCTGCCCGTCGGCGCGGGGCCGGCGACAGGGACCAGCAGACCGGCGGCCGCGACGGTCAGGACGACGGCGATCCGCAGCAGGGCGGCCTTCACGGCACCTCCACCTCGACCGGCGCCGAGGTGCCCGCAGCACCGGGGGACTCGTAGGTCAGCACCGCCTCCCAGGTGCCGGAGGACAGCTCGCTGCCGGGGACGCTCAGGGCGCCGCAGGACGTCGTGGAGACGTCGGCGCTGGCGGGCCGGGAGGCGCTCGCCGTGACGCCACCCTTGGTGAGCGTCAGCGTGCAGGTCCCGCCCGACTCCACGAGGTCGGCGTAGCCGCCGACCTCGACGCCGCCGAGGGCGTCGTCCCACCCCGACCAGGTGATGAGCACCGCAGGCTCGGCCTGCGCCGTCCCGGGCGACGGAGCCGGGGTGTCCCGGGGGGCGTCGGTGGCGACGGCGGTGGGCTCCGGGCGGTCGGGCACCGGGGCGCCGTAGACGCCGGGCGGCTCCGCCGAGGCGACCGCTGCCGATCCCGAGGCGTCGTCCTGCCCCGGCCATCCGCGGGAGGCGAGAACACCGGCGGCGGCCGCCGCCGCCACGAGGGTCAGTGCACCGATTCCCACGGCGCGCCGCCTGTTTCGCACGTCTGTCCCCCGGTCCCCCAGCATCTGCCGCACCGCGCCGGGGTCGCCGGCGTCGAGGTGCGGGCGGTCCGTCGGGACCGCGTCTCTGCGCAGCTCAGATTACTCTGCGGCATCATTTGGTCACAGCAGCGACACGGGTCACGGGCGGATGTGACGGAGAAGTCCTCCCCCTGGCGCCCGGCACCCCGCACGCCCGGGCGGGGACGGGGGCGCTCTAGCCTCTGCCCCACCATGGGAGCCTTCCTCGACCGGCGCACCGGCCTGCCCGTCGTCGCCATGGTCGGCGGTGGACAGCTGTCCCGGATGACGCACCAGGCCGCGATCGCCCTCGGGCAGTCGCTGCGGGTGCTCGCTTCCGATCCCGTCGAGTCCGCCGCGCTGGTGGCCGCCGACGTGATGGTCGGCGACCACCGCGACCTGGCCGACCTCCGGCGGGTCGCCCAGGGCGCGACGGTGCTCACCTTCGACCACGAGCACGTGCCGACCGAGCACCTCCAGCGCCTGGTGGACGACGGGCATCGCGTCGCCCCCGGCCCGGCCGCGCTCGTGCACGCCCAGGACAAGCTGGTCCTGCGCCGGGCGCTCGCCGAGGCGGGGGAGCCCCAGCCGGCTTGGGCCGAGGCGCGCACGGTGCACGAGGTGACCGCTTTCGCGGAGGAGGTCGGGTGGCCCGTCGTCCTCAAGACGCCCCGCGGTGGCTACGACGGCAAGGGTGTCTTCGTCGTCGACGGCCCCGACCAGGTGGCCGACCTGCTCGAGCGGCACGGGACCCTGCTCGTCGAGGAGCGGGTCGCCATGGTGCGCGAGCTCTCCGCGCAGGTCGCCCGCTCCCCGTTCGGCCAGGTGGCGGTCTGGCCAGTGGTGGAGACCGTGCAGCGCGACGGCGTCTGCGCGGAGGTCCTCGCCCCCGCGCCCGACCTGCAGGACGAGCTGGCGGTCGCGGCCCAGGAACTCGCCGTCCGGATCGCGGACCGGCTGGGCGTCGTGGGCATGCTGGCCGTCGAGCTGTTCCAGACCGCCGACGACGGCGTCGTCGTCAACGAGCTGGCGATGCGCCCGCACAACTCCGGGCACTGGACGATCGAGGGCTCGGTCACCAGCCAGTTCGAGCAGCACCTGCGGGCGGTCCTCGACTACCCGCTGGGGGACACCGCCATGACCGCCCCCGTCGTGGTGATGGCGAACGTGCTCGGCGGCGCCGCGTCCGCCGAGGACTGGGCCGGTCCGGGGCTCGACGAGCGGGTGCACCACCTCATGGCGCACTGGCCCGACGTGAAGCTGCACTGGTACGGCAAGGGCCAGCGGCGCGGGCGCAAGCTCGGCCACCTCACCGCGCGCGGGGACGACCCGGCGGAGGTGCGGGCGCGGGCGGTCGCCGCGGCCCGGTACCTGGCCGACGGCGTCGTCGATCCGGCGTTCGCCTTCGAGCAGGAGCACTGAGGAGAGTGGACGTGAGCGACCCCGTCGTCGGCATCGTCATGGGCAGCGACTCCGACTGGCCGGTCATGGAGCCGGCCGCGCTGGCGCTGGAGGAGTTCGACGTCCCCTACGAGGCGCACGTCCTCTCCGCGCACCGGACGCCGCGGCGGATGCTCGACTACGCCGAGGCCGCGGCCGGGCGCGGGCTGCGGGTGATCATCGCCGGTGCCGGGGGAGCGGCCCACCTGCCGGGGATGGTCGCGGCGGCCACCCCGTTGCCGGTCATCGGCGTCCCGCGGCCGCTGGACCGGCTCGACGGACTGGACAGCCTGCTGTCGATCGTCCAGATGCCGGCCGGCGTGCCGGTGGCCACCGTCGGCATCGGCGGCGGCCGCAACGCCGGGCTGCTCGCCGTCCGGATCCTGGCCGCCGCGGACGACACGCTGCGCGACGCGGTGGTCCGCTTCCAGGCCGAGCTCGCCGACTCCGTGGTCTCGCGCGACGCCGATCTGCAGGAGCGGCTGGCGTCGGAGGAGTAGGCCGCCCGGCCTACGATCTACCCGTGGGTAACGACGCCGGGCTGTACGCCCTCACCGAGGAGCACGAGGCGATCCGGGCGGCGGTCCGGGATCTCGCCGAGCGGGAGATCGCCCCGTTCGCCGCCGAGGTGGACGCCGAGTCCCGCTATCCGATCGAGGCGCAGAAGGCGCTGACCGCCGCGGGCTTCCACGCCACGCACATCCCCGAGGCCTACGGCGGCGAGGGCGCCGACGCCATCGCGACCTGCATCGTGATCGAGGAGGTCGCCCGGGTCGACGCGAGCGCCTCGCTGATCCCCGCGGTGAACAAGCTCGGCTCGATGCCGATCATCCTGTCCGGCTCCGAGGACGTGAAGCAGAAGGTGCTACCGCCCATCGCGGCCGGCGACGCGATGATCAGCTACGGGCTCTCCGAGCGGGAGGCGGGCTCCGACGCCGCGGCGATGAAGACCCGCGCCCGTCCCGACGGCGACACGTGGGTGCTCAACGGAACCAAGGCCTGGATCACCAACTCCGGCGTCTCCACCTGGTACACGGTCATGGCCGTCACCGACCCGGAGCAGGGCGCCCACGGCATCTCGGCGTTCGCGGTGCACCGCGACGACCCGGGCTTCGCCGTCGGCCCCAAGGAACGGAAGATGGGCATCAAGGGCTCGCCCACCTGCGAGCTGTACTTCACCGACTGCACCATCCCGGCCGACCGGATCATCGGCGAGCCGGGCACCGGCTTCAAGACCGCGCTGCGGACGCTGGACTTCACCCGCCCGACCATCGGC
>DATHAK010000015.1:0-14834 GCA_035296685.1 Blastococcus sp.
GGCGACCGTCGGGTAGAGCACCGCGACGGCGGCCACCCCGGCCGCGGCGCCGACGAGCTGGGCGAGCAGGAACATCGGGACCGACGTCGGCGCGATCCCGGCGAAGGTGTCCGAGAGGGTGCGGGCGAGGTCGATCATCGGGTTGGCGAAGCTCGTCGACGACGACCACCAGTAGGCCGCCGCGATGTAGGCGCCGACGGCGAACGGCGCCAGCGCGGCGCGTCCGGCGCGGACCAGCGCGAAGATCAGGACCACCAGGCCGAAGGTGGCCACCGTCTCCGACAGCCACAGGCCGCCGCCCGAGCGGTCGGTCGTGGCGACCGACACCGCCGGCAGGTCGAACATCAGGTTGGCCACCACGGCGCCGACGGCCCCGCCGACCAGCTGCGCCGGGAGGTAGACGGCGACCTGCCGGTTGCTGACGCCGCCGAAGAACCGGTCGGCCAGCGTGACCACCGGGTTGAAGTGCCCCCCGGACACCGGCCCGAAGGCGAGGATCAGGGCGACCAGCCCGGCCCCCGTGACGAGGGCGTTCTCGAGCAGCTGGAGGCCGACGTCGTCGGGGGACAGCCACTGCGCCGCGATGCCCGACCCGATGACGACGGCCACCAGCCCGGCCGAGCCGAGGAACTCGGCGAGTGCCTGCCGGCCGAGCGGAGGGACGGACCAGCTCACGCCGGGGTCAGCGCGGCGGTGTCGAAGAGCGTGGCGACTGCGGTCAGCGCCGCGGGGCGCACCGCGTAGTAGACCCACACGCCGCGCTTGTCCCGGTCGAGCAGGCCGGCGGAGTGCAGCACCTTGAGGTGGTGACTGATGGTCGCCTGGGTGAGGTCGAAGGCGTCGTTGAGGTCGCAGACGCACGCCTCGCCGCCCGCGCTCGCCGCGATGAGGCTGACCAGCCGCAGCCGGACCGGATCGGCCAGCGCCTTGAGCAGCGGGACGACCTGCTCGGCCTGCTCGACCGACATCGGGGTGCCGGTGAGGGGGGTGCAGCAGGCGAGGCCGGGGTCGCTCATGGGTTCTCCTCAGGGGCAGACATCGGCGCCCATCATAACGATCGACATCGTATTGACAAGCATCGATGGCCGGTGTTCATTTGCGCTCATCGCATCGATGCCTGTCGATGTCTCGACCGAAAGGGCCCTCCCATGTCCCGCGTCCAGCTCGCCCTCCGCGTCGCCGACCTCGAGGCGGCCGTCGACTTCGACTCGCGGCTGTTCGACACCGCGCCCGCCAAGCGCCGTCCCGGCTACGCCAACTTCGCCGTCGCCGAGCCGCCGCTCAAGCTCGTCCTCCTGGAGGGCGAGCCGGGCGAGGCGACCCGCATGGACCACCTCGGCGTCGAGGTGCCCACCACCGACGAGGTCACCGCGGCGACCTCCCGGCTGGCCGACGCCGGCCTCGCCACGCGGGTCGAGGACAACACCACCTGCTGCTACGCCGTCCAGGACAAGGTCTGGGTGACCGGTCCCGGCGGGGAGCCGTGGGAGGTCTACACCGTCACCGGCGACGCCCGCCCGGATCTGGAGGGCGAGAAGGCGGCCGAGCTGTCAGCCCGCGGAGGCGACGGCAGCTGCTGCCGGCCCGAGGGTTCCGACACTGACGCACGGGTGGCTGCGTCCTGCTGCTGAGCGGCGACGGAGGGCGCTGATGCGCAGTTCCTGGGCGGGGAACTGCGCATCGGCGCACTCGGTCGGGCTCTCTGGCATCGTGTCCGCCCGTGGATCTCGACGAGGTGGCCGACGAGCTCTACGCGGTGCCGCCGGAGGAGTTCGTCGCCCTGCGGAAGACCCGCCAGGACGAGGCGAAGGCCGACGGCGACAAGGCGCTGGCCAAGGAGATCGGCGCGCTGCCCAAGCCGTCGGCCGCCGCGTGGGCCTGCAACCTGCTGGTGCGGGAGCAACGCGCGGAGATCGAGGGCCTCGTCGACCTGGGCGACCTCCTCCGGGAGGCGCAGGAGAACCTCGCCGGAGACCAGCTGCGGGCACTCGACGTCCAGCGCCGCCAGCTGCTCACCGCCCTGACCCGTCAGGCCCGGGCGCTGACGAACGGGCAGGGGCACCCCGTGAGCACGTCGGTGGCGACGCAGATCGAGGAGACGCTGCGCGCGGCGATGTCCGACCCGGAGGCGGGCCAGGCGCTGCTCACCGGCCGGCTCACCTCGCCGATGACCTACAGCGGCATGGGGACGACGGTCGCCAAGCCCGATCTCCGGCTCGTCCACCCCCCGCGTCCCGAGCGCCCCGAGAAGCCGGTCGAGAAGCCCGCGAAGGCACCCCGGAAGCAGACGGGGGAGTCGGCGGCCGAGCGCCGCGCCCGCGAGCAGGAGGAGCGCCGTCGGGTCGCCGAGGAGAAGCGGCAGCGCGAGCTGGCGCGGGCCCGGGAGGCGGCCGAGGCCGCCGTCGCCGCCGCCGAGGAGGCATCGGCCGCGGCGGACGAGCAGCGGCGTGAGGTGGAGGGGCTCGAGGGGCGCCGCACCGAGCTCCAGGAGCGGGTAGAGGAGCTCGCCGAGCAGCTGGCGGACGCCGAGCGGGCGGCCGCGGACGCCGCCGCCACCCTCAAGCGCGCGCAGCGCCGCCTCACAGCGGCCCAGCACGAGGCCGACGAGGCGGCCGAGGCCCGGGACCGCGCGGTGGCGCACGTGGACGCGCTGGCCGAGGGGGACTGACACCCCTCTTGCCCCGGCCCCGGGGGGGTCGACACTCGCGTCCACCCCGACGCCGTGGAGGACACCGTGAGCCCGACCGAGGAACCCCGCACCGAGGGCACGTCCGCCGACTCCTCGCGCAGCGGCGCCGACGTCGCCGAGGCCATCGAGGTCGCCGAGCGGGGCCACGCCGTCCATGAGGTGCACGACCAGGGAACCGCGAACACCACCGGAGAGGCGCCCGTCGAGCAGCGGTACGGGGATCCCGAGATGACCGAGGGGCAGGTCGTCCTGGGCGAGCGCGACCCCGGGGAGCACCGGTCGATCCCGCTCGACCCGGAGGCAGGCAGCTCCGGGGCGGCCCAGTCGCAGCCCGACGCCCGGGTGTCCGACCGCGTCGCGGCGGGCGAGGAGCCACCCCCGGACCCGTCGGCGAGCTGAACGTTCAGCTGTCGGCCCCGTCCCGGGGCCCGACCCGAGAGCTCAGCTCCACAGCTCCACGCGCACCGTCGGCCGCGCCCGGTCGTGCCGTATGGGGCCGGAGAGGAGCGCGCTCGTCGCGTCCGGGGTGGTGAGGAAGCGCTGCAGGGCGCGGGCGGCGCTGGTCGCCGTCCCCTCGCCGGGCACGCCCGCCCACCACAGCCCGGTCACCGGCGTCCCCTCGACCGGGAGCCGGACGACCCGGCCCCGCCGGACGTCGTCCCGGACCGCGTGGGCCAGGGCGAGCATCAGCCCGCGGCCGGCCCGGACGGCCGCCAGCGCCTCGGCCTCGCTGCCCAGCCGCTCGACGTCCGGGACCCCGGGCAGCAGGTCGGACCAGCGGCCCTCCTCGCTGCCGGCCTCGATCCCCGCCGGTCCGGCCAGCCAGCGCACGCCCCGGAGGTCAGCGGACCGCACGCGGGCGAGGCCCGTCAGCGGATGGTCCGGCGCCGCGACCACGATTCGCTCGTAGCGGAGGAACGGGACGGCGTCGAGGGCCTGCCCGGACGCCGGCACCGGCCGCACGCCCAGCACGATGTCCGCGACGTCGTCGGCGAGCGAGCCCGCTGCGCACTCCGTGTCCACCACGGTCAGGTCGACGGCGACCCGGGGCACCCGCTGGGTGAACGCCGCGAGCACCGCGCCGGCCACGTGTTCGGCGCAGCCGGCCGTGGCCATGACGCGGAGCCGTCCGGCCGACGTGGCGTGCGCGACCTCCCGCCGGGTGCGGTCGGCCAGGCGCACCAGTTCGCGGGCCCGGCCGGCCAGCGCCCGTCCACCCGGGGTGAGCGTGATGCCGCTGCCGGTGCGCCGGAAGAGCGGGTCGCCGAGGTCGGTGCGGAGGGCCGAGACGGCGGCCGACACCGCCGGCTCGCTCACCCCGAGTGTCTGCGCCGCAGCACGGAGAGATCCCAGTTCAGCGACGAGCGCGAAGGCACGGAGCTGGGTGAACGTCATGGTCGGGCGCCCTCATAAGCGATCGGTTATCGGCATGTTGACAGTGACGTGGGTCACGCACAAGCTCCCGGCCAGTCGGGGCCCAGAGTCGGGCCCCTGGACAGGGGGTGCCCCCGTGCAGGTACCTGCTCCGTTCGAGTACGTGCGGGCGACGAGCGTGGAGAACGTGCTGGAGCTGCTCGACCGCCACGGCCCCGAGGCCCGCGTCATCGCGGGTGGGCACAGCCTGTTGCCGATGATGAAGCTCCGGCTCGCCCGGCCCGAGTGGCTCATCGACATCAACGACGTCGCCGAGCTCGACCACGTCACCGAGGACGCCGGCGCACTGCACATCGGCGCGCTGACCCGGCATGCGACCCTGCTCTCCTCCGAGCTGGTCGGCCGGCTGTTCCCGATCGTGCACGACGCCGAGCGGGTCATCGCCGACCCGGTGGTCCGCAACCGCGGCACGATCGGCGGCTCGCTCGGCCAGGCCGACCCGGCCGAGGACCTCACCACCGTCTGCGACGTGCTCGACGCCGAGATCGTCATCGCCGGCCGGTCCGGGCAGCGGGTGGTCGGCATCGCGGACCTGCACCGCGGCCCCTACGAGACGGCCTGCGAGCAGCACGAGCTGATCACCGAGATCCGCTTCCCGATCCGCGCCGGCCGCGGCAGCGCCTACGAGAAGGTGGAGCGGCGGGTCGGCGACTGGGCGGTCGCCGCCGCCGGCGCCGCGGTCGAAATGGCGGACGACGGCACGATCGCCGACGCCGCGATCGGGCTGACCGCGCTCGGCCTGGAAGGGCTGGCCGCCGACGCCGCCGCCGTCCTGGTCGGGCAGCGGCCGTCGGAGGACCTGATCACGGAGGCCGGCCGGCTCGCCGCGGCCGCGAGCTCGCCCGTCGAGGACCAGCGCGGTCCCGTCGACTACAAGCGGCACCTCGCCGACGAACTCACCCGCCGGGTCCTGCGCCGCGCGCTGGACCGGGTCGGGGCCACCGCTCCCGCCGCCTGAGGAGGGCACCGATGCAGGTCACCATGACCGTCAACGGGACCGAGGTCACCCGCGACGTCGAACCCCGGCTGCTGCTCGTGCACTTCCTGCGCGAGACGCTCGGCCTGACCGGCACGCACTGGGGGTGCGACACCAGCAACTGCGGCACCTGCGTGGTCCTGGTCGACGGCGAGCCGGTGAAGTCGTGCACCGCGCTGGCCGCCATGACCGCCGGCCACGAGGTGCAGACCGTCGAGGGGCTGGCGCAGAACGGCACCCTCGACCCGGTGCAGCAGGGCTTCATGGAGGAGCACGGGCTGCAGTGCGGCTTCTGCACCCCGGGGATGATGCTCACCGCCCGCGCGCTGCTCGACCGCAACCCGAACCCGGACGAGACCGAGATCCGCGAGGCCATCTCCGGCCAGATCTGCCGGTGCACCGGCTACGCCACCATCGTCCGCTCCGTGCAGTGGGCCGCCGCCCATCCGGCTGCCGCGACCACCGACCAGGAGGTGCCGGCATGACCACGGTCCAGGAACGCTCCACCATGCCGCAGGAGCGCGAGCCCAACCCCGCGCTCGGCTCCGCTGACCGGCCGATCGGCTACGGGCGCATCCAGCGCAAGGAGGACCCTCGCTTCGTCCGCGGCAAGGGCCGCTACATCGACGACATCGTGCTGCCCGGCATGCTGCACGGCGCGATCCTGCGCTCCCCGATGGCGCACGCCCGCGTCGTCTCGATCGACACCACCGAGGCGCTGGCGCACCCGAAGGTGCACGCCGTCATCACCGGCAAGGACCTCGAGGCGCTCAACCTGGCGTGGGCACCGACGCTGTCGGCCGACACGATGGCGATCCTGGCCACCGACAAGGTGCGCTTCCAGGGCCAGGAGGTGGCGTTCGTCGTCGCCGAGGACCGCTACACCGCCCGCGACGCCCTCGAGCTCATCGACGTCGAGTACGAGGAGCTGCCGCCGGTCATCGACGCCCGCCGCGCGCTGGACCCGGACGCCGCGGTCATCCGCGACGACAAGGGCAAGACCGACAACCACATCTTCGACTGGGAGGCCGGCGACGCCGCCGAGACCGATGCGGTCTTCGCCCGTGCCGACGTCGTGGTGTCGCAGGAGGTCGTCTACCCGCGGGTGCACCCGGCGCCGATGGAGACCTGCGGCGCGGTCGCCGACTACGACCCGATCGACGGCAAGCTGACGCTCTACGAGACCACCCAGGCGCCGCACGCCCACCGGACCCTCTACGCGATGGTGGCCGGCATCCCCGAGCACAAGATCCGGGTGATCGCCGGCGACATCGGCGGCGGCTTCGGCAACAAGGTCGGCATCTACCCGGGTTACGTCTGCGCCGTCGTCGGCTCGATCGTGACGGGCAAGCCGGTGAAGTGGGTCGAGGACCGCTCCGAGAACCTCATGAGCACCTCGTTCGCCCGCGACTACATCATGACCGGCGAGGTGGCGGCGACCCGCGAGGGCAAGATCCTCGCCGTCCGCACCAAGGTGCTCGCCGACCACGGGGCGTTCAACGCCACCGCGCAGCCCACCAAGTATCCGGCCGGCTTCTTCTCGATCTTCACCGGCAGCTACGACCTGGAGGCCGCGCACTGCTCGGTCACCGGCGTCTACACCAACAAGGCGCCCGGCGGGGTGGCCTACGCCTGCTCGTTCCGGGTGACCGAGGCGGTCTACCTGGTCGAGCGGATGGTCGACGTCCTCGCCAGGGAACTGGAGATGGACCCCGCCGAGCTGCGGCTGAAGAACTTCATCAAGCCCGAACAGTTCCCCTACAAGAACAAGACCGGCTGGGAGTACGACTCCGGCGACTACGAGCCGGCCCTGCGGATGTGCATGGAGCAGATCGGCTACGCGGACCTGCGCCGCGAGCAGGCGGAGAAGCGCGCCCTCGGGGAGCTCATGGGCATCGGCGTCTCGTTCTTCACCGAGACCGTGGGCGCGGGACCGCGCAAGCACATGGACATCGTCGGCCTCGGCATGGGCGACGGCGCCGAGGTGCGGGTGCACCCCACCGGCAAGGCCGTCGTCCGGCTGTCGGTGCAGACCCAGGGGCAGGGCCACGAGACCACGTTCGCCCAGATCGTCGGGGAGGAGCTCGGCATCCCGACCGAGGACATCGAGGTCGTGCACGGCGACACCGACCAGACGCCGTTCGGCCTGGGCACCTACGGCAGCCGGTCCACCCCGGTGAGCGGGGCGGCGGTGGCGCTGGCGGCGCGCAAGGTGCGGGACAAGGCGAGGGCGATCGCCGCCGCGATGCTCGAGACCCGCCCCGAGGACCTCGAGTGGGAGAAGGGCCGGTTCTTCGTCACGGGCGACCCGTCCGCCGCGAAGACGATCCAGGAGGTCGCGCTCGGCGCGCACGGCACCGTCGCGCTGCCCGAGGGCGTCGACGGCAACCTGGACGGCGAGGTCACCTACGACCCGCCGAACCTGACCTTCCCGTTCGGCGCCTACATCTGCGTGGTCGACGTCGACCCGGGCACCGGCAAGGTGAAGGTGCGCCGGTTCGTCGCCGTCGACGACTGCGGCACCCGGATCAACCCGATGATCGTCGAGGGCCAGATCCACGGCGGGCTGGCCGACGGCGTGGGCATGGCGCTGATGGAGTTCATCGGCTTCGACGAGCAGGGCAACTGCCTGGGCGGCTCTTTCATGGACTACCTGATCCCTACCGCCATGGAGGTGCCGGACTGGGAGACCGGCTACACGGTCACCCCGTCGCCGCACCACCCGATCGGCGCCAAGGGGATCGGCGAGTCGGCGACGGTCGGCTCCCCGCCGGCCGTGGTCAACGCCGTCGTCGACGCCCTGGCTCCGTTCGGCGTCACCCACGTGGACATGCCCTGCACGCCGGCCCGGGTGTGGGAGGCCATGCAGGGCCGGCCCACGCCGCCGATCTGAGTCGAGGAGGTCCCTGGTGACGGGAACCGACACCGCCGCGGAGCTGACCCGGAGCCGGCAGCCGTTCGTCCAGGCGACGGTGGTGCGGGCCCAGAAGCCCACGAGCGCGCACGCCGGCGACACGGCGCTCGTGCGGGCCGACGGCTCGATCGACGGCTTCGTGGGCGGCACCTGCGCCGAGGCGTCGGTGCGCGAGTACGGGCTGATGACGCTGTCGACCAACCAGCCGCTGCTGCTGCGGATCGTGCCCGGGGAGGCGGCGCCCCGGAGCACCGAGGAGGGAGCAGTCACCGTCGCCAACCCGTGCCTGTCCGGCGGGTCGGTCGAGATCTTCCTCGAGCCGAAGGTGCCCGCGCCGCGGGTGCTGGTGGTCGGCGACAGCCCGATCGCCACGGCGCTCGCCGACCTCGGCCGGCCGCTCGGCTTCGCCGTCGACCTGGTCGCCGGACAGGACGCCGTCCCGGCCGCCGAGGACGCGGCGCTGGTCGTCGCCTCGCACGGGCGCGGGGAGGAGCCGGCGCTGACCGCCGCGCTGCGGCTGGGGGTGCCCTACGTGGGGCTGATCGCCAGCCGCATCCGGGGCGCGGCGGTGCTGGCCGCGCTCGACGTCCCCGACGACCAGCGGGCGCGGGTGCACAGCCCGGCCGGGCTCGACATCGGCGGGCGGACGGCGGCGGAGATCGCCCTGTCCGTGTTCGCCCAGATCGTGCAGGAGCGCCGGGCGGCCGAGCGGCTGACCGCAGCGGCACAGGCAGCGGCGCCGGCGTCCGCGGTCGACCCGGTGTGCGGCATGACCGTCGCGCCGGTCGACAGCTCGCCGCACGCAACCGTCGACGGAGGAACCACCTGGTTCTGCTGCGAGGGCTGCCGCACCGCCTTCCTCGCCGACCCGGCCCGGTATGCCGCCGCCTCCTGACGGACTTTGGGCGCGCAAGGTCCGGGAGAGTGGGCGGACCTCCGGCGCCGAAAGTCCGCGGAGGGGGTCGTGACGGCGGCTGCGCGGGCCGGCGCGGAGGAGGAGGTGCAGGCCCGGCTCCCGGACGTCGGATCCCTCGCCGCCGCGCTCGACGACGTCGACTACCTCGCCGACCCCGGGCTGGCCACGGCGCTGTTCCTCGCCGTCCGGCTGCCGCAGCCGCTGCTGCTGGAGGGCGAGCCGGGGGTCGGCAAGACCGAGGCGGCCAAGGCGCTGGCGCGGGTGCTGGACACCCCGCTGTACCGGCTGCAGTGCTTCGAGGGGATCGACGCCGCCGAGGCGCTCTACGAGTGGAACCACCCCCGCCAGCTGCTCGGCATCCGGCTGGCCGAGGCGCGCGGGGCACCGCTCGACGAGGACGACCTCTTCGGCCCTGAGTACCTGCTGCGGCGGCCGCTGCTGCAGGCGATCGAACACCCCGGCCCACGCCCGGCGGTGCTGCTGCTCGACGAGATCGACCGCGCCGACGCGGAGTTCGAGGCGTTCACCTTCGAGGTGCTGGCCGAGGCCGCGGTGACCGTCCCCGAGCTCGGCACGATCCGGGCGGCGCACCCGCCGGTCGTCGTCCTCACCTCCAACCGCACCCGTGACCTGCACGACGCGCTCACCCGCCGCTGCCTCTACCACTGGATCGACTACCCCTCGCCGGACCGGGTCGCCGAGATCGTGCGCCGCCGCGTGCCCGGGAGCGCCGAGCCGCTGGCGGTGGACGCGGCGTCGGCGGTGACCCGGCTCCGCTCGCTCGACATGGTCAAGCCGCCGGGGATCGCCGAGGTGATCGACTGGGTGTCGGCGCTGTCGATCCTGGGCGTGACACGACTCGACCCGCCCGCGGTCGAGGCCACCTGGGGGTCGGTGCTGAAGAACCGCGACGACCAGGAGCTGGCCCGCACCCGGGGGGCGGCCTGGCTGGCCGCCGAAGGCTGAGCCGTCGGTGGTGCAGCCGCCCATCGCACCGGGCCCGCTCGCCGTTGGCCTGACGACGGCGCTGCACCGGGCGGGCCTCCCGACGACCCCGGAGCGGGCCGCGGGCCTGGCCCGGGCGCTGCAGCTGGTGCCGCCGCGCGACCGCGCCGCCCTCTACTGGACCTGCCGCATCGCCCTGTTGACCGACCGCGCGCAGCTGCCGGTCTTCGACGCCGTCTTCTCCGCGGTGTTCGACGGGATGCTCGACCCGGCCGACAGCCGGGGCGACCCGACCGCGCCGCCGTCGATCGGCAGCGAGCCGCGCACCCGGCCGGTGCCGCCCGACGCGCGGCCGAGCAGCCCGGGGACCGCCGAGGGGACGCCGGGCTCCGGCGGCGGGGACGACGGGGCGGACGGCGTCGAGCGCGAGGTGCTGCTCGCCGCGGCCTCGACGGAGGAGCGGCTGCGCTCGACCTCGTTCGCCGACCTCACCGCCGAGGAGCTGGGCACCGTGCGCGACCTGGTCCGGCGGCTCGTGCTCAGCACCCCGGAGCGGCGCAGCCGGCGAACCCGGCCGTCACGCCGTGCCGGCGACCGGCTGGACCTGCGCCGGACCGTCCGTGCCGCGCAGCGCACCGGCGGCGACCCCGCCCGGCTGGTGCACGCGCACCGGCGGACCCAGCCGCGCCGGCTCGTCCTGCTCTGCGACGTCTCCGGCTCGATGGAGGCGTACACCCGGGTCTACCTGACCCTCCTGCAGGGCGCGGTCGCCGGCGCCCGGGCCGAGGCGTTTGTCTTCTCCACCCGGCTGACCCGGCTCACCCGGCAGCTCTCGCTGCGCGACCCCGATCAGGCGCTGGCCCGCGCGGGCGCCACCGCGTCGGACTGGGCCGGCGGCACCCGCCTGGCCCACGGGGTCGGCCGGCTCGTCGCCGACCACGGCCGCCGCGGGCTGGCCCGCGGCGCGGTCGTCGTCGTCCTCTCCGACGGCTGGGCGCAGGACGACCCCGACGACGTCGCCGACGCGATGCGCCGACTGCGCCGGCTGGCCCACCGGATCGTCTGGGTCAATCCGCGCCGGGCCGCGCCGGGGTACGCGCCCCTGGTCGGCGGCATGGCCGCCGCCCTGCCGTACTGCGACGCCTTCGTCAGCGGGCACAGCCTCGCCGCCCTCGAGCAGGTGGTCGCCGCCGTCCGCGAGTCGGCCCCGTCCAGAGGCTCGCCCCGAGCTCGCGAGGGGTGAGGGGGACGGGGTCCTTACCCCATCGTCTTCTGACCGTCGATCGACTCCCGCAGGATGTCGGCGTGGCCGGCGTGCTGCGCGGTCTCGGCGATGATGTGCAGGAACACCCGCCGGGCCGACCAGCGCGCACCGGGCTGGAACCACGGCGCCTCCGGCAGGGGATGGTCGGAGTCGAGGTCGATGGTGCCGACCACCTCGTCGGTGTACGCGGCGACCTCCTCGTACCCGGCGAGCACGCCCGCCAGCGTCTCGTCGCCCTGCAGGTGCCAGTGCCGGCTGTAGGTGTCGGGACCCCAGTTGCGGTTCATCGCCTCCGCGCCGCCCTCGGCGAACCGCACCCAGCCGGCCTCGGTGGCCGACACGTGCTTGATCAGCCCGGCCAGGTTGAGTGCGCTGACGGTGGGCCGCTTCTGCGCCTGCTCGTCGGTCAGGTTCTGCACGGTGAACCGCAGGAAACCGCGGTGCCGCCGCAGCGACTCGATGAGGTCGGCCCGCTCGCGGGTGAGGGTGGTGGTCGAGTCGGTCATGGCATCCCTTCCGTCGTCCCCCGGGTGGTGGGTGCGCACGCTAGGGCCAGGGAGTGACGGATGGGACGAATCGGCATCCGGCGATGACCTCGGGGACGAAGAACCGTCATACCTGCGACCTACCGTTCGCCTCGTAGACGCCGATCGCCAGGAGGTCGTCATGAGCCCGACAGTCACCAGCCTCGACCAGCTCGACTTCGACATCTCGGTCGCCTACATCGCGCTCGGCGTCGCCCGCAGCTCCTTCGACCGCTGCCCGAGCGGCGAGAACGCGGCGGCCGTCACCGAGGCGGAGCGGTGCGTCGACCGCCTGCTCGACGAGCGGTTCGTCGCCCAGCAGTAGCGGTTCCGGCCTGCACGGCACGGGCGCCCTGCCTAGCGTGAGGGGCATGGCCGACAGTGCGCGCCGGGTCGCGATCGTCACCGGTTCGGAGTCCGGCATCGGCCGGGCGACGGCCGTCGCCCTCGCCGAGCAGGGCTTCGACGTCGGCATCACCTGGTTCCGCGACGAGGGCGAGGGAGAGGCGACCGCCGAGGAGGTGCGGGCCCTCGGCCGCAGGGCGGAGGTGCGGCATCTCGACCTGACCCGGCTGCCCGGGGCGGCCGACGTCGTCGACGAGCTGGCCGACGCGCTCGGCGGGGTGTACGTCCTCGTCAACGACGCGGGCACCGGGCACTCCACGCCGCTGCTCGAGCTGGACCTGGCGACCTGGCGCGAGGTGCTGGCCACCGACCTCGACGGTGCGTTCCTCTGTCTGCAGCGGGCTGCCCGCCGGATGGTCGCCGCCGGCCGCGGCGGGCGGATTGTGAACATCACCAGCGTGCACGAGCACCAGCCCCGGGTGGGGGCGGCTGCCTACTGCGCGGCCAAGGGTGGCCTCGGGCTGCTCACCCGCGTCGCCGCGCTCGAGCTGGCCGAGCACGGGATCACGGTCAACGCCGTGGCGCCGGGCGAGATCGCCACCCCGATGACCGGCCAGGAGGACGAGGACCCGACGGCGCCGGGGCACCGCCGCGAAGGGGTGCCGGTCGGCCGGCCGGGCGACGCGCGCGAGGTCGCCGCGGTGGTGGCGTTCCTCGCCTCGCCGGAGGCCGCGTACGTCACGGGGGCGTCGTGGGCGGTGGACGGCGGCATGCTGCAGATGGGGCCCATGGCCGGCTCGCACCTGCGTTCCCACGACTGGCGCCGTCCGTGAGTCAGGCCGGGTGGCGGCCGCCGCGCTTCTGCAGGTAGAGGTGGGCGTCGGCCCGACCGAGCACGGAGGCGAGGGTGTCGCCGGGCAGCGCCGTGGCGACGCCGGCCGACCAGGCGAACTCGTGCGTGGCGGCGAGCTGTTCGAGGATCTCCCACGCCCCCCGCTCGTCGGTGACCGGCAGGCAGAGCACGAATTCGTCGCCGCCGTAGCGGCCCAGCAGGTCCGCCCGGCGCAGCCGCGCGGACCAGCCGGCGGCGAGGTCGCGCAGGAGGGCGTCGCCGGCGCCGTGGCCCTGCCGGTCGTTGACCTCCTTGAAGTCGTCCAGGTCGAGGAGCGCGAAGCTCAGCGGCTCACCGGTGCGGGCCGCGCGGGCCAGGTTCCGCTGTGCCTCGGCCTCCCAGGCGCGCCGGTTGGCGAGGCCGGTGAGCGGGTCGGTCGCCGCGGCGGTCCGCAGCTTCTGTGCCAGCCGGCCCTGCACCTCGGCCAGCACGATCACCGACACGATGGCGGTCAGCCACTGCAGCGCGGGGACGTCCGGCTCCGCCGCGAAGGCGCCGGCGCTGGTCAGGACGGAGAGCAGCGCCACGTGCGCCCGGGCCGCGGGCAGGGGGAAGAAGTAGGCGGCGAACAGACCGATGGCGATGACCACCGGTCCGAGGCTGACCACGCCGACGGCGGTCACCGAGCGCCAGGCGAGCACCGCCACCAGGCCGCCCGCGAGCGCGACGGCGGCGTGCAGTACCCACCAGGGCAGCCGTCCGGCGAGCAGCCGCAGCGCGAGGCCGCCACCGGCGCCCGTCAGCCCCAGCGCCAACAGCACCCCGACCGGTGAGTCGGGGCGCATGGGCCAGGCCGCCGCGACGAGGCACAGGACCCCGCAGACGACGTACAGCACGGCCAGCATCAGTGCCGGTGTGCGGCGATCGAGGTGCACGGGACCATCCTGCCGCCGGATCGCCCGGGAGGCGTGCCATACACCCCGTCCGGGTGGGACTCGCCGCGACAAATGTCTCGGGGGCGTCCGCTGTGGCTCCCCGGTGATCATTGCGAGGCCTGGGCTGCCGGGGCTACTAGGAGAGCCACGGGTGATTGTCGGCCATGACTCGGGAGTGCAGCTACTGATCCCTCGCCGGGGTTGGGTCGGTGGATGCAGCACGCCGTCCTACGGGCCGCCTGTGGCCCCTAGCGGCCCACTATGGGACACGCTTCAAGGCTGAGGAAGTTGCGCTGGGCTGTCTCATGACCAAGCCGGTCGACCGCCGTCTGTACTTCGGGCTGGCCGTCCAGACCGGCGGACGGGGCGACGTCACGCAGGGGCGCCGAGCGGCGGGTGCTCTAGTACGCGGGGTTTGTACTCGACCAGCTGGATGCGGCCGTCGAAGGTGCGGTGCTCGATCATCTCGAGGGCGACGTCCGGATAGCCGTCGTAGATGCGTTCTGCGCCTGTGGCGCCGGTGATCACCGGGAATATCCCGACCCGGAAGCGGTCGACGAGTCCGGCTCGTAGCAGGGACCGGCACAGGCTGAGACTGCCGATCGTGCTGAGGAGCCCCGAACCGTTCTCCTTCATGGCGCGGACCGCCTCGACGGCGTCGTCGCGGACGAGCGTGGAGTTGGCCCACGTCAGTGGCTCCTCGAGTGAGGAGGAGAACACCACCTTGGACGCTTGCGTGAGCTCGTTCACGGACGCCTCTTCTTCAGGCCTGAACTCGTCTTGGCCAGTTGGGACCTCGCCGGCGGCGAAGCCCGACATCAGGCGGTACGTGTTCGCTCCCATCAGGTAGGTGACCTCGGGCTGCTCGCCGAGCCATGCGAGGTACTCCGGGCCCTCGAGGCCCCAGAACCCGGGCCATCCCTCTCCCGATGCGTAGCCGTCGAGGGAGGTGATGAAATCGACGAGAAGCTCCGACATGGCGGGTCCTTTCCTCGGGTGTCACGAGCGTGGACCGGCCGGGAGCCACGAACTCATCGGCCGCGCCGTGGGGTTACGAGGC
>DATHAK010000016.1:0-10226 GCA_035296685.1 Blastococcus sp.
GACCGACCAGCGCTGCTTGGCGATGCCGCCCTCGTACATGAGGTCGACGATCAGCTTCAGCTCGTGCAGGCACTCGAAGTAGGCGACCTCCGGCTGGTAGCCGGCCTCGGTCAGCGTCTCGAAGCCGGCGGTGATCAGCGCGCTGGCACCGCCGCAGAGCACGGCCTGCTCGCCGAACAGGTCGGTCTCGGTCTCCTCGGCGAACGTGGTCCTGATGACGCCGGCGCGGGTGCCGCCGATGGCCTTGGCGTAGGAGAGCGCGAGGTTCAGCGCCGCACCGCTCGCGTCCTGCTCGACGGCGACCAGGCAGGGCACGCCCTTGCCGTTCTCGAACTCGCGGCGCACCAGGTGGCCGGGGCCCTTGGGCGCGACCATCGCCACGTCGACCCCGGCCGGGGGCTTGATGTAGCCGAACCGGATGTTGAAGCCGTGCCCGAAGAAGAGCGCGTCGCCGTCCTGCAGGTTGGGCTCGACCGACTCGGCGTAGAGCGTCCGCTGCACGTGGTCCGGCGCGAGGATCATGATCAGGTCGGCCTCGGCGGCCGCCTCGGCAGGGGTGACGACCCGCAGGCCCTCGGCCTCGGCCTTGGGCCGGCTCTTGCTTCCCTCGGGCAGGCCGACGCGGACGTCGACCCCGGAGTCACGGAGCGAGAGCGCGTGCGCGTGCCCCTGGCTGCCGTACCCGAGGACGGCGACGGTGCGCCCCTGGATGATCGAGAGGTCGGCGTCGTCGTCGTAGAAGATCTCGGCGGCCATGCTGGTGGTGTTCCCTTCCCGTAAGGACCCCCCCTGCCCCCCACTGCTCGCAAGCTCGCAGCGGGCCCCTGCAGGAGGGCCGGTTGAATTGCTATGCGGTGCGTTCGACCGGCCGCAAGGTACCGGCGCCGGACATGGAGCGCGGACCCCGGCCCAGCGCCACGGTGCCCGACTGCGCCATCTCCTTGATCCCCAGCGGGGCGAGGACGGCGAGCAGCGCCTGCAGCTTGTCCGGCGTGCCGGTGGCCTCGAGGGTCACCGTGTCGGGGTTGACGTCGACCACGCGGGCCCGGAAGAGCTCGGCGGTCTGCAGCACCTGGGTGCGCTCGGCCATCGGGGCGCGCACCTTCACCAGCAGCAGCTCCCGCTGCACCGCGGCGGCGCCGTCCAGCTCGACGATCTTGATGATCTCGATCAGCTTGTTCAGCTGCTTGGTGATCTGCTCGAGGGGCTGGCTCTCGGCGTCGACCACGATCGTCATCCGGGACAGGTCGGGGTTCTCGGTCGGCCCGACGGCGAGGGACTCGATGTTGAAGCCGCGGCGGCTGAACAGCGCCGAGACGCGGGCCAGGACACCGGACTTGTTCTCGACGAGAACCGACAGCGTGTGGCGACTCATGAGTCGAACCTCTTCCGATCAGGCGGTTCGGCCCCCGTGCAGGGGCCCGCCGCGAGCGTGCGAGTCGTGGGGGGCACGGGCGTCCTACACCTGTCCCTCGCCGAAGACCGGGCGCGTGTCGCGCGCGGCCAGGATGTCGTCGTTGCTCGCGCCGGCGGCGACCATCGGCCACACCTGGGCGTCGTGGCCGACCACGAAGTCGATGACCACCGGGGCGTCGTCGATGGCCATCGCCTTCTGGATCACCGTGTCGACGTCGTCCTTGGTCTCGCAGCGCAGCCCCACGCAGCCCAGGGCCTCGGCGAGGGTGACGAAGTCGGGGATGCGCACCGCCTTGGGCGTGCCGTCGGCGTTCAACGCGTGCAGCTTCGTGTTGGAGTAGCGGCCCTCGTAGAACAGGGTCTGCCACTGCCGGACCATGCCGAGGTTGCCGTTGTTGATGACGGCGACCTTGATCGGGATGCCCTCGATGGCGCAGGTGGCCAGCTCCTGGTTGGTCATCTGGAAGCACCCGTCGCCGTCGATCGCCCAGACGGTGGCCTCGGGGCGGCCGTACTTGGCCCCCATCGCGGCCGGGACGGCGTAGCCCATCGTGCCCAGGCCGCCGCTGTTGAGCCAGGTGCCCGGCTTCTCGTACTTCACGAACTGCGCGGCCCACATCTGGTGCTGGCCCACGCCGGCGGCGTAGATCGCGTCCGGGCCGGCGATCGCCCCGAGCCGCTCCATGACGTACTGCGGCGACAGCGAGCCGTCCTCGGGCCAGTCGTAGCCCAGCGGGTAGCGGGCGCGCCAGTCGTCGAGCTGGGCCCACCACGCGGTGAGGTCCGGGGTGCGCCCGGCGGTGTGCTCGCCGCGCAGCGCCTCGATGAGCTGGGTGATCGTCTCCTTGGCGTCGCCGACGATCGGCACGTCGGCCTTGCGGTTCTTGCCGATCTCGGCCGGGTCGATGTCGGCGTGCACCACCTGCGCGTGCGGGGCGAACGTGGACAGCTGCCCGGTCACGCGGTCGTCGAAGCGCGCGCCGAGGGCGACCAGGACGTCGGCCTTCTGCAGCGCGGTGACCGCGGTGACGTTGCCGTGCATGCCCGGCATGCCGAGGTTCTGCGGGTGGCTGTCGGGGAAGGCGCCCCGGGCCATCAGCGTCGTGACCACGGGCGCGCCGGTGAGCTCGGCCAGGGCCGCCAGCTCCTCCGTCGCCTGGGCCTTGAGCACCCCGCCGCCCACGTAGAGGACCGGGCGGCGGGCACCGGCGATCAGCGTCGCGGCCTCGCGCACCTGCTTGCCGTGCGGGCGGGTGGTCGGCTTGTAGCCGGGCAGCTCCATCCGGGGCGGCCAGCTGAAGTCGGTGATGGCCTGGAGGACGTCCTTGGGGATGTCGACCAGCACCGGCCCCGGACGGCCGGTGGCGGCGAGGTGGAACGCCTCGGCGATCCGCTGCGGGATCTCGGCCGCGTCGGTGACCAGGAAGTTGTGCTTGGTGACGGGCATCGTGATGCCGCGGATGTCCGCCTCCTGGAAGGCGTCGGTGCCGATCGCGTGGCTGGGCACCTGGCCGGTGATGGCGACGATCGGCACGGAGTCCATGTGCGCGTCGGCCAGCGGGGTGACGAGGTTGGTGGCGCCGGGCCCGGAGGTGGCCATGCAGACACCCACCTTGCCCGTGGCCTGGGCGTAGCCGGTGGCGGCGTGCCCGGCACCCTGCTCGTGGCGGACGAGGACGTGGCGGACCTTCGAGTCGAACAGCGGGTCGTAGGCGGGCAGGATCGCGCCGCCCGGGATGCCGAAGATCACCTCGACCCCGACGGCCTCGAGGGAGCGGACCAGGCTCTGCGCGCCGGTGATGCCCGTGGCCGGCTCGGCGGCCGCCGGACGGGCGGCGGTCTCGACACCGGCGAGCGAGGCGGCCGCCTCGCGGGTCGCAGCTTCGCTGCCGGCGTGCTCGCTCGGAGTGGTGGTCATCGGCGGTCTCCTGGCCTTGCTCGTGCGTCCGGGGGCGTGCGGGGCGGGTGCCTGCTCAGGCAACAAAAAACCCCTCGTGCCACAGGCACGGAGGGGTCAGCGCGTCGGTCGGGGACCGGCGCGCTAGGCGACTACGAGGCTGCGCAGGCAACCGTCGACGAGCAGGCAGGCGCGAGGCACCCGCACACTGTGCGCCCCCGCGGGCAGGGTAGTCAACCAACCCGTCCCACGGTGTGGACACCGCGGGTCCATTTCCGGCTCCCCGCTGTCCAGCAGCTCCGCGTCGGCCGCGATCACCGGGAGCCGACCAGTCCGGGCCAGGGCGCAGCAGCGCGGTCGTGCAGCAGGGCGGTGAGCCCTGCGGCGGACACCGGCCGGGCGATTGCGAAGCCCTGCGCGAAGCCGCAGCCGAAGCCGGCCAGGGCGGCGAGCTGGGCGGGCGTCTCAACGCCCTCGGCCACGACGGCCAGACCCAGCGCCCGCCCGATGCCGACGAGCGACTCGCAGAGCGCGCGGCTCGGCGGATCGCGGTCGATCCGGGTGATCAGCGACCGGTCCAGCTTGACGATGTCGATGGGCAGGCGGGTGAGATGGGCGAGGGCGGAGGTGCCGCTGCCGAAGCCGTTGAGCGCCACGTGCACGCCCATGAGGCGCAGGCTGGAGACGTCCAGCGCGGTGCGCTCGTCGTCGCTCATCACGGCCGGCGCGCTGATCTGCAGGACCAGCCGGTCCGGGGCCAGACCGGACCTCTGCAGGGCGCGCTCCACGTCGGGCACGAGGGTCCCCGACGTGACGTAGCCGGTCGGCACCTGGATGCCGATCCGCAGCGGTTCGGGGCCGTCGGGCAGGGTGGTCGCGATCGCGGTCACCTGCTCCAGCGCCCAGGACTGCAGCTCGCCGATCAGGCCGGCGCGCTCCGCGAGCGGGACGAACTCGGCCGGCGGGACGTCGCCGAGCGTGGCGTGCCGCCACCGGAGCTCCGCCTCCACCCCGGTGATCCGCTGGTCCGCCAGCGAGAGGATCGGGGAGAAGCGCAGGAACAGCTCGCCGCGGCCGCAGGCGCCCTGGAGGTCGGTGCGCAGCAGCTCCCGGCGGACGGCGGCCTCGCCGAGAGCCGGCTCGTACCGGCGGGCCGTGCCCGGGCCCGCGGCGTGCGCCGAGCGCACCGCGAGGTCGCCGCGGCCCAGCAGCGCGCCGACGTCGAGGCCCTCCTCGAGGGCGACGAGCCCGACACCGGCGGTCAGCTCGACGATGCCGGCCGGCGTCAGGATCGGCTGCTCCACGGCCGACAGGCAGCGCGCGGCGAGCCGGTCGACGTCGGGGGCGTCCCCGTGCGCGAGGACGGCGAAGGCCCCGCCGCCCATCCGCGAGACGACGTCCTCGGCGCGCACGGTCTCGCGCAGCCGGCGGCCGAGCTCGGCCACGGCATCGGTGACGACCTCCCGGCCGTAGTTCTCGCGCGCGCCGGCGAGCCCGTCGAGTTCGAGCATCAGCAGTGTGGAGGGGCCGTCCGGGTCCCCGGGGACGGCCTCGCCCAGCGTCTGGAGCAGTCCGGCGCGGTTGGGGAGGCCCGTCAGGGGGTCGGTGTAGGCGATGCTCTGCAGCGCCTCCTCGCGGGCGTGGCGCTCGGTCATGTCGCGGCAGTGCAGCACCACGGCGCCGACGTCGGCGTCCTCGCGGAGGTCGGAGATGCCGGCTTCGAGATACCGCCACTCCCCCGCCTCGCCGGGCAGGCGCAGCAGAACGAGCCCGGCCGGGGCCGGCGTGGCGTCCGTCGTCCCCTGCGGCAGGGCCGCGGCGAGAGCGGGGACGTCGTCGTCGTGGACGATGCCGAGCAGCGGACGGCCGACCAGGCCGGCGGCGGCCGTGCCGAGCGAGCGCTCCAGGACCGGCGAGGTCCAGGAGATGCGCAGGTCGTCGTCGAGGACGACGACGGCGTCACCCGCCGACTGGACGACCGAGCGGAAGTAGGCCTCGCTGCGGCGAAGCCGGGCGGCCATGCGCTGCTCCTCCACGGCGGTGAGCCAGCGGTTGACGGCCGCGAGGGCGACGCAGAGGACGAGGCCGGCCACCGTGCCTCCCCCCGGACGCAGGCCCGCCAGCGCGACGGCGCCCACGGCGACGACCGCGACGAGCAGGGCGACGTGCGGCAGGAGCGGCCCGACGTCGAGGGACCGGCGGGGACGCCGTCCGGGTGCCACGGGTGCCGGTCGCGCGTCCAGGAGGACGGCGAGGGCGAGGAGGAGCAGGCCGCCGCAGATCAGGAACCGGGCCAGGAGCAGGGGGACGGCCGTGTCCGTGAGCATCGCCGACGTGCTCAGCCCGCGGCCGAGCGTCAGCAGGGTCGCACCGCCGAGCAGCACCACGGCCATCGTTCGGCGGGCCGGCTCGATGACGCCGGCCAGGGTCAGGGCGGCGGCCATCGTCGCCGACGTCGCGAGGACCGCCGCGGGGAGGACCAGCCGCTCGTCCAGCGGGAGCGACCACCAGCCGCCCTCGGGCCCCAGCACGAGCAGGCGGACGACGATGAGACAGGCGACCAGGAACAGCGCCACCTCGACCGCGAGCCGGGAGCCGGTCCGCAGGCGGCCGCGGTCCACCAGCGACAGGACGGCCACGATCGCGACGAGGTAGCCGGGGACGGTGGGCACCCAGCGGAGCACCGCCGTCTGCACCGGGCCCAGCGGCCCGGCCAGCGCGGCGGCGAGCACGCCGAGCACCGGGAAGAGCGGGGCGGCGGCCATCAGCCGCCACGCGCGCTGATGTCCGGTCCGGCCCGCCGAGGTCCAGAGGACGACGGCGGCCAGGAGGCCCGCCGCGACCACCGCGAGCTCACCGACGACGGCCAGCGACGGCCGAGCAGCCGACAGCGCACAGCCCAGGCCGACCGGCACAGCGCCGGTGAGCAGCCACCATCGACGAGAGTCCACACCGGGTGTCTCGGCACGCCCGTCCGGGTGAACGAGCCGGGTGGAACCCTCCTCATCCGTTCGGGGGGTGCGCCCCGAACGGTCGACGGCTCAGCCGCAGATGGCCCCCTGGGCCGCGGAACCGACCAGCTTCGCGTACTTGCCGAGCACGCCGGTCGTGTAGCGCGGCGGCAGCGGCGTCCACTGCTCCCGGCGCCGGGCGAGCTCGGCCTCGTCCACCAGCAGGTCGAGGGTGCGGGTGGTCAGGTCCAGCCGGATGCGGTCGCCGTCCTGCACCAGGGCGATCGGGCCGCCGTCGGTGGCCTCGGGGGCGACGTGGCCGATGCACAGGCCGGTCGTCCCTCCGGAGAACCGGCCGTCGGTGAGCAGCAGGACGTCCTTGCCCAGGCCCGCGCCCTTGATCGCGCCGGTGACGGCGAGCATCTCCCGCATGCCGGGGCCGCCCCTCGGGCCCTCGTACCGGATGACGACGACGTCGCCGGCCGTGAGGGTGCCTTCGGTGACGGCGTCCATGGCGCCCTGCTCGCCGTCGAAGACGCGCGCGGTGCCCTCGAACACCTCGGCGTCGAAGCCCGCGGACTTGACGACGGCGCCGTCGGGCGAGAGCGAACCGCGCAGGATCACCAGGCCGCCGGTCTTGTGGATCGGGTTGTTCATCGCGTGGATGATCGCGCCGTCGGGGTCCGGCGGGGCGATCTCGGCGAGGTTCTCCGCCATGGTCCTGCCGGTCACGGTCAGCGTGTCGCCGTGCAACAGGCCGGCGTCGAGCAGCGCCCGCAGCACCACCGGCACGCCGCCGATGCGGTCGACGTCGGTCATGACGTAGCGGCCGAACGGCTTGACGTCGGCCAGGTGCGGCGTGCGGTCGCCGATCCGGTTGAAGTCCTCCAGCGTCAGGTCGACCTGCGCCTCGTGGGCGATCGCCATGAGGTGGAGGACGGCGTTGGTCGAGCCCCCGAGCGCCATGACGACGGTGATCGCGTTCTCGAAGGCCTTCTTCGTCATGATCTGGCGCGCGGTGATCCCCTTGCGCAGCAGGTTGACCACGGCCTCGCCGGAGGCGATCGCGACGGCGTCGCGGCGGCTGTCGGGGGCCGGCGGTGCGGCGCTGCCGGGCAGCGCCATGCCCAGGGCCTCGGCGACGCTGGCCATCGTGTTGGCGGTGTACATGCCGCCGCAGGAGCCCTGACCGGGGCAGGCCGCCTTCTCGATGGCGTCCAGCTCCTCGCGGGTGATCAGCCCCCGAGCGCAGGCGCCGACCCCCTCGAAGACGTCGATGATCGTCATGTTGTCCCGGTCGCCGAGCGTGCCGGGCAGGGTCGAGCCGGAGTACACGAAGACGCTGGCCAGATCGAGCCGGGCGGCCGCCATGAGCATGCCGGGCAGCGACTTGTCGCAGCCGGCGAGCAGCACCGAGCCGTCGAGCCGCTCGGCGAACATGACGGTCTCCACCGAGTCGGCGATGACCTCCCGCGACACCAGCGAGGCGCGCATGCCCTCGTGGCCCATCGAGATGCCGTCGGAGACCGAGATCGTGCCGAACTCCAGCGGATAGCCGCCGGCGGCGTGCACGCCCTCCTTCGCCCGCTTGGCCAGCCGGTCCAGCGACAGGTTGCAGGGGGTGATCTCGTTCCAGGACGACGCGACGCCGATCTGCGGCTTCTCCCAGTCGTCGTCGCCCATGCCCACCGCGCGGAGCATCGCCCGGGCCGGCGCCCGGGTGATCCCGTCGGTCACCTCGCGGCTGCGCGGCTTGATGTCGGCGGTCTGGCTGCCGGTGGGCGGGTCCTGGAGGGTCGTCACGGTCGGCGATGGTAGGCCGGTCGCTCCCGGCCCCCGCGCGGACGGTGGGAACATGGCTGTCCGTGACGCCGACCGCCCGCCTGCGGATGAGCCGGACCGCGCTGCTCCCGGTCGCGGTCCTGGCGGTGTGCGCCGTCCCGCTGGCCACGGCGAGCCCGTGGTTGCTCGTCGTCCTGCTCGTCCCGGTCGCGGTCGCGGCGTGGGTGCTCCGCGTGGGCGTCGACATCGGCGACGACGGCGTGACCGCCCGCTCGCTCCTCGGGCAGCGGCGGGTGCCCTGGGCCGAGCTGGCCGGGATCCACGTGTCGCCGGACCACCGGCTGTGGCTGGTGACCACCGGCGGCACCGAGGTGCGGCTGCCGGTGATGCGGGCCCGCGACCTCCCCCGGCTCGCGGCGCTCTCCGGCGGCCGGATCGACGTGCCGGCGCCGCCGGTTCAGTAGCGGTCGACGACGTTCTGCAGCGGCTCCCCCGCCAGGATGCGCTGCACCTGGGCGACGACCGCCGCGGCGGCGCGCGCCTCCGTCTCCGGCACCGCCCCGCCGACGTGCGGGGTCAGGAGCAGGCCCGGTGCCGACCACAGCGGGTGCCCTTCGGGGAGCGGCTCGGGCTCGGTGACGTCGAGGGCCGCGCGCAGTCGGCCGCTGGCGATCTCGGCGAGCAGCGCGTCGGTGTCGACGACGACGCCCCGGGCCGCGTTGACCAGGAGTGCGCCGTCGGGCATGGCGGCGAGGAAGGCGGCGTCCACCATGCCCGTCGTCTCCGGGGTCACGGGCACGACGAGGATGACGACGTCGGCGTGCGGCAGGAGCTCGGGCAGGTCCGCGGCCGGGCGCACCCCGTCGCGGGGGGTCCGCGCGACATGGGTGAGCTCGACGTCGAAGCCGGCCAGCATCCGGCCGATGGCGGTGCCGATGTCGCCGGCGCCGACGACGAGCACCCGGGCGCCGACCAGGGAGCGGTGCGTCCCGAACGACCAGCGGCCGGCCTCCTGCTCGCGCACGAAGAACGGCAGCCCGCGCTGCGCGGCCAGGGTGGCCGCGACCGCCCACTCCGCCGTCGCCGGCGTGTGCGCGCCGCGCGCGTTGGCGAGGACCACCCCCTCGGGCAGGCGGCCGATGAACTTCTCCGCGCCGGCGCTGAGCAGCTGGACCAGGCGCAGCCGCGGCAGGGCGTCGAGGAATCCGTTCCCTGGCACCGCCGCTCCGTTGCCCGGAACCCACACCTGCGCCTGCGTCGCCTCGCCCTCCGGCGGACCGGCCTCTGCGTCGACCCGGTGGACCCGGACCCGCGGCGAGAGCTTCTCGACGGCGGCGCCGATCGCGCGGGAGGGGACGAGGACGTGCAGCGTCTCGTCGGGGCCGAGGGGAAGGGCGGGCACGGCCCGACTGTAGGCACCCGGCGGCCGACCGCACGTACTGTGATCGGGGTGAGGCGGTCGATGGGCGCGCGGGCGGCGCGGGTCCTCCCGGTGCTCCTGCTGGTCGCCGTGCTGACCGGCTGCGGCGACGACGGCTACCAGGCGAAGGGCCCGTTCCGGCCGCTGCCCGAGGGCGCGCCGCCGGAGGTGGGACCGCCGACGTCCCAGCCGCCGGTCCCTGGCGACCCGGCCCAGCCGGGTGCGGGAGAGGACGGCGGCGACCCCAACGTGGTCGCGTCCGGCCTCGCCGTGCCCACCGGGGTGGCGCTGCTGCCCGACGGCAGCGCGATCGTCGGCGAGCGGGACACCGGCCGGCTGCTGCAGGTGTTCCCCGACCGCTCGCCGCCGCGGGAGCTCATGACCGTCCCCGGCCTCGACACCAGTGGCGACGGCGGCCTGCTGGGGCTGGCGGTCTCGCCGACGTACGCCGAGGACGGGCTGTTCTACGCCTACATCACGACGACGACCGACAACCGCGTGGTGCGCTTCCCGCTGGGGGGCACGCCGAACCCCGTCTTCACCGGCATCCCGCGCGGCGCCACGCACAACGGCGGTGGGCTGCTCTTCGGGCCCGACGGGCATCTCTACGTGGGCACGGGCGACACCGGCGACGCCGCGGTAGCCCGGGCCCCCGGCTCGCTGGCCGGAACGGTGCTGCGTATCGACGTCTTCGGCCGGCCGGCCGGTGCGGACGCCGTCTTCACCCGCGGGCACCGCGACGTGACGGCGATCTGCCTCC
>DATHAK010000017.1:0-4706 GCA_035296685.1 Blastococcus sp.
CACCGGACTGGAACACCTGAACACGGCACGCGACCTGTGGCGGAACCTGCCGATGGACAAGACTCTGCACCTGCGTTGGTGGTTCGTCCCGGCCATTGACGTGCCGCATGGCGAGACCGAGCAGACCGAGTGGCTCTACCAGTGGTGGGAGACGATCGACGACTGGATCGAGACCATTCGACGTCAGGATGCGGCGGACGATGGTGGCGCCCGACGGGCCAGTGCCCGCGCCGACGGTCGATCGTTGGTGCTCCGCCGCCGGGGCCGGCCCGGTCGCGTCTCCGGCTCATGACTCGGGCGACTTCATCGATGGCCTGCCGAAGGGGAGCGGTGCCACCGGGGCCGAGACGACGACGAAGCTCCACAGGCCGTGGGCTCGCGCGGCTCGTGCGTGACGTGTCCTCGACCCCCCCGCGGGGCAACCGCAGCCACGCGGTAGGCACGAACGGCCAGCACTCGGGCGCGGGGTCATGGTCGGGGGCAGAGCAGCGTGGCGGTGAGGCTGTCAGCGAGCCACTGCTCGTACCGGTCCTCACTCCATCCGCGTTCGAGGACGAGCAGGCGGTAGACGTCCGGCGAGATGAGGGTCGACACGCGTCGCGCGCCTCCCCGAGGTCCGAGTCGAGACGGAGGGCCTCCAGTCGAGCGACGCGCGGGGCGGGCCGGAATGACCCAGGCCGGAGCACCGGCGAGGCGCATCACGGCGGGATCACGGGCCGGTTCTGACCCCCGATACGACAACGCACCGGGTTGCTGACCTGCAGGAACACCGGCGCGATGGAGTGTCCGAGGGGCGACACGATACATACGCACACGGTTCCGCACGGGGGGACGAGTGACCCCGGCATCCGTAGAAATGCTGACGCACGAGCCCCACGGCCCGGCGATTCTTCCGATGTGCCGGAGTCCCCGTCTTCCTAGCGTCCTGGTGGACGGAAGAAGCCACAACGCAGGAGGCCGACATGAGCCAGCACCCGCACGTGACCACGGTGGACCGGATGACCAAGGCTGTCCTCGGCGGGGACGCAGAGACGCTCGGGAAGATCCTCAGCAACGACTTCCGGTTCCACTACCGGGGGCCATATCCGAAGCCGGGGGACTACACCGGCCCAGATGGGTTGCTGGAGGTGATCGGGGAGATCGTCAAGGCGACGAAGGGCGACATCGACCTGGAGCAGCAGTTCTGCGTGGCCACCGACGGGTGGGTGGCGGAGTGGGAACACGCGGTTCTGGGCCGCGAGGGCCGTCACCTGGAGTCGGACAACGCGTTCGTCTACCGCTTCGACAGGGACCGGATCGCCGAGATGTGGATGTTCATCGGTGCGCCACCGGGCAGTGAGGCGTTCTTCGTCTAGGGCAGTGGAGAGTGTGCCGGCCTGGGGGCTCTGGTCTTGCCCCCAGGCTGAGGCGACACTGTGCGCATGCGACAGCCATCCGGCTCGAGCACGGGCCCCTCGCCGGATTGGGACGACACCTACCGCGATCTCTCGGCCGCCGTGGCTGACCGCGAGCCATCCGTCGACGACCTCGACAGGTTGGCCACGGCGGCGTATCTGACGGGTCGCGACGAGGAAGGCTTCGACGTCTGGGGGCGAGCGCACCGCGCCTGCCTCGACGCAGGAGACCTTCCCCGTGCCGCGTGGTTCGGGATCCGTCTCGGTCTGTGCCTCGGATTCAAGGGTGACCTCGCCCGCGCCCGCGGATGGGTCGACCGCACCCAGCACCTACTCGAGCAGGAGAAGGTCGAGTGCGTGGAGCAGGGTTACCTGGAGCACGCGGCGGCGATGTGCCGAATCCTCGAAACCGGTGACGTGACCGGCGCCCACGGCGGCTTCGTCCGGGCACTGAAGACGGCGACCGGCTTCGAGGACCGGGAGCTGGACACGCTGGCCCGCATCGGTCTGGGTCGGTGTCGCATCTACCTCGGCGAGATCGCGGAGGGGCTGGCTCTGCTGGACGAGGCGATGGTGGCGGTCGAGGGCCGCGAGATCTCGACGGTAGCCGTGGGCGATTCCTACTGCACGGTCATCGACGCCTGCCGCGAGCTGTTGGACCTGCAACGCTTCGCGGCATGGACCGAGGCTTTCACGGGCTGGTGCGACTCCCAGGTCGGTCTGGCGATCTACGGCGGGCATCGGTCGTTGCACAGGGCCGAACTGCTGTTCTTCAGGGGCGATTGGGTTGCGGCTTCGGCTGAGGCGGACCAGGCCGTCCGCCGACTGGATCAGCCGAGGAACATGCTGACCCTGGGCGGTGCCCACTACGTCCGGGCGGAACTGCGTCGGCTGCAGGGAGACTTCGAGGCCGCCGACCGCGATTACCGCGCCGCGCACGAGCGTGGATGCGAGCCGAATCCCGGCCTGGCACTCCTGCGCCTGGCGCAGGGACGAACCGACGTTGCCGAGGCGGCAATCCGTCGGTTGGAGTGCGAGACGTTGGACGGAATCTCCCGGGCCCGCATGCTCGGCGCGTTCACCGAGATCCTCCTCGCCGCAGGGGATGAGGCAGGTGCTGGCGCGGCCGCCGTCGAGCTGGCCACGGTGGCGAAGGAACACGAGTCGCAGTACCTCACCGGCGTGGCTCGTCACGCACATGCCGCCGTGCTTCTGGTCGGAGGTGAGTCACGTCAAGCCTTGGTTCTCCTGCGTCAGGCGCGGCGCCTCTGGGGCGAGCTGGACACTCCTTACGAGGGAGCCCGAACCCGGGTCCTCCTGGCACAGGCCTGCCGAGACCTCGGTGATCTGGAGACCGCAGACCTCGAGCTCGACGCAGCCCGGGCGACGTTCCTGCAACTGGGTGCGCGACCCGACTCGGCGCAGGTGGAACGCGTGCGGGATCCCTCGGCTGATCGCGCGCCCAGCGCCCTGACCCCCCGGGAGGTCGAGGTGCTGGTCCGTATTGCCAGTGGCGCAACCAACCGCGCCATCGCGCGCGACCTCTTCATCAGCGAGAAAACGGTGGCCAGCCACATCAGCCACATCTTCACCAAGGTCGGCCTGACGTCGCGTGCGGCAGCGACCGCGTTCGCCTACGAGCACCGCTATCTCGACCGCGGCGGGTCAAGCGTTCGGCAGTCGTGAGGGTGAACCTGCCATCGCGGGCGAAACGAACGAACCCCACGGCCGGAGCCTGACTTCAACGAGCGTTTCTTGACCCTGCAGCCGTCGCCCCTCCGACACTGCTGGACGAGCTCCGATTACGGGAACAGGCTTCGGCCTCGGCAGCCGCGACGCAGAGCACCGGTCACTTCAGGTGCTACGTCGGCGGCCCCAGCGGAAGTACGCGGCAGGACCGAGGAAGTTGACCGCGATGATCAGGGCCCACCGGATCTTGCTCCCGTTCACCTCCTCGGCCGGGCGCCTCGCGAGGTCCGTCCAGGCGGTCGCGGCCAAGGACAGCTGGACGGATCCCAGCACGAGTACCCCGGTCTGCTGCCGCGGTGTCAGGTTGCTCCAGCTGCGTCGCGTCATGGTGGTCCTTGAGTCCTGGTGGTCCTTCCCGGGGCGGATGCCCGGTTGCTCGGTTCCTGCACGGAGCCATGGTGTCGACCGACCTGTGTCGGTGCAGTGCAGCTGATTCTGGTGTCTGGGCCACCGGTCTCAGGTCCCGGACCGCCGGCCCGGGACAGCGAGCACGCGCCGCGCAGGGGGCGCCGTCGTGCCGGCGCTGGCAGTGTGGCCGACATGGCCGATGCCTCTCCCGTCGTCGTGGTGACCGGTGCGAACGGATTGGTCGGCTCGGCGGTGTGCCGGGCGCTTGTCGAGCGGTCAGCGCAGGTGCGCGCCGTCGTCCGCCGCGCCGGCAGCGCGCCTGCGCTCGACGGAGTCACCGAGCACGTCGGCGACTTCGCCGACGAGTCCCTCGCCCGCGCGGTGACCCGCGGGGCCGACGCGGTGGTCACGACGGTCCACCCGATGGGCTTGTCGCGGGAGGTGCAGCACCGGGTAGGCGCCGAGGGCACGCCGGTTCTCGCTCGGGCTGCCCGGGACGCCGGCGTCGCCCGACTCGTGCACGTGTCCACAGCCGGGGTCTACGACCGCTCGGCCGGTGTCGGTGACGTGGCCGAGGACGGTGCCCTCCTGCCAGAGGGGAGCGGCGACTATGCCGACACCAAGAACGCCACCGACACCGCCCTCGCGCAGGTCGGCGGGCTCACGACGGTGCTGGTCCGCCCGCCGGCGATCCTGGGCGCCGGCGACACATCGGTCTGGAACACGCTGCGACCCCGTGAGATCCGCGACGGTGAGCGTCGGGTGAACCCGGCACAGACCTGGCCCTGGGTGCACGTCGACGACCTGGCTGCCCTGATCGCGGACGTCGCCAGGGGCGCCGTCGAGACCGCGGACGACCCGGAGCGAGGCCCCGTGGCCGGTGGCACGACCCCGGTCATCGTCGCGGGCGAGCCGGCGAGGTGGCGGGACTACGTCGGAACGGTGGCCGACGCGCTGGGCGTCACGCCCGAGTGGACCGACGAGCCGGTCTGGACCGGGCAGCTGCTCACTGCCCGCGCGCGCGGGTGGGGCTGGGCGCCGCGGGTGAGCCTCGCGCAAGCCCTGGACGAGCTGCGGCGGGGTTTGACGACGCACGCGTGACAGCTGCGCGGCCTGCTGCACGGCTTCCGAGGTCCTCGGCAGCAGGACGCCATCGTCGGGCGGGCGCTCCCACGGCGGGCGGGGAGCTGCACGGCGAGGTTCTGGGCCTCACCC
>DATHAK010000018.1:0-8588 GCA_035296685.1 Blastococcus sp.
GGCGACGTCGAGGCCGTGGCGCCGCAACAGGCCGGCGACCTCGCCGAGCTGCGGGCTCTGCACGCGCACGTAGCTCGAGGCGTGGTCGGCGATGAACTCCGACATCGAGCAGTCGGCGAGGATCCGGCCCCGGCCGACGACGACCAGGTGGTCGGCGGTCAGCGCCATCTCCGACATGAGGTGGCTGGAGATGAACACCGTCCGGCCCTCGGCGGCCAGGTCGCGGGCGAGGGTGCGCACCCAGCGGATGCCCTCGGGGTCCAGCCCGTTGACCGGCTCGTCGAGGACGACGACCGGGGGGTCGCCGAGCAGCGCCACGGCGATGCCGAGGCGCTGGCCCATGCCGAGGGAGAACTTGCCGACCCGCTTGCCGGCGACTGCGTCGAGACCGACCAGGTGCAGCACCTCGTCCACCCGCGCGGTCGGGATGCCGTTGCTCACGGCCAGCCAGCGCAGGTGGTCGCGCGCCGACCGGCCCGGGTGGAGGGCGCGCGCCTCGAGGAGCGCACCCACCTCGCGCAGCGGCGCGGGGGAGTCCTGGTAGCGGTGGCCGTTGACGGTGACGCTGCCGGCTGTGGGGCGGTCCAGGCCGAGGATCATCCGCATCGTCGTGGACTTGCCCGCGCCGTTGGGACCGAGGAAGCCGGTGACCCGGCCGGGCTCGACGGTGAACGAGATGCCGTCGACGGCGGTCGTGGTGCCGAACGTCTTGGTGAGGTCCCGGGCGACGATCATGCGATCGCCCCGCGCCGGGCAGGAGGGAAGGAGGTCATGGCAGCGAGCCTGTCGGTCGGGCCCGGCCCGGCACATCGGGGAGCGCCCTGATCCGACCCTGACCGGGCCCTGACAGGGACGACCCTCAGCGGCCGCCGGTCCAGCCGGCCGCGATCTGCATGCCGCGGGCCAGCGTCCCCATCAGCTCCGCCCGCACCCCCAGCTCCGCCGGCCGGATGTCGACGGCCGCGGAGATCGCGGGCTGGGCGAACCTCCCCACCGACTCCCGGACGCCCGCGGCGAACGGTTCCCCCGCGGTGCCGAGCTGGCCGCCGAGGACCACCCGGGCCGGGTTGAGGCAGTTGCAGATGTCGGCGAGGACCCGGCCCAGGTGCCGGCCCGCCTCGGTGATGATGCGGGCGCCCACCGGATCGCCGACCACCGCGGCCAGCCCGTCCGCGGACTCCGCGACGTCGAACCCGCTGACCGCCAGCCGCCGGCGGACGACGGGGCTCGAGATCATCGTCTCGAGGCAGCCGCGCTGACCGCACCGGCACTGGTCGCCCGCGCCGTCGAGCTGCGTGTGCCCGATCTCCCCGGCGATCCCGGTGGCTCCCTGGTAGAGCCGACCGCCGAGGACCAGGCCCGCACCGATGCCGTCGGAGACCTTCACGTACAGCAGGTCGGCGATGCCCCGGCCCGCACCGAACGACAGCTCCCCGAGGGCGCCGAGCTCGGCGTCGTTGCCCAGGTGGACCTCGCACCCGATCCGCTCGGCCAGGACGTCGGCGGCCGCCACGTCCACCCAGGAGGACAGGATGGTCGCCGACTGGACGCGGCCACTGCGGTTCAGGGGGCCGGGGATCGCCGCGACGACCGAACGGACCGCGGAGCGGTCCACCTCCGCCGCGCGCAACTGGGAGTCGAACAGACGGGCCGCGGTGTCCAGCGCCTCGGCGGCGTGGGCGTCGACGTCGAGCTCCTCGCGCCGTTCGGCGAGCACCCGCCCGTCGGCATCCGCGACGGCGACCGCGACGTGGGTGTGGCCGAAGTCGATGCCGACCAGCGAGCCGTCGGGGACCCGCGGGCGCAGCAGCGAGGCGGGGCGACCCGGTCCGGCCGACCCGGCCAGCGACTCGACGACCAGGCCGTCGTCGACCAGGCGCTGCACGGCGGCGGCCACCGCGCTGCGGGACAGGCCCGAGAGGCGCACGAGATCGCTCCGGGTGACCGGCGCGGTCTCGCGGATCAGGCCGACGAGCGCCTGCCGAGTCCGGAGCCCACTCGGCGAACGGACCCCGGCCCGCCCGTCGTCGTCCACGCGCGAAGAAGGCATGCCGGGATCCTAGGCATTAGTCCGCGAACAGGACATAACTGAAGCATCACGATCCGGTTGACGGTCTAAACCGGTCTCCCTACAGTCGCTGTGGCCGTCGTCACACCGGCGGCCCACCGGCGGAGGGATGGCAGGCGTGCGCGACACCGTCAGGGAGGACACCCCGCGCAACGCGGGCGCGCCGGAGCGGCACGAGCCGTGGTGCGACCGCCGGCAGCACGCGCTGGCCCTGGCCGAGACGCTCGGCCCCAGCGGATGCGTCGGTCGCTACGTCGCCAGCGGGTCAGCCGGAGGCTGGATCGCCGACGAGGCGCCGGAGGCCGACCACGGCCCCCGGCTGGTGGTCGACTGGCAGCCGGCCGAGGGCTGGAACGCCGTGACGCCGGAGGAGGCCGCGGACCTCAGCGGCCTGCTCGCCCGGCTCCTCGCGGAATACCGGCGGGGCGCGGCGCAGGCGGCGCCGACCCCGCTGGCGGCGTCCCGGCGGCTGGTCGCGCGGGAGCGCCGCAGGACCGCCTGAGGCGCTCAGGCCGAACGGGCCAGGTGCGCCGGGTCCAGCAGCAGCCGGCGCAGCTGCCGGGCCGCGGCCTGTCCGGCGCGGTTGGCCCCGATCGTGCTCGCCGAGGGTCCGTAGCCCACCAGGTGGATGCGCGGCTCGCCCGCGACGTGGGTGCCGTCCATGCGGATCCCGCCTCCGGGTCCACGGAGGTGCAGCGGCGCCATGTGGCCGACGGCGGCGCGGAAGCCCGTGGCCCAGAGGATGACGTCGGCCGCGACGAACCTGCCGTCGTCCCAGGCCACACCGTCGGCCGTGATCCGGTCGAACATCGGTAGCCGCTCGAGGACGCCGCGGTCCAGGGCGTCGCGGATGTACGGCGTGGACACGAGCAGCCCCGTGACGCCGACGACGCTGCCCGGCCGGCGTCCCTCGCGGACCGCCTCCTCGACCAGCGCGACGGCGCGCCGTCCGGCGTCCTCGTCGAACGGCCCGTCCCGCCAGGCCGGCGGGCGCCGGGTGACCCACGTGATCGTCGCGACCCTCGAGATCTCGCCCAGCAGCTGGGTGGCCGAGGCGCCACCGCCCACCACCACGACGTGCTCGCCGGCGAAGTCCCCGGCCGAGCGGTAGTCGACGGTGTGCAGCTGCCGGCCGGCGAACAGCTCCTGGCCGGGGTAGCGGGGGACGAACGGCCGGGTCCAGGTGCCGGTGGCGTTGACGAGCGCCCGCGCCGTCCAGGTGCCGCGGTCGGTGCGCACGAGGAAGCGGTCGTCGCCGGTGCGGGTGACGGCGGTGACGCGCACGGGGCGGTGGACCGGCAGGTCGAAGTGGCGTTCGTAGTCGGCGAAGTACGCGGGGACGACGTCGGCGGCGCGCCGGTCGTCGCGCGGTGCGAAGGGCAGACCCGGGAGGTCGTGCACGCGGTGCGTCGTCCCGACGGTCAGGGACGGCCACCGGTGCTGCCAGGCGCCGCCGGGCGCCGCGTCGGCATCGAGGACGACGAACCCGGTCTCCGGCGCGAAGCCCTGCTTCGCCAGCGCCCAGGCGGTGCTGAGCCCGGCCTGTCCGGCGCCGATGACGACGACGTCGCTCTCCCGGGCGCCCGATTCTTCGCTCACGACCACAGAACGCCGGGAGGCGACCGCGGCTTCCGCTCAGCGCGGGGACATCAGGACGGGCCTGCGGAGGTCGATGTAGTCCGGCTCGCCGAGGCTGAGCTTGGCCAGTTCATCCATCGCGGCCTGCCACTCCTGGGGCGGATCCTTGCGCTCGCCCGCCCGGGCCTCGGCCTCCGAGGTGAAGTAGATGACCTGGGTCCATCGGCCGTCCTCGTGACCGATCATGAGGGTCCCGAGGACGTCGGGCCGAAAGTCGGCCATCGCGTCCTGCGGCATCCCCGCCATCAGCTCCTTGGCGCGCGCCGCGTCGGTGACCTGTCCCTGCATGACCTGGACGAACCCCGCCCGGTCCGGGTCGCCGATCAGCTCGACGGTGACGTCCTCGCTGTCGCTGAACGACACGTCGCCGTCCAGCAGCCGCTCCGTCTCCGCCCACCACCGACCCTGCTCCGGCCGCTGGGCGTTGCGCTGCGCCGCCTCGGCCGACTCGAACCGCGCCACCGCGACGACCCGGCCGTCGTCGGCCACGCCCAGTGTGCTGCCGAGCCAGCCGATGGATCCGGGTTGCAGCTCCTGCATCCACCGGTCCATGGCCGCCCGCAGCGCGCCCTCGTCCGACGTCCGTCCCTGGATGACCTGAGCGAACATGGTGAGCCTCCCGCCGACTCGTCGTCGTCCTCATGCCCCCGTGGGAGGGCTGACGCTACGACCGGCGGGGGAGGGGCCGGCCGGTGCCCAGCGCGGTGCACCGGCCCTCCGGCACGTCGCGACGATCTGCGGTCGGGCGTCCGCGCACCGACATGATCACCACGCGCTGAGTGTCGCCTCCCGGCACCGGGAGGCAACACTCAGCGTGATCTCGTCGGGTCAGGCGCCCGCCGCGGGATTACGTGGGGGCACCCCTGTCCAGGCGACGCCCCGGAACCGGGAGGTGCCCCGGAGGGCCGAACCAGGCTTCCGCAATGTGGTCAGCCCACGCACCTGGCCGGGGGGTCCCCGTGCGCGGCCCCCACGGAAGGGCGTTCCGGCCTGCCTCGGACCGCAAGGTGATCGATCCGTGACCTTTCCGAAGCGTCGTGCACGCGTGATGCCCTTAGAGTCACCGCCCATGTGGGCCACGTCACTCGCGGGTCGAGCACCCGTCAGGACCTCGTGACGGTGCGGTCGCATTCCCCGGCTGCGAGCGCGTCGCGCAACGGCGCAGAGAGGACGTGCTGTTCGTGCTGAGCATCGATTCGCTCCACGTGACCTACGGCGGTGCCGTCCAGGCGGTGCGCGGTGTCTCGATGGAGGTGCCCGACGGGAAGGTCGTCGCCGTCCTCGGCAGCAACGGCGCCGGGAAGACGACGCTCCTGCGCGCGATCTCGGGGACGTTGCGATTGCACCGCGGCCGGATCGACTCCGGCTCCGTGCGGTTCGGGGACTCCGACCTCGCCGCGCGTGATCCGGCGCAGGCCGTCCGCATGGGAGTCGTGCAGGTCCCCGAGGGACGGCGCATCTTCGGCCGGCTCACGGTCGAGGAGAACCTGCGCGCCGGCGGCATGGGGAGCAAGGACAAGGCGGCGAAGGCCAAGGCCCAGGACCGGGTCTACGAACTGTTCCCCGTCCTCAAGGAACGCAGCGCGCAGCGGGGAGCGCTCCTCTCCGGGGGTGAGCAGCAGATGCTGGCGATCGGCCGGGCGCTGATGGCCAGCCCGCGGCTGCTCCTGCTCGACGAGCCGTCGCTGGGCCTGGCCCCGCGCATCATCGGCCAGATCGGCGAGGTCATCGCCGAGATCAACCGGCAGGGGACGTCGGTGCTGCTGGTGGAACAGAACGCCACGATGGCCCTCGGGGTCGCCGACCTCGCGTACGTCCTCGACGTGGGAGAGGTGTCGCTGTCCGGGAACGCGCGCGAACTCGCGGCGACCGACGAAGTGCAGCGCCTCTACCTCGGCCACGACGGCGAGGCCGAGTCGCACACCCGCACCCGCCCGTCGACGGGCAAGAAGCTCTCGCGGTGGACGGCATGACCGCCCCGCGCGAGGCCGAGGCCGAGATCCGGTCCGACATCCCGCCCGTCGAGGTCGACAACGTCAGCGTGCGTTTCGGCGCGATCAAAGCGCTGTCCGGGGTGTCGTTCACCGTGGCGCCCGGCACGATCCACGCGATCATCGGACCCAACGGCGCGGGCAAGTCGACGATGTTCAACGTCCTGTCCGGCGTCTACCAGGCCGCCGAGGGGCAGGTCCGCTTCGGCGACCACCGGCTGGACCGTATGCGGCCGTACCAGATCGCCGGCATCGGGGTCGCCCGGGCGTTCCAGAACATCGCCCTCTCCGGCGGCCAGTCCGTGGCCGAGAACCTGATGCTCGGCCGGCACCACCTCACCAAGGCCGGCTTCGTCGCGGCCGGGTTGCGCCTTCCGCGCGCGACCCGCGAGGGCAAGGTGCACGGCGAGCGGGTCGCCGAGATCGCCGAGTTCCTCGAGCTCGGGAACAAGCTGCACACCCCGGTCGGCGTCCTCTCCTACGGCGACCAGAAGCGCGTCGAGGTCGCGCGGGCGCTCTGCACCGAGCCGCGGCTGCTCCTCCTCGACGAGCCCGTGGCCGGCATGAACTCCGAGGAGACCGACCGCATGGCCGAGGCCATCCTCGAGATCCGCTCGGCGCTCGGGATCTCCGTCGTGCTGGTCGAGCACGACATGGGCATGGTCATGTCGCTGGCCGACCGGGTGACGGTGCTCGATTTCGGCCGGCGGATCGCCGACGGCACACCGGCCGAGGTGCAGCGCGACCCCGAGGTCATCCGGGCCTACCTCGGCTCCGGCGACGAGATCAACCCGTCCGAGGCGGCGCAGGCGGCCGCCACCGGTCAGCACCCCTCCGAGACCCCCGGGACGCCCTCGTGACCCAGTTCCTGTCGCTGCTGCTCAACGGCATCTCGCTCGGGGCGATCTATGCCCTCATCGCGCTCGGCTTCGTGATCATCTTCAAGGCCAGCGAGGTCGTCAGCTTCACGCACGGCTCGCTGCTGCTGCTCGGCGCCTACTCCATCGCCCGGCTCTCCGGCCCGCTGGGGTTCTGGCTCGCCGCGTTGGCGGGCATCGCGATCACCGCACTCGCCGCGCTGATCATCGAGCGGCTGGTCATCAACCGGCTGCGCGGCGCCCCGGTGATCAGCCTGGCCATCGTCACCATCGGCATCGACATCATTCTGCTGACCGAGCTGATCCGGCGGATCGGCTCGGACATCCTGAACGTCCCGCACCCGTGGGGCGGCGGCTCGTTCCGCATGGCCGGTGTCGGGATCAGCCAGAACCGGCTGGTCGCCATGATCGTGGCCGCCGTCCTCATCGCGCTGTTCTTCGCCGCCTTCAAGTACTCCAGCTGGGGCGTCGCGATGCGCGCCTCGGCGGAGGACGGCGAGACGGCGGCGCTCATGGGCATCCGGCTCGGCCGCGTGTCGGCGCTGGCCTGGGTCGTCGGTGGCGCTCTGGCGGCGGTGGCCGCGCTCTTCCTGGTCGGCGCGCCGACGCCGGGCGTCAGCCCCGCCGCCTACTCCGTGGCGCTGCGCGCGTTCCCGGCGGCCATCCTCGGCGGGCTGGACTCCACCGGTGGCGCCCTCGTGGGCGGTCTGCTGATCGGCATCGCCGAGTCGCTCGCCGCCGGCTACCAGGACCAGCTGCTGTTCCTCGGTCGCGGCTTCGGCGACGTCGTCCCCTACGTCGTCATGATCGCCGTCCTGCTCGTCAGGCCGTCCGGGTTGTTCGGGACGAAGGAGCTGGCCCGTGTCTGAGTCGACGGCCACCGAGACCCGCGGGTCGACGCGGGCGGCAGCCCCCGCACCCGCCGCCGGGCGGCGGTCCCCGCTGCGCATGATCCTGGTGATCGCGCTGCTGGTGGTCCTGCTCCTCTTCCCGTTCTACGTCGAGGAGTTCTGGCTCCGTACCGGCTTCGCGGTGTTCGGCGCGATCGTCGGCGCGATCGGGCTCAACCTGCTCGTCGGGACGACGGGACAGCTGTCCCTCGCCCACGCCTTCTTCCTCGCCGTCGGCGCCATCAGCTACGTGTACGTGTCCGGGGAGTCCGGGGGCATCGGGATCGCCCAGCTGGGCGGCCTGGGGCTCCCGCCGGTGATCGGCATGATCGTCGGGGTTCTCCTCGCGGGCCTGGCGGGGCTGCTGTTCAGCCCGATCGCCGCGCGGCTGCGCGGCATCTACCTCGGCGTCGCCTCGCTCGGGCTGGTCTTCATCGGCCAGCACGTGCTGAACACCTGGACGTCGGTGACCGGCGGCTTCAACGGCCGGTCGGCTCCCGAGTTCTCGCTGTTCGGCTTCACCTTCGGCAACAAGGACCCGCTGCTGTTCATCGCCGGCGTGCCGTTCCGAGAGGCCGAGCGGCTCTGGTACCTCGGCCTGGTCATCGCGCTGGCCGCCTACTGGTTCGCGCGGAACCTGCTGCGCAGCCGCCCCGGCCGGGCGCTGCAGACCCTGCGGGACAGCGAGGTCGCGGCGTCAGTGATGGGGGTCAACGTCCAGCGCTACAAGGGCCGCGTCTTCCTCGTCAGCTCGATGTACGCGGGGCTCTCCGGCGTCATGTACGCCCTGTCCATCGGCAGCATCGCCCCGGAGTCCTTCGGCCTCGAGGTGTCGATCCAGTATCTGGCCATGATCGTCCTCGGCGGCCTCGGATCGGTCGGCGGCGCGGCACTGGGGGCGCTGTTCGTCAGCGCCACGCCGTTGGTGTTCCAGCGCTACGCCGAGGCGCTGCCCTTCGTCGGCGGCGTCGGCGAGGGAGGCCTGGCCGCAGGTGAGGCCGCGCGCTTCCTCTACGGCGCGGCGATCGTGCTGGTGATCCTCTTCGAGCCCGCAGGCCTCGCCGGCCTCGCGCATCGCGTCCGGCGGCGGGGGCGGGATCCCGGCGGTGGACCGGCCACCAAG
>DATHAK010000019.1:0-13651 GCA_035296685.1 Blastococcus sp.
CTCCGGCGCCGCCCGATCCCCAGACTTGGAGCGACCCATGACCGAGCCCTCGTCCACTGCGCCGCCCAGCCTGCCCTTCGGCCTGCGGTGGGGCATCAAGAGCTCGTTCGTGGAGTACATCCGACGGATGCCCGACGGCCAAGGCAGGCTCGGCGCCGGCGCCGTACCGGTCGGCCCGCTGGAGGTCCTCTACCCGCCGGAGCGGGGGGAACTGCACACCCTGGACGACGGCAGCATCGAGCGGTCCTGGACCTTCCGTGGCGAGGTGCGCTTCAGCGGTCACTTCGGGATGCTCGTCGTCCGTGTCGCCGCCCCAGCCCTCACCGTCCGCGACGGCATGGCAGAGCTCAGCGTTGCCGACCCCTCGGCGACGGAGGACGGTCAGCGCCTGCCGCTGGTGACGCTGCGCCTCGACCCCCAGCCCGCGCCGGACGGTATCGAGCTGTGGCACGGCACGGACGTCCGGCTGACCGCGGCCGGTACCGGGTTGTTCAACGACGTCTACCCGGAGGGTGAACCCTTCGAGTCGCTCACCGTGACGTTGCCCGTGCTCCCACCGTCCGGCTCGGCCATGCCCCCTGCAGCCACCTGACCGGCCGGCGCCCCAAGGACCTGCTGACGAGTCCGCCTACATGGTGAGTGCCCTGACGGCTGACATGACTCGGGACAAGCGCTCGCCTCTCGCGACATTCGTTTATATGATCTAACGGTTTGAAGAGCCAACACGACGCCACGGCGCTCCGCCGTAGAGGACCGCGATGCGATCAGCGAAGAATGCAGGGGCTGCGGCCCACGGGCCGCTGGACGGCGTACGCGTCGTGGAGGCCTCGCGGGGTCGTCCCGCGCGCATCGCCGGCATGCTGCTCGCAGACCTGGGCGCGGACGTCGTCCGACTGGTCACCCCGGACGCGCCGCCGGAGCCGCTGACCCCGGAGACGGTGTGCTGGGACCGGGGCAAGAGCGTCGTCCGGGCACCGCTGCGCGACCTGCACGAGGACGGCGGAGCAGCGGACGTGGTCCTCGTCGACGAGGCGCCGTCCTCCCTCGAGTCCCAGGGACTCTCCCGCGCGGCGGTCCGGCGGGTGCACCCGGGGGCGGTCCACGTCTGGCTGCCGGCATACGGGGAGCACGGCGAGTGGAAGGACCTCCCCGAGGACCCGTTGCTGCTCGCCGGCCTGGGCTGCCTGGCCGTGTACTACCCCGCCGACGACGACAGCCCCGTGGCCCCCGTCGTTGCCGGGCTGACCCACCTGCACGGCGCGCTGGGCGCGTCCGCAGCGGTGGGGGGACTGGTCGGCCGCGTACGCACCGGCACCGCGCACGCCGGCGTGGTCACCGGCCTGGGCGCCGCGGCCATGTTGATGGGGACATCCTTCGCCGAGATCGACGGAGGCCCGTCGTTCATGCCATCCCGGGCGCTGCGGGGAGCACCCAACTGGCGGACCTACCGGTGCGCCGATGGCGAGTGGCTCTTCCTGGCGGCGCTGACGCCGGACATCTTCTTCCGCGCGCTGGAGGCCCTGGACCGCCTGGACGTGATGGCGCTCCCCGAGGTGGCCGGCGACTTCCAGGCCATCGCAGACCTCGCCCGCGGCCGCCTGGCGGCCGGAGCAGAACTGGAAGCCGTCTTCGCGGCCCTGCCGAGCACGCACTGGCTTGCCCGGTTGCAGGCTGCCCGTGTCCCCTGCACGACGGTGCGGTCCCGTGCGGAGTGGATGGACAGCGAGATCGTCCGGGCGAACGACGGGCGGGTGGATCTGCTACATCCGGAGCTGGGCACCGTCACCATGCCGAACGTGCCGCTGACGTTCTCGGCGACGCCGGGAAGAGTCAGAAGGTTCGCGCGCGCGTTCGATCCCGCGGACCGTGCGGACACCCTGCCGCGCGCACCCGGGAGCGCCGTCCCTGCGTCGTCGGGACCGCCCACGTCGCAGCCGCTGGACGGCGTCACCGTGGTCGACGGAGCGTCCTTCCTCGCCGGCCCCATGGTGTCGGCCATCCTGGCGGACTTCGGGGCGGACGTGGTCAAGGTCGAGCCCCCGGGCGGCGAGCCGTACCGCACCTTCCCGCTGGCATTCCTCGCGGTCAACCAGCTCAAGCGGGGTGTCGAGCTCGACCTGAGGCGCCCCGAGGGAGTCGCGGGCCTGCACCGGTTGCTCGCCGGCGCCGACGTCTTCGTGGAGAACCTGCGGCCCGGCATGCTGGGCTCCCTCGGGCTGGGCGGCAACGGCTCACCGCCGGCATTCCCCCAGCTGGTGCACTGCTCGGTGTCGGCATTCGGCCACGCGGAAGCATTCGCCGACCTGCCCGGGTTCGACCCGGTGTTCCAGTCGCTGAACGGGATGGCGATCGCTCAGGGACCGGACGACGAGCCCGTCGTCACCGGTGCTCCGCTGAACGACACCGCGACCGGCGCGCTGGGCGCGCTCGGCAGCCTGGCCGCGCTCTTCCAGCGGTACTCGGGCGGAGCGGGACAGCGGGTCCGGATCTCGCTGGCCTCGGCGTCGACGTTCATCCAGTCCGGCGAGATGACCTCCTGGCCGGGCAGCCCACCACCCCAGCGTGGCGACGTCATGTTCCGCGGGCCCGACGCCGGTCACCGTTACTACGCTTGTGCCGACGGGTGGATCGGCGTCGCCGCAGTGACCGAGGAGCTCCGCGTCCGGCTGTGCACCGGTCTCGGCATCACCGACGTGACGGAGGCGGAGGTGGTGCTGGCAGCGCTCACCGTCGCCTCGGCGACCTCGGCACTGGCCCGGCACGGCGTCCCCGCGTGCCGCGTCGTGCCCCGCAACCTGCCGATGCGTGACCCGTTCCTCGTCGACAACGGCTTCGCCCATTTCGTGCCGTTCCCCCCGGACAGCACCGCCCGGGTGGTCGGCCCGATGTCCCGCTGGCCGGGGACCGAACCCGTGCGCGGTCCCCGCCACTTCTCGCCCGGCGAGGATTCGTCGTCGGTCCTCGCGGCCGACAGCGCCGGGTCCGGCGTCGGCTGATCCTGTACGGGCTTTCCGGCAGCCGCTCCCCGGTGCACCGCTCCGCGGAGCGGTGCACCAGCGGCCTTGTCCCGCTGGGCCGCGCTGATCAACGGTCGCATCGTCACCGTCGAATCGGCGGACGGGTCTCCCACCTTCCCGTGACCGGGGGCATCCTTGATCCCGGCCACGAGGTCGTCGTGCAGAGACTCGTGCACGAGGGTGCGGCTGAGCATCGAGCAGCCCTGGCCGGCGGCCTCACGTGCCACGCGCGAAGGAGCGGACTAAGAAGGACGGCGTGACCTACCCCGGCGCCACCGCGCTCACGGACCCGGAGAAGCCGGCGCTGATCATGGCCGGCTCGGGCCGCACGCTGACCTACGGCCGGCTCGAGGAGCGCTCCATCCGACTGTCGGACCACCTGCGGCGCCAAGGGTTGCGGCGTGGCGACGTCGTCGCCCTCCTCACCGACAACCGGCCCGAGGCCTCTGAGGTGTACTGGGCCTGCCTGCGCTCAGGGCTCTACGTCACCGCCGTCAACTGGCACCTCACGCCGGCCGAGGCGAGCTACATCGTCACCGACAGCGGCGCACGGGCACTCATTGCGTCGGCGTCGCTGGCGGCCCTGGCGGTGGAGGTCCGTCCGGTGCTCCCCGCGGAGGCCGAGGCGCTGGCCTTCGGCGGCGCCATCGACGGCTTCGGCGACTACGCGGCCGCCCTCGCGGCCGCCGACCCCACCCCACCGGTCGACCAGCCCTGCGGCGGCGACCTGCTCTACAGCTCGGGCACGACCGGCCGGCCCAAAGGAATCAAGCCTCCACTCCCGGATCGTCAGGTGACCGAGCCGGGCGACTCCCTGGTCGCCGTCTTCGGCCCCCGCTACGGGCTGGGCCCCGACGTCGTCTACCTCTCCCCCGCGCCGAGCTACCACGCGGCGCCGCTGCGCTTCGTCGGCCGCGTCCAGGCCACGGGAGGCACGGTGGTGATGATGGAGTCCTTCGACGCCGAGCGTGCCCTGGCGGCCATCGAGCGCTACCGGGTCACGCACAGCCAGTGGGTGCCGACGATGTTCGTCCGCATGCTGAAGCTGCCCGAGGAGATCCGGCAGAAGTACGACGTGTCGAGCATGCGCGTCGCCATCCATGCGGCCGCCCCCTGCCCCGTCGAGGTCAAGAAGGCGATGATCGACTGGTGGGGGCCGGTTCTCGAGGAGTACTACGCGGCCACCGAAAGCGCCGGCATCACCCTGGTCAGCAGTGCCGAGTGGCTGGCCCGGCCCGGATCGGTCGGCCGCGACGGCGCCCTCGGCGTCGTGCACATCGTCGGCGAGGACGGTCGCGACCTGCCATCCGGCGAGGTGGGCACGATCTACTTCGAGCGCGACGTGCTGCCGTTCAGCTACCTCAACGACCCGGTCAAGACCGCGGCCGCCCAGCACCCCGAGCACCCCACCTGGACGACGGTCGGCGACATGGGCTACCTCGACGAGGACCGCTGGTTGTTCCTCACCGACCGCCAGTCGAACATGATCATCTCCGGCGGCGTGAACATCTACCCGCGCGAGATCGAGGACGTCCTGGCACTGCACCAGGCCGTCCACGACGTGGCGGTGATCGGCGTTCCGCACGAGGAGATGGGCGAGTCGGTGCTCGCCCTCGTGCAGCCCGCTCCCGGCGCGGGCACCCCGCAGCTGCCGGCCGAGTTGATCGCCTACACCCGCGAGCGGCTGGCGCACTACAAGTGCCCCACCCGCGTGGAGCTCGTCGACGACCTGCCCCGCACACCCACCGGCAAGCTGCAGAAGCACCGGCTCCGCGAGCGTTTCTGCCCCACTGCCTGATGCGGGGCGACGGCTGACCGGTTGCCGGTCACGCCGTGGCTCACACCCGGACGACCCGCCCGCCGTCGACCTCCAGGACGGTGCCGTTGACGAACCCGGCGCCCGGCGACACGAGCCAGCGAACGGCGTCCGCGATGTCCTCGGGCGTGCCCACCCGGCCCACGGCGATCCCCCGCGCGACACGCTCCGTCCACGCCGGGTCCATGCCGCCGTCGTAGAGCTCGGTGTCGGGGACGAAGCCCGGCGCAAGCGCGTTCGCGGTGATCCCCTCGCTGCCCACTTGGCTGGCGAGCGCCTGGATCCACCGGTTGACCGCGGCCTTGCTGCTGCCGTACGCCACCCCGCCCCCGCCGGAACGGGCGGCCGCCGACGTCACCGCGACCACCCGTCCACCCGGACGCCGCAGGTGCGGCCGCAGCGCATGCTCGAGCAGTACGGCCGACAGCACGTTCTGGGACACCGTCCTCGACCAGTGCTCCGCCAGCTCAGCGAGCGTCTCGACCGGGCCACGGTCCGAGCCCCCTGCGTTCAGGACCAGCGCGTCGACCGGGGCCCCCAGCGCTGCGACGATCTCGCCGGCAGCCCGCTCGACCTGGGCCGGATCGGTCAGGTCCGCGACGACCACGTGCGCGCCGGTCTCCTCGGCCACAACGTCGAGCACTTCCGGCCGCCGCCCCACAACGGCGACGCGGTAGCCGTCGGCGGCCAGTGCGCGGGTGATTCCCCGCCCGAGGCCGGTGCCTCCCCCGGTGACCACTGCGGTTCGCTGATCCTGGGTGCTCATCAATCGTCTCCTCATCGACAGCCTGACCGGCGCGGCCCGTTCCGCGGGTGCCGACGCGGTCGGCCGGCCTCCGGTTCAGCACGGTAGCCAGCCCGCGGGCTGGACCGGCCGACAGGGCAGGCGGACGTTTCGCATGGGCTCCGCCGTGAGTGCGTCAGACCCACGTATCGCAGGTCGAACATCCTCTGGACGTGGTCAGGACCATCGTGTCGTCTCGACCGTGTTCCCCCTCGGTCGCACGAGCGACGCCTCGTGGCGGGAATCAGTGGTCTCAATTCCCGAGCACACGGTAGCGTCCGGCGGCATGACCGTTGATGACACAGCTCTCCGCGCGCACGGGCAGGCCCACGCCGACGCGATCCTCGCCGGCGACGGCGCCGCCTTGATGGACGATTTCGCCGAGGAGGCCAAGCCGCTCATGAAGGATCTGGGCCGCATGCTCCCTCGCCCGGTGACCGCGGCCGAGGTGGTCTCGGTGTCCGACGGCGGACAGGTCGACATCCGCTACTCCGGCGAGCCGGGCACCGAGAACGTCGTCGTCCGGGCCACCTGGGCCGACCGCGACGGCCGGCTGCGGATCGTCGCCGCCGAGCGGGCCTGACCCGAGCGGCAGATACGAGGCTTCCACCGCCAGGCATGCCCCAGGCCCCCGACCGACGCACGCGTCGGTCAGGGGCCTCGTGCGGCTCCGTCGGCGACCCTGGATCGAGCACCCGGACGTCGAACGGCTCACCCCCGAGCTCCGCGTCGGATCGCCCGGAGACACCGGTGGGCGGGAGACCGGCGTCCGGTTTCCCCCCACGCGGTGCGCTGGGAGCTCACTCCCCGGCGATCCCGACGTAGCGGGGATCGAAGGTGCCACGACGTCGGACTCCCCATCTCGTCGGCGCCCACCACGTTGTCCGACGGCGGTTACGACGAAGGGCACGACCCAACTCCGCATGCGCTGGGCGCCCTTCGGGTCTCGCACTCGGGGCACGCCGGTTCTCCTCGGGATGTGGCCTGTCGACCAAGGCGGGTGACGAAAGGCAACCGGAGCCAAGCCGCAGGCGACCCGGGCAACCGGTAGCTCATCTAGCTGGTTCGGTGGTGTGACGTCGGTCCGGAGGGATTCCTTGACAGTGCAGAAGCCTGTGGAAAGACTCCCCGGATCCGGTCCTGCGTCACGGCGCAGCAGTTGCCCGCACGCCCCCCTCCCCCGAACGAGAGGCACGCATGTACGACGTGATGGACGGCGTCAGAGTCGTGGAGGTCGCCGAGCACACGTTCGTCCCGTCGGCAGCGATGGTGTTGGCCGACTGGGGCGCCGACGTCGTGAAGGTGGAGCGCCGGGGTGGCGATGCGTCCCGACACATGCGCGTGATCCAGCGGCCGGGCCTGCGCAGCAATCCCTACTTCGAGGCGGCCAACCGCGGCAAGCGCAGTCTTGGCCTCGACCTGACCACGGCCGCGGGCCGGGAGGTGCTGGAGTGTCTCCTCGACGGCGCTGACGTCTTCGTCACCAACCTGCGGGCGGACGCCCGCACCAAGCTGGGCATCGGTGCCGAGGAGCTCATGGCCCGTCACCCCCGGCTCGTCTATGCCAGCGGCAGCGGGTACGGGCGGCAGGGCCCGCTGGCGCGCAGCGCGGGATTCGACTACCCGTCATCCTGGTGCCGGTCGGGGTCGGCGTACGTCCAGACGCCGGCCGACGGCCCGCCGCCGATGCAGCCGGGATCCGTCGGTGACCTCACCGGCGGTGCGACGCTGGCCGGCGCAATCGCTGCGGCACTGTTCCGGCGGGAGCGGACCGGCCGCGGCGCGGTCGTCGACCACGCGCTGTACCAGATGGGCACGTACATCATGAGCCAGTCGCTGACCAGCGCGAGTCTCGGCTGGCTGCCGACCGGGGCGGCCCCGTCCCGCGCCGAGGCCGTCGACCCGCTCAACAACCCCTACCGCACGCGGGACGGTCGCTGGCTCGTGCTCTGCCTGCTGTACGACGCCTGGTGGCCGGACTTCGCCTCCGCCGTCGGCCACCCCGAGTGGCTCGAAGACGCGCGCTTCGCCACCCCCGCGGCGCGGGCCGAGCACAACGTCGCGCTGATCACCGCTCTCGACGCGGTCTTCGCCTCCCGCACGCTGGCCGAGTGGGAGGACGCGTTCCTGGAGCTCGAGGGCGTGTGGTCCCCGGTCAAGAGCCCGGCCGAGGTGATCGAGGACGAGCAGGCGCTGGTGAACGGCTTCGTCGCTCCGGTCGCCTTCCGCGACGGGGACGGGGAGTACTACACCGGCCCCTCGCCCGCCCAGTTCGACGAGCGGCCCATCGGCGCCCTACAGGCAGCTCCGGCTTACGGCGAGGACACTGACGCGGTGCTCGGCGAGGCCGGCCTCGGGGCCGAGCAGATCAAGGACCTACGGACCGCCGGCGTGATCAGCTGACCTCGGGCGACTGGGCGTGTGAGTGCCCGCCTGTCAGGTGGCGGCCTTCGTCAGTGCTCGGCGGGTGAGCAGTCGGGCCAGGTGCCGGCGGTACTCCGCGTCGGCATGCATGTCGGCCGAGGGCTCGAGCCCCTGATCGGCCAGCTCGGCCGCCTGGGCTATCGATGCTCCCCGCGTCAGCGCCTCCTCGGTCGCGGTGGCCCGGACCACCGCTCCGGCCATGTTCGCCAGCGCCACGCGGCCCTGGACGGCGGCGGCAGCGACGATCGGCCAGTCGTTCTCGCGGCGGGTGAACTTCTCGTACCCCCACCCGGCCGCGCCGGTGCGCGGCACGCGCAGCTCGACGACCATCTCGTCGGGCTCCAGCGCCGTGTCGAAGAAACCCAGCCAGAACTCGGTCACCGGGCCGACCGCCGACCGGCCGGACCGAGGACGACGACGTCGCCGCCCAGGGCGAGCAGCGCGGTCGGCAGGTCGGACGCCGGATCGCAGTGCGCCACCGTGCCGCCCAGCGTGCCCCGGTGACGGACCTGCGGATCGCCGACCCGGGCCGCGACATGCGGCAGCAGCGGCACCTCCGCCCGGGCGACGTCGGAGGCCTCCAGCTCGTGGTGGCGGGTACCGGCGCCGATCGCGACCTCGTTCCCTTCGACGCGGACGTAGGACAGCCCCGGGATGCGGCTGATGTCCACCAGCACGGCAGGGGTGGCCAGCCGCAGCTTCATGAGGGGCAGCAGCGAGTGCCCCCCGGCGAGCAGCTTCGCGTCGTCCCCGTGCTCGCTCAGCGCGGCGACCGCCTCCTCCGGTGAGGTGACCCGGAGGTACTCGAACGGTGCCGTGATCATGCCGGCACCTGACCCGCAGCGGGGCCGGCCTCCGCCGCGGTGCGGACCGCTCGGACGATGTTGTGGTACCCGGTGCAGCGGCAGAGGTTGCCTTCCAGCCCCTCGCGCACCACGCGGTCGGTGGGGTCGGAGTTCTCGGCGAGGACGCCGATCCCGGCCATCACCATGCCCGAGGTGCAGAACCCGCACTGCAACCCGTGCTCGGCGCGGAACGCCGCCTGCACCGGGTGCAGCTCGCCGTCCGGACCGGCCAGGCCCTCCAGCGTCGTCACTCTCGCCCCGTCGGCCTGGGCGGTGAGCACCGTGCACGACTTCACCGACAGACCGTCGCAGAGCACGGTGCAGGCGCCGCACGAGGTGGTGTCGCAGCCGACGTTGGTCGCGCGCAGCCCGCACACCTCGCGGAGGTAGTGCGCGAGCAGCAGCCGCGGCTCGACCTCGTCGGTTCGCTGCTGCCCGTTGACGGTGACTGTCACCTGCATCAGTTGCTTCCTCCCGGAGCCTGCTGGATGGCCCGCCAGACCCGCATCGGTGTGGTGGGCATGTCGACGTGCCGGACCCCGAGGTGGGCCACCGCATCGATGACGGCGTTCTGCACCGCCGGCGTCGCCCCGATCGTGCCCGCCTCGCCGATCCCCTTCGCGCCCAGTGGGTTGTAGCTGGTCGGCGTCTCCGAGGCCACCAGCTCGAAGCTCGGCACCTCGGTGGCGGAGACGATCGGGTAATCGGCGAACGTGGTCGTCGTCGGGTTGCCGTCCGGGTCGTAGAGGACCTCCTCGAGCAGCGCCTGCGCCACTCCTTGCGCCAGCCCCCCGTGACGCTGCCCCTCGGCGATGAGCGGATTGAGGATGGTGCCGGCGTCGTCGAGGGCGACCAGGCGGACCACCTCCGCCTTGCCGGACTCGACGTCTACCTCCACCACGGCGACGTGCGCGCCGAACGGGTAGGTCGCGCCGGGCTGGCTGAACGAGGTCTGCACCGACAGCGGCTCCCGCTCCGCCAGCTGCGCGTACGAGACGCCCGCTCCGGGCACGCCGGCCACCCGCAGCCCCTCGTTCTCCCGGTCGACGACGAGGTCCGCCGGGTCGGCCTCGAGTTCCGCGGCGGCCCGATCGCGGGCCAGTTCGAGCAGTTGCGCCGCCGCCTGGCGGACCGCGACGCCACCGAGCTGCAGACTCCGGGAGCCTCCCGTACCCCCGCCGCGCGGGATCAGGTCCGTGTCACCCCAGCGCACCGTGATCCGCTCCATGGGGATGCCGAGCTCCTCGCCGGCGAGCATCGCCCAGACCGTGGAGTGCCCCTGACCGTGCGGCGACGTGCCTGTCAGGATCGTGGCCGACCCGTCGGGATGGATCTCGACGGTGGCCTCCTCCGCCGGCCCGCCCGCCTCGGCACCGGCACCGGTGATCTCGACGTACACGGACAGCCCGATGCCGAGCTGGCGGATGTCCCCCCGCTGCCGTCGTGCCGCCTGCTCGGCGCGCAGCGCGCGGTAGTCCGCAGCCTCGAGCACCGCGTCGAGAGCGGCCGGGTAGTCGCCCGAGTCGTAGACCGCCCCGCCCTTGCTGGTCCACGGCTCGTCGAAGGGCGCGACGAGGTTCTTCCGCCGCACATCTGCCGGGTCCATGCCGAGCTCTGCGGCGAAGAGATCCACCGCCCGCTCGACCGCCGCGGTGGCCTCCGGGCGGCCGGCGCCGCGGAAGGCGCCCACAGGGGCGGTGTTGGTGACCACGCTGACGTAGGACGCCTCCACCGCCGGGATGTCGTACACGCCGGGCGCCATCAGCACGGTCATGGAGGGCAGCACGGCGCCGAACCGTGGATACGCGCCGCTGTCCTGCAGGACCTGCAGCCGGTAGGCGCGGATGCGCCCGTCCCGGTCCCCGCCGACCGTGACCGTCTGTACCTGGGCGCGCCCGTGCCCGGCCGCGACCATGTTCTCCGACCGGGTCTCCGCCCACCGGACCGGCCGGCCCACGCGCCGGGCGGCCAGCGCGACGACAGCGTGTTCCGCATCGGCGCCGAAACGGGCACCGAAGGCGCCCCCGACGTCCGGGGTGAGAACCCGGATCTCCCGGTCGTCGAGCCCGAGCATGCCGGTCAGGGAGGACTTGCTGCCCTGCGCCCCCTGATTGGGCAGCCACATGGTCAACCGACCGTCGGCCCCCCAGGCGGCCGCGGCGGCCCTCGTCTCCAGCGGCGCGGCAGCCACCCGCTGGTTGACGATCTCGCGGGTGACGACGACCTCGCAGCCGGCGAGCGCGTCGTCGACGGGCGTGCGGCTGTCCCGGCGCCGGACGACGTTCGTGCCGTGGTCAGGGAAGAGCACGACCTCGTCGGTGAGCGCGTCCCGGGGGTCCACCACGGCGGGGAGCGGGTCGTAGTCGACGGCGACCAGCTCGGCGGCGTCCTCGCCCGACCAGCGGTCCTCGGTCAGCACCACCGCGACCGGCTCCCCCACGAAGCGCACGACGTCGCGCGCGAGCAGCGGGAGTGCCATGCCCGCCGGCATGGCGCGGGTCATCGGCCGCTGCTCGGGCGCATCGGCGAAATCGTCGGCAGTGAGGACAGCGACCACACCCGCAGCCTTGGCTGCGGCGGACGTGTCCAGCGAGGCGATCCGGGCGTGGGCGACCGGGGACCGGACGAAGGTCGCGTGGACGGCGCCGGCCAGCCGGTCATCGACCAGGTCATCGGTGTAAATGGCACCCCGGGTCAGAAACAGCGGGTCCTCCACCCGCACCACCCGGGTGCCGAGGATGCTGCCGCCTGGCAGCGTTCCGGTGCGATCCGCCGTGTCCGTCACCCGTACTCCCTCTCGTGGATGCCGGCCAGATCCGGGACCCGCCCTGGCTGCGATGAGGGCACCTTATGACGGAGGGCATCGCTCTGCTCCGCAGAGGACGGTGGTTCCGCCCCGGGTGACCGGAGGCAGCCGGCTGGTTCCACGCCGTCTGGTGCATCCAGTGCACTGTTTGCGATGCTTTCGACATGGACGCCGGACGGTTCGACCGCGAGACCAGGCACCGGCCGGACGGTGGGCGGCACGACGCCGTGAGTGCCCGGTGACCACCCGCGGTGAGCCACGGCTTGCGCACGGCGTGACGGTCGCGGGCACCGAGGTCAGGTTCGGGATCCGGGGCGACGGCGCGCGGGATCTGGTGCTGCTGCACGGCAGCGGCGCCAACCACATGTGGTGGCACGCGGTGGCACCGCAGCTCGAGCGCTCGTGGCGGGTCATCAGCGTCGACTTCAGCGGACACGGGGACAGCGGTCACCGCGCTACCTACGACGCGCAGACCTGGGCCGACGAGCTCCTGGCGGTGATCGGGGCGGCCGGGGCGGCCGCCCCGGTCGTCGGGGCACACAGCCTCGGCGGCCGTGTCGCCCTCGTGGCCGCTGCCGGCGCGCCCAGCGCCTTCGCCGGGCTCGTGCTCTTCGACACCGGCATCTGGGCGCCGGAGGGGCTCCGCGAACGACTGGCCGGGCTCGCCGCCCGCACGGGCCCCCCGCGCGTGTACCCGACGCGGGAGGACGCGCTGGCGAGGTTCGTGCTCATGCCTCCGCAGCCGGCGGCGCCGGCCGAGCTGCTCGGCCCCGTCGCGGAGTACTCGCTCCGTCCGGTCGAAGGCGGGTGGAGCTGGAAGCACGCAGGTCAGGCCTTTCCCCACCTCTACGAGGACGTCGTGGCGCAGGCCGCGGCCGATGTCACCGTGCCCGTGGCATACGTGTCCGGCGAGGCGAGCAGCGTGGTGACCGAAGAGCTCGCGCAGCGGGCCGCGGAGACGTTCGCCGGACCAGTCATGGTGCGGTTGCCCGGCGCCCACCACCACCTCCCGCTCGAGGTGCCGCAGGAGTGCGCGCGGCTGATCGACGAATTGGGCGGGGGGATGCGCTGACGTCCCGACCGAGTCCGGCGTTCAGCTCCGCGGTGCCCCTGCACCCTCGTGACCGCGTCAGGCCGTCGCCGATGGCGGATCATCCCTCCCTGCACGACGGGGACCACGAGGCGCCCGGAGCGATCGAACGTCGCGCCGCCTCGACCCGGGCCTGTCACGGCGGCCCGGCCTGCACCCGGTCACTCACCACACGCGGCTGTCATGGCGGCGCACTCGGTGCGGACCGTCACGAGCGGTCCCCGATCGGCCAGCCGCACCTGCCCAGAGCGGAGATCTCGTCGGCGTCCTCCGCGAGCAGGAAGCCGGCGCCGACGGCCCGGTCGGTCGCCGCCTCGAACTGCTTCTCGAAGTCCCGGCGACCGCCCGGATAGCGCCGGGCCAGCACCTGCGCGGGCAACGCCTTCGTCGTCCCGAACAGGATGCCGAAACCGGCGACCGGCTGGCCGAGACCAGACAGGACGGCCGCCGGAACATCCACCCAGGGGGTGCGGACGCCCCCACGGGCCACTCCCCACTCGTCCCGGGCCAGCCCGACCGGGACGAACGGCCGCGACAGCCGGGCCGCCTCGGGTGGTGGAGCCCCGCCGGTCGCCCACCGCCGCAGGTGGTCGACCGCCGCCTGCAGTACGTAGTGCTGCTGAGGCCCACTGTTCACCGGACGCGGAGCTCGGTAACCCCGCGGGTCGGTCGTGGGGCGCAGTTCCTCGTGCAGCCGCTGCGGCGTCAGACTGCCGTCGTCCACCCGCCCGGCCCGCAGGCCGTAGGTGTCGAAGTGGGCGGCGCCGGCGATCTCCCACAGGCGGAACCGATCGCTGTCGGGCTGCCGGGCGAGCGCGCTGCCCAGGAGCGCGACGTCGGTCTCGCTCTGCACCGTGATCACCGGGACG
>DATHAK010000020.1:0-151699 GCA_035296685.1 Blastococcus sp.
GGCACCGTCGTCCGCATCCGGACGACGGGTGGCGGCGGCTGGGGCGACCCGCTCGACCGCCCGGTCGACGAGGTCCTGCGGGACATCGCCTGGCGCAAGGTCTCGGTCCAGGGTGCGCGCGAGGACTACGGCGTCGTCGTGACCGGGGACGGCGCGACCGACGCCCAGGCCACCGAGGAGCTCCGGGCGTCGATGCGGGCCGCCCGCACCGGCGAGGAGCCCTTCTTCGACCGTGGCCCCGGGTACGCGACCCTCTCCGGCGGCGCGACCTTCAACGAGTTCGACGTCCTCTAGCCCTGACCCACGCGATCATGGCGCGGTCACCACTCCTCGGGCAGCCGAGGCGGTCACCGCCGCGCCATGATCGTCTTGTGGGAGGGCGCGGTCAGGGCTCGATCCGCCAGGTCCCCACCGCGGTGTAGTCGCTGTCCATCAGGTCCTGGCGCGAGCCGGTCTCCAGCGGCACCTGCTTCATGGCGCCGCCCCAGTAGCGCAGGATCCGGCCGAGCTCCTCGGCGCGGTGCTCACCGGCGAGGGCTCCGGCGTCCAGATCGACCTCGAGCACGAAACGCATCCGGTCATCCTCGCCGGAACCGGCGCCACCAGGGGAGCCTCGGCGGCGCCGCGGGAGGGGCGGGCGGCTCGGGGGCAGCCGGCCGGCTCTGCCGCCAGGCCACCACCAGGGCCTCGACGTCGCACAGGCCGGGCACCGGCGACCAGCGGCTCTCCTGGGGACGGCGCCAGAACGCCCGCACGCGGTCGTCGTAGTCCTCCGCCAGTGCGCGGACGGCGGCCTCCGAGGGCAGCGCCTCCGCCCGGCGAGGGAGGTCGTCCCGCTCCTTCCGCAGGGCGAGTCCGGGCGGCAGCATGCCGAGGAGGTCGAGGTTCTCCCGGCGCGCCTTGGCCACGACCCACTCGTATCCGGTCTCGTCGAGGGCGGCGCGGGAGAGCGGCTTGCCGGCACCTTCCAGGCCGTCGAAGTCGCCGCGCGCCAGCCCCTGCGAGATCTGGGTGTCGACCCAGGTCTCGAACGACATCCCCGGCGGCTTGCGTTCGGTCATCGCCGTCCATCGTGACACCGGTCCGGCGGGCCGGGTGACCGCACAGCGTGGGCGCACGGTCCCGTTCGGGTGACGCCGCGACACACGATGATGCAGGTCGGCGGCCCAGCCAGCAGGCTGTCCGGGTGCCCTCGTCCGCCCCCGGCCTCCCGGGTCTCCCGCCCGAGCTCGCCGGGCCGGTGGCGGTCCAGCTGGCGAAGCCGGTGGCCACGATCCCTGCGGCGAACGCACTGGTCGGCGGCTGCCTGTACGAGCCCAAGTGGGACGGCTACCGGCTGGTCGTCGTCCGGAGCGCCGGCTCGACCCGCGTCTGGTCCAAGCAGGGCCGCGACCTGACCGACCGCTTTCCCGACGTGGTCGCCGCCGCGCTCGCCCAGGTGCCGGCCGGGACGGTGCTCGACGGCGAGGTGGTGATCTGGAACGGCTCGCGGCTGGACTTCGGGCTGCTGCAGCAGCGGATGGTGACCGCGGCCGGCCGCATCGGGCCCCTCGTCGCCGCACACCCGGCGTCCTACGTCGCCTTCGACGTGCTGGCCGCCGACGGCGCGGATCTGCGGAATCTGCGGCTGTCCCGTCGCCGGGCTGCCCTCGAGGAGCTCGCCGCCCGCTGGGCCCCACCGATGCAGCTATCCCCTGCTACCGCCGACCTCGAGGAGGCCCGGCGCTGGTTCGACGACTTCCGGCCGGCCGGCGTCGAGGGCCTGGTCGCCAAGGGGGCCGGGACGCGGTACGCCCCCGGTCGGCGGGAGTGGCTCAAGGTGAAGTCGTGGGAGACCACCGAGGTGCTGGCCGGCGGTGTCATCGGTCCGATCGAGCAGCCCAGCCAGCTGGTGGCCGGCCGCTACCGGGACGGCGAGCTCGTCGTCGTCGGCCGGACGAGCCCGCTGTCCCCCCGCCAGTCCGCCGAGCTCGCCGCCGCCCTGCGCCCCGCGGACGACGACCATCCCTGGCCCGACCGGATCGGCACCGGTCGCTTCGGCGGCGGCAAGCTGTCGGTGCCGCTGACCCGGGTGGACCCGAGCGTCGTCGTCGAGGTCAGCGCCGACGCGGCGCTGCAGGCCGGCGTCTTCCGGCATCCGCTGCGGTTCCTCCGGGTGCGCCCGGACCTGCAGCCCGGCGACCTCCCGCCGATCCCCTAGCGAGCGGCGGTGAGGCCGCGGCGGGTGAGCACCCGGCGCTCCAGCGGTGCGAAGAGCAGCAGCTCGATCGCCACGCCGACCGCGAGGATGAGGGTGATCGACGTGATCACCAGCGACATCTGGGACAGCTCCCGGCCGATGTTGAGCAGCTGGCCGAGGCCCTGCCCCAGGCTGGGCGAGTACGTGATCAGCTCTGCGGCCATCAGCGACCGCCAGGCGAAGGCCCAGCCCTGGCGCAGCCCCCCCAGGTAGCCGGGCAGCGCGGCGGGCAGGAGCACGTACCGGATCCGCCCCAGCGTGGACAGGCCGAGCACGCGGCCGACCCGGTCGAACAGCGGCGGCACCTGCTTCAGGCCGCCGAGCAGGCCGTTCGCGATCGACGGCACCGCGCCCAGCAGGACGACGGTGTAGATCGCGGCGTTGGAGAGGGAGAACCAGATGATCGCGGCGGGCACCCACGCCACCGAGGGCAGACTCTGCAGCCCGCTGACGATCGGCCCGATGGCGGCGCGCAGCCATCGGCTGCCCCACATCGCGAGGCCGAGCAGGCTGCCCAGCACCAGCGACATCGCGAAGCCGATCGCGCCACGGCTCAGGCTCGTCCAGATCGCCTCGACCGCGGTGCCGTCCTGCACCGTCTCCCAGAACTTCGCCCCGACGTCCGCCGGGGACGGGAGGACGTAGGAGGGCTTCAGGTCGGCGACATACGCCAGCTGCCACACGCCGACGAGGGCGGCGAGGAACACCAGCGGCGGGAGGACCGACCGTACGAACCGCCGGCCCAGGCCCGGCCCCGCCGGGAGGTCGGGGGCGGCGTCCAGCGCATCCAGCCCGGCCTCGACGGCCCGGTTCTCGACGTCCCCCCGGTCGACGAGCGCGAGGCCCGGCCGGCCGCTCCCCTCACTGGCCATGACGGCTGATCTCCTGGTGCAGCTCCCGCGTGATCTCCGTGGCCAGCGTGCCCACGCCGGGGGACTCGATGGTGCGGGGATGCGGGATGTCGACCTGCCACTCGCGCACGACCCGGCCGGGCCGGGAGCCCAGCAGGACGACGCGCTGACCGAGCCGGGCGGCCTCGCGGACGTTGTGCGTCACGAACACCACCGACAGCCCCTGCTCGGTCCACACCCGGGTCAGTTCCTGGTGCAGGACGTCGCGGGTGATGGCGTCGAGCGCGGCGAACGGCTCGTCCATCAGCAGGACCTTGCTGTCCTGCGCCAGGGCCCGGGCCAGCGCGACGCGCTGGCGCATGCCGCCGGAGAGCTCGTGCACCCGCTTGCCGCTGTGCCCCTCGAGGTTCACCACCCGGAGCAGCCGCTCGGCCTCGGCCCGCCGCTCCGCGCGGCCGACACCGCGCGCGCGGAGGGCGAGCTCGACGTTGCCCGAGGCGGTGAGCCAGGGCAGCAGCGCCGGCTCCTGGAACATCAGCGCCGGCCGCTCCGCGGAGACCGAGATCTCCCCCGTCGTCGGCGCGTTCAGGCCGGCGATCAGGTTGAGCAGCGTGGACTTCCCGCAGCCCGAGGCCCCGACGAGGCAGACGAACTCACCGGGAGCGACGGTGAGGTCCATGCCCTGGAGCACGGGCGGGCGGCCCCGTTCGAACACCTGCGACACACCCGCCACGCGGACGGCCGCCGGACCCGGCGCGGGAGCCGGCCGCACCGCGGGGGTGCGGACCGGTGCCTCCACCGTCGCGACATTGGTGCTCATGCTCTTCTCCCTCGAGGGATCGGGTCGTGCGGGTCGGTACGGGTGGTGCGCTACTCGTCGCCCAGGCCGCCGGCCGAGACCGGCTCCAGGCCCTCGTCCTCCAGGACCGCGTTGAGCGGCCGCAGGTCGTAGATGCCGTCCAGGTCGACCTCCTCCTCGGTCGTGCCCGCGGTGACACCGTTCTCGGCCGACTGCTCCAGCGCCGAGGCGATGGGGTCGTAGGTCACCGTCAGCTCGCTCCAGGAGCGGTCGAGCACCTCGGCGTCCAGCGGCGAGCCGCCGGCGGCCTCCAGGCCCGCGTTCACCGCCGTCTTGGCGGCGTCCGCGTCCCCGGTCGCCTCCTCCACCGCGGCCACGTGCCCGCGCAGCAGCGCGGCGACGGTGTCGGGGTACTGCTCCAGGAACTCGGTGCTGACGATCAGGTGCGTGGTGACGAACTCGCCGTCGGGCCACAGGTCCTTCTCGTTGACCAGCACGTGGGCGCCGCCCTCGAGCACCAGCCGGGAGGCGTAGGGCTCGGGCAGCCAGGCGCCGTCCAGGTCACCGCTCTGGAAGAGGTCGAGGACGTCGCTGTTGGCGGTCGGCGCGATGGTGACGTCTCCGCCGCCGTCCACGCTGTTCTCCAGGCCCTCCTCGGTCAGCCAGGTGCGCAGGGCGACGTCCTGGGTGTTGCCGAGCTGGGGGCTGGCGAGGGTCGTCCCCTCGAGGTCCTCGGGGCTGTCGATCCCGTCGCGGACGACGAGCTGGGCCCCGCCGGACGCGGCGCCGGCGATGATCCGGATGGCGTCGCCGTCGCTCTGCCCGTAGGCGTTGATGGTCGGGCTGGGCCCGATGTAGGCCGCGTCCAGCGCCCCGCCGAACAGCGCCTCGACCACGTCGGGACCGGCGTTGAAGATCTGCGTGGAGAGCTTGGTGTCGCCCAGTTCCTCCTCGAAGAGACCCTCCTGCACGCCGATCACGGCGGCCGCGTGGGTGACGTTGGCGTAGTAGCCGAGGCGCAGCTCGTCGGCCGCTCCCCCCGACCCACCGGTGTCGGCACTGCTGTCACCGCCGCAGGCGGCGACGGTCATGGCGACGGGGACGACGGCGATCAGGGACAGGGTGCGGCGGAGCAGGGCCGTGCGGGAGGTCGTGCGGTGGATAGACATGGGTCCTCGTCCGGGCGAGGGCGCGCAGGCACGACGACGAGAGGCTCAGGGCATGCGTCGGCGGGGCCGCGCGCCCGAGATCAAAGAAAGGGGGGCGGCGGTCAGGCCGACGGACAGAGGGTGCTGCTCAACCGCCCGTGGTCCAGGTGGCGGCGGGCCACGAGGAGGAGGCGCGGAGGCATGACGAGAGACTAACCCACATCAAGTGCACCGTGTTAGTGGGGTATGGAGTGGCGCCCGTCACGCTCGCCTGCGGGCGCGGAGTACGGCGTCGTGCACGGTGATGTCGTGGCCCTCGTGCTCGGCGGCCGGCCGGGGCCGCGCCTCGGCGACCAGCACCTCCCAGTGCGCCGGGTCGAGGCCCGCCGCGACCTCGTCGGCCGTGAAGAACCGCTCGGGCTCGGGCGGCCGGTGCGCCCCCGCCGCGACGTCGCTGAAATCGTGGCCGACGACGAGCAGCGTCCCGGCCGGGCGGACGGCCGCGGCGAGGCGGGCGAACACCGTCCGGCGCGGACCGGGCGGCAGGTGGAGGAACTGCGCGGAGACGAGGTCGAAGCCCTCGTCCGGGGTCCACGTCGTCACGTCGGCGTGCACCCAGCGGACCCGCTCCCCCACCCCGGCGCTCGCCGCGTGCGCGGCCGCACGCGCCAGCGCGGTGGTCGCGAAGTCGACGCCCAGGACCTCCCAGCCGCGCTCGGCGAGCCAGATCGCGTCCGCCCCCTCGCCGCAGCCGACGTCCAGTGCCGTCCCCGGCGGCAGGTCGGCCGCCTCGGCGACCAGCTGCGCGTTCGGCCGGCCACTCCAGAGTGCGTCGGTGGCGCGGTACCGCTCCTCGAAGGACTCCTGGTCGTACACGGTCACGCCACCCCCGCGAGCTCGCGGGCGGCCGCGACGGCCAGCCGGGCGTCCTCGGCGACGAGGTCGCCGTTGATCGCGGCGCCGGCCATCAGGCCCGCGGCGGCCGACGCGATGACCTGCGCCTGCAGGGCCGCGACGTTCCCGGCCACCCACACCCCGGGGACGGCGGTGAGACCCGTCGGGTCTGCGGGGACGAAGGTGCCGACGACGGAGCCGTTCACGACCTGCTCGGCCGTCTCCAGCCCCAGCGCCGTGAGCAGCTCCGACCGGGCGGTGAACCGCGGCGTCACGACGACGACGTCCCGCGCGACCACCTCGCCCGACGCCAGCCGCACGCCGGTGAGCCGGTCGCCCTCGACCTCCAGGCCGGCCACCTCGCCGTCGACGACCGGGATCCCGCGTGCCGCGAGCTGCTCGAGCCCGTCGTCGGCGAACCCGGGGCCGGTGTGCCGGAACACCGTCACGTCGGCGCTGAGCTGCCGCCACATCAGGGCCTGGTGCAGCGCGAGCGGCCCGGTGGCGAGGATGCCGATCGCCCGGTCCCGCGCCTCCCACCCGTGGCAGTACGGGCAGTGCAGGACGTCGCGGCCCCACCGCTGCGCGACGCCGGGCACGCCGGGCAGCTCGTCGACCAGCCCCGTGGTCACCAGCAGCCGTCGCGCCTCCGTACGCCGTCCGTCCGCGAGGCGCACCCGGAACCCGCCGTCGGCACGGCGCTCGACGCCGGTCACCCGGCCGTCGATCACGGTGCCGCCGTAGCCGGTCACCTCGGCCCGGCCCGCGGCGACCAGCTCCGCGGGCGGCGTGCCCTCCCTCGCCAGGTAGTTGTGCACGTGCCCGGCCGGGGCATTGCGCGGCTCGCCGGCGTCGACCACCAGCACGCTCCGCCGCGACCGGGCCAGGGCCACCGCCCCGCTCAGCCCGGCCGCGCCGCCGCCGATCACCACCACGTCGAACTGCTCGTCCACGTCCGTCTCCCTCGCTCTGCTGACGTCGGAACCGACGATGGCCCGGGGAGGGCGGAACGGCAACTATTGTTGCCAGTATGGCAACGGAATCCACGGACGACGACCTCGACGTCGTGCTCAGCGCGGTTGGCCCCCGGCTGCGCAAGCTGCGCCAGGAGCGCGAGGTGACCCTCGCCCAGCTCTCGGAGTCGACCGGCATCTCGGTGAGCACGTTGTCCCGACTGGAGTCGGGGGGCCGCAAGCCGACCCTGGAGCTGCTCCTGCCCCTCGCCCGGGCGCACCAGGTGCCGCTCGACGAGCTGGTCGACGCACCTCCGACGGGCGACCCCCGGATCCACCCGCGGCCGGTCACGCGCAACGGCGTCACGACGATCCCGCTGACCCGCCGGCCGGGCGGCCTGCAGGCGGTCAAGCTGGTCTACCCGGCGCACTGGCCGGGCCGTGAACCCGAGCAGAAGTCGCACGAGGGCCACGACTGGTTGTACGTCCTCTCCGGGCGGCTGCGCCTGCTGCTCGGCGACCACGACGTCGTCCTCAAGGCCGGTGAGGTCGCCGAGTTCGACACCCACGTGCCGCACGCCTTCGCCACCGGCGACCAGCCGGCCGAGGTGCTGTGCCTGTTCGGCCCGCAGGGCGAGCGGCTGCACGTCCGGGCCCGCCCGGCCGGAAGGTGAGCCTGGGGTGCCGCCGCGACATGCCGGTGACGCGATGAAGGGGGAACTGCACGACACGTGGGCGCCACGCCGGAGGGCCCGAACCCGTCACTGCGCACGCGACGCGAGAACGAACCGTTCCTGGCCCACCTGCGGATGCCGTAGCAGAACGACGTCCGACATCTGAGCCCCCGAGGCACAGGAGGTCGGCGGCTTCCCGGACCGGGTGGCCGCGACGCCGTTCGCGGCTCCACCCCACCAGGGGGTGGGGACTTGGGAAAAGAGGTCCCCCGTGTTCGATCGTGACCGACTTCTTCGCAGCGCTGGCACACGCGCAACGGCCATGGTGGCGGCCGGCGGGTTGCTTGCCGGATCGACCGTCGTCGGGCTGCTGCCCACCCTCGCCGGCGCGTCCAGCCACCGGGAAGCGCCGCTCGTCGCGGCCGACCCGGCGGTGGACAACACCGACGTCTACGCATTCTCCAGCCCGGAGAACCCGGACAACGTCGTGCTCATCGCCAACTGGCTGCCCTTCCAGGAGCCCAACGGCGGACCGAACTTCTACCCGTGGGCGGAGGACGCCGAGTACCTGATCAACATCGACAACAACGGCGACGCCGTTCCGGACCTGGTCTACCGCTGGAAGTTCACCACCGAGGACCGGCGCGGCAACGACACCTTCCTCTACAACAACGGGCCGGTCGACTCGCTCGACGACGAGAACCTGCTCTTCCGGCAGACGTTCGTCCTGGACGTCAGCACCGACGGCGGCACGACCTTCGGCCAGCCCGTCTCGCAGGGCCCCGTCGCGCCGTCGTACGTCGGCCCGGGCAGCATGGGCACCGCTCAGGACTACGTGGACAACCTGCGCACGCCGGCCATCACCGACGTGTCCGGGGGCGGGCGCACGGTAGCCACCCAGGCCGAGGACCCGTTCTTCCTCGACCTGCGGGTGTTCGACCTGCTCTACGGCGGCGACCTGTCGGAGACCGGGGTGGACACCCTCGCCGGCTACGCCACCAACAGCATCGTGCTCGAGGTGCCGAAGAACGAGGTCGCGATCGGCCAGGACGCCGCGAACAACCCGGTGATCGGCGTGTGGAGCACCACGACCCGCCCGGCGATGCGGGCTGCCGACGGTTCGGCCGCCGAGGGGTCCGCGGAGTTCGCCCAGGTGTCCCGCCTCGGCTCGCCGCTGGTCAATGAGGTGGTCGTGCCGACCGGTCTCAAGGACGCCTTCAACGCGATCCCGCCGTCCCAGGACGCCGGAGCCGCGGACGGCGCCGTGGTCGACCGGGTGCTCAACCCCGAGCTCCCCGCGCTGATCGGGGCGCTCTACGGCGTGCCGGCTCCCGCCGGCCCGCGGCACGACATCTTCGAGGTCTTCCTGACCGGTGTCGTGACCAACGCCAAGGTGGACGTCGACGGGGATCCGGCCACGCGGAACCCCATCGACGTGGACCTCAACTCGCAGGCGGTCAACGCCGGCGCGGCGGACTTCGTCCCGTCGGAGATGCTGCGGCTCAACATGGCGATCACCGGCCCGACCGGTCTCGACATGCAGCCGCTGGCGGAGGCCAGCCGGCTCGGCGTCCTGGGCGGCGACATCCAGGGCTTCCCGAACGGTCGCCGGCTCGCCGACGACGTCGTCGACATCGAGATCCTCGCGCTCGAGGGGATCTACGACGTGACCAATGTGCCCGCAGACCGGCAGGCCGCCTTCGCGGCGCTGCAGACCGGTGATGGCGTGAACGAGAACGACGGCGCGTTCAGCGACACCTTCCCGTACCTCGCCGGGCCGACCACTCAGGCCGGCGGCATGCCGTCGGGCGGTGTCGGCACGGGCGCCGGCGGGAGTGCGAACAGCGCGGTGATCGCGGCCCTCACGGGCTCGGCGGCGCTGCTCCTGCTGGGTGCCGGAGCGGGCTCCCTGCTGCGGGGTCGCGCACTGCGCCGGACCGGCACGACGACGCAGGCCTGACCGCCCCGGTGGTGGGGTGCGGCCACGGCCGCATCCCACCACGACACCCGTCCCCACGAACCACCGGACGACCGACGAGGCATGGCGAGGAAGCTCGATGAGCGGCACACAGCACACACCACCGCCGGGCGACGACCAGTCGCTTGTCCAGGCGGCGGGTCGAGAACGCAGGCGACGGGGGTTCCCCGTATGGCTGCTGCCGCCCACCGCCGGGGCCCTGGCGCTCGGGCTCCTGCTGGGCGTCACCGTGGTCGATCGGTCCCCCGGGACCGAGACCGGATCGGCGGAGGTCGCCGCCGAGGTCCCGTCCTCCGGCCGGCCTGGCCGCGCCCGCCGCCGACCTGCCCAACGTCTGATGCGCACTCGGACCGCGGTGAGTGCGGTGCTCGTCGGGCTCGTCCTGCTCGTCGTCGCGGTGTCCACGGCCTTCACGGCGGCCGTCGACCGGTCCGCGGCCGGCACGTCCGCGGCGACGGCAACCTCTGCCGCCGTCGGCCTGGACCCCTCCATCGCGAACGCGAAGCAGCGCCTCGCCGACGTCCCGGGCGACCACGCGACGTGGGCGGCGCTCGGCGCGTTGTACGTGGAGCAGGCACGCCTGACGGCGGACCCCTCCCTCTACGGCGCGGCCGACGCTGCCCTCGCCGAGTCGTTGCGCCTGCGGCCCGAGGCGAACGACGCGGCGCTGATCGCCTCTGGGGCGCTGGCCAACGCGCGGCACGACTTCCGCACAGCGGCCGAGATGGCGGCGCGCGGTCTGGACGTGAACCCCTACTCCGCCATCGCGTGGGGTGTCCTGACCGACGCCCGCACCCAGCTCGGGGACTACGCCGGCGCGTCCCAGGCCGTGGGCCGCATGCTCGAGCTCCGCCCGGATGTCGCCTCCTTCACCCGAGCCTCCTACGACGCCGAGCTCCACGGTGACGTCGCGACCGCCAGGTCGGCTCTCGAGCAGGCTCTGGAGTCCGCGACGAGTCCGGCCGACCGGGCCTTCGCGCGCGGCTATCTCGGGGAGCTGGCCCTGACCGCCGGGGATCTCGAGGAAGCCGAGCGCCAGTTCTCCGCCGGCATGGAGGACGCTGCCGAGGACCCGCTGCTGCTGATGGGCAGGGCGCACGTGGCAGCCGCCCGGGGCGAGGTCGAGCTCGCCACCCGGACCTACCGCCAGGCCGTCCAGGTCCAGCCCCTGCCGTCGCACCTCGTCGAGTACGGGGAGTTCCTGCTGCTGGTCGGCCAGGAGGACGAGGCGCGGGTCCAGTTCGACCGGGCGCGCGACAGCCGGAACCGCTTCGCCGCCCACGGCGTGCTCGACCAGGTCGACGCCGCCATCTTCGAGGCCGACCACGGTGATCCCCTGGCCGCGGTCGCCGCAGCCCGGAGCGAGCTCGACCGCCGGCAGAACGTCGAAGCCCACGACGCGCTGGCCTGGGCCCTGCACAGCACCGGTCAGGACGCCGAGGCGCTCGGGCACGCCCAGGCGGCGACCGCCCTGGAGGCGCCGGACGCGCGCTTCCTCTACCACCGGGGTGTCATCGAGGCAGCGCTCGCGAGGGACGACGAAGCCCGCACCAGCCTCACCGCGGCGCTGGCCGGCGGACCGTCCTTCTCCCTGCTCCATGGTCCGCGCGCCGAGCGCCTTCTGGCCGAACTGGGAGGGCCCGCTTGATCGGCGGCTGACGTCGTGGTTCCTCCGGTCGGCCGGGTGAGCGAGGATGCTCAGAAGCTGAGGTCAGCGCCGACTTCGAGGAGTGCTGTCGTGGACGTCCCTGCAGGTGTCGAGATCACCGGCCCCCGGCTGGATCGCGGCGAGGAGGTGCTGACCCCCCAGGCGCTCGACCTGATCGCGGCCCTGCACCGCGAGCTCGGACAGCGCCGCCTCGACCTGCTCGGGGCCCGGGCCGACCGGATGGCCGCCATCGAGGCCGGCGGCACGCTCGGCTTCCTCGAAGAGACCCGATCCGTCCGCGAGGACGACTCGTGGCGGGTCGCCGAACCCGCCGCCGGCCTCGTCGACCGGCGGGTGGAGATGACCGGCCCGACCGACCGGAAGATGACGATCAACGCGCTCAACAGCGACGCCAAGGTCTGGCTGGCCGACCACGAGGACGCGAACACGCCGCTCTGGGAGAACGTGGTCGGCGGCCAGGTCAACCTGCTCGACGCGATCAACCGGACGATCGACTTCACCAGCCCCGAGGGCAAGCAGTACGCGCTGCGGCCGGACGAGGAGCTGGCGACGATCGTCGTCCGCCCGCGCGGCTGGCACCTGCCCGAGAAGCACATCACGGTCGACGGCGCGCAGACCTCCGGCAGCCTGGTCGACTTCGCGCTCTACCTGGCCACCGCCGGGCTGCGGCAGCTCGAGAAGGGGCAGGGGCCCTACTTCTACCTGCCGAAGATGCAGTCGCACCTCGAGGCGCGGCTCTGGAACGACGCGTTCGTCCTCGCCCAGGACCACCTCGGCATCCCGCGCGGCACCATCCGGGCGACGGTGCTGATCGAGACCTACCCGGCCGCGTTCGAGATGGAGGAGATCCTCTACGAGCTGCGCGACCACTCGGCCGGCCTGAACGCCGGCCGCTGGGACTACATGTTCAGCGTCATCAAGACCTTCCGGAACCGCGGCCGGGAGTTCCTCCTCCCCGACCGCAACTCGGTGACGATGACGGTGCCGTTCATGCGCGCCTACACCGAGCTGCTGGTGCGCACCTGCCACAAACGGGGCGCGCACGCGATCGGCGGCATGTCGGCCTTCATCCCGTCGAAGGACCCGGCGATCAACGAGCAGGCGTTCGCCAAGGTGCGCGCCGACAAGGAACGGGAGGCCGGCGACGGCTTCGACGGCTCGTGGGTGGCCCACCCGGGCATGGTCGAGGTCTGCACGGAGGTCTTCACCGCGGTGCTCGGCGACCGGCCCAACCAGATCGACAACCTCCGCGAGGACGTGTCCGTCACCGCCGAGCAGCTGCTCGACGTCGCCGCCACCCCGGGACAGGTGACCGAGGCGGGGCTGCGCACCAACGTCAGCGTCGGCATCCAGTACCTGCACGCCTGGCTGCAGGGCTCGGGGGCGGTCGGGATCAACAACATGATGGAGGACGCCGCGACTGCGGAGATCTCCCGCTCCCAGGTCTGGCAGTGGCTGCACAACGACATCGCGCTCGACACCGGCGAGAAGGTGACGAAGGAGCTCGTCGAGCGCATCGTGACCGAGGAGGTGGCGAAGCTGCCCGGCGACCCCGACGACTACGCCGCCGCCCGCGACACCTTCCTCGACGTGGCGGTCGCCGACTCCTTCGAGGAGTTCCTGACCCTGCCGGCCTACCAGCGGATGCCCTGAGCCGTGGCCGCGTTCCGGCGGTCCTCGCCGCCCCTGCCGTCGTCCCCGCTGCAGCCACCGCCCGGCACCCCGCTGGGCCGGGTCGCGGATCGGTTGCGGGCGGCCCTGCCCGACCCCGCCGAGCAGCTGATCACCGACCGGACCAGGCTGCGCACCTACGAGTGCGACGGGCTCGCTCACTACAAGGTCGTGCCGGGTCTGGCCGTGCTCGCCCGCAGCACGGCAGACGTGGTGGCGGCGGTGCGCGCGTGCGCCGGGGAAGGCGTGCCGTTCGTGGCCCGCGGCTCGGGGACCGGCCTGTCGGGCGGGGCACTGCCGCACGCCGACGGGGTGCTGATCGTCCTGGCCCAGATGCGCGAGGTGGTCGAGATGGACGCGGAGGCGCAGCGGGCCGTCGTCGAGCCCGGGGTGGTCAACCTGCAGCTGACCCGGCTGGCCACGCCGCTGGGCTACTACTTCGCGCCCGACCCGAGCAGCCAGCAGGTGTGCTCGCTGGGCGGCAACGTCGCGGAGAACTCCGGCGGCGCGCACTGCCTCAAGTACGGGTTCACCACCAACCACGTCAACGGCCTGGAACTGGTGACGGCGGACGGTGCCGTCGTCGAGCTGGGCGGGAAGGCACCCGACCCGCCGGGCTACGACCTGCTCGGTGCGCTCGTCGGATCCGAGGGCACGCTGGGCGTAGCGACCCGGGTGACCGTGCGGCTCACCCGGTTGCCGCAGACGGTGCGAACCCTGCTCGCCGCGTTCGCCTCCACGGACGCCGCCGGGGCGGCGACCAGCGCGATCATCGGTGCGGGCATCGTGCCGGCCGCGATCGAGATGATGGACGCGCTGGCCATCGAGGCCGCCGAGGAGGCCGTGCACTGCGGCTACCCGAGCCCCTGCGGCGCCGTGCTCCTGGTCGAGCTGGACGGCCCCGCCCCGGACGTCGAGCTCGAGTCGGCCGAGGTGCTGCGGCACTGCGAGGCCCACGGCGCGACCGAGGTGCGGGTCGCCGTCGACGACACCGAGCGGGCGCTGTTCTGGAAGGGACGCAAGTCGGCGTTCGCGGCGGTGGGCCGGATCAGCCCCGACTACATCGTCCAGGACGGAGTCATCCCGCGGACGGCGCTGCCCGAGGTGCTGCGGGCCATCGGCGAGGTGTCCGCCGAGAAGGGGGTGCGGGTGGCCAACGTCTTCCACGCCGGCGACGGCAACCTGCACCCCCTCGTGCTGTTCGACGCCGCCGTCGAGGGCGAGACCGAGCGCGCCGAGGAGGTGAGCGGGGCGATCCTCGACCTGTGCATCACGCACGGCGGCTCGATCACCGGCGAGCACGGGGTCGGCGCGGACAAGGCCAAGTACATGCCGAAGATGTTCACCGAGGCCGACCTGGACACCATGCAGCTGCTGCGCTGCGCGTTCGACCCGGACGGGCTGGCCAACCCGGGCAAGGTCTTTCCCACCCCGCGCCTGTGCGGCGAGCGGCCCGGCCGGCACACCGGCGTCCACCCGCTCCAGGAGGCCGGGCTGGCGGACGTCTTCTGATGCTCGACGTCCTGCACCGCACCCTCGACGGCGCCGGGGAGGTGCGCGAGGCCGGGCCGGACGACGTCGTCGACGGGGTGCCCGCGGTTCTCGTCGCGCGGCCCACGACGGTCGAGGGGGTGTCGGCGTTGCTGCGGGAGACGGCCCGCGCGGGCCTGGTGACCGTGGCCCGCGGCGCCGGCACAGCGCTGGACTGGGGCGCGCCGCCCGAGCGGGTCGACCTGTTGCTGGACACGTCCGGGCTCGACCGGGTCGTCGAGCACGGGGCCGGTGACCTCGTCGTCGTCACCGAGGCGGGGGTGCGCCTGGACCGCTTGGCCGAGCAGCTGGCCGGCGCCGGGCAGGAGCTGGTGGCCGAGGTCCCGCGCGAGCGGGTGGCCGCCGGGTCGACCGTCGGCGGCGCGCTGGCCACCGCCGCCTCCGGCCCACGCCGGCTGGCCCGCGGGGCGCTGCGCGACCTGGTCCTCGGGACGACGGTGGTGCGCGCCGACGGGGTGGTCGCGAGCTCCGGCGGCAAGGTGGTGAAGAACGTCGCGGGGTACGACCTCGGCAAGCTGATGACCGGCTCGTACGGCACCCTCGGCGTCGTGGTCCGGGCCGCGTTCCGGCTGCACCCGCTGCCGGCTGCCCGGTCCTTCGCGGTGGTGCCGGGCGACCTCCGGTCGGCCGCCGGGGCCGCGCTGCGGCTCGTCTCCTCCCAGCTCGCCCCGGCCGCGGTGGAGATCGACCGTCCGGCCGGGTCCGACCGGGCGACGGTCGCGGTGCTCTTCGAGGGGGCCGCCCCGGCGGCGGCCGCGCGGCGGGACGAGGCGGCGTCCGTGACCGGCGGTTCGGCGGGCGAGGAACCGGCGTGGTGGGGACATCTGCCCGGTGTCCCCGGCGACGTGCTGCTGAAGATCACCACGACCCTGCCGGGGGTCGCCGACGTGCTGGCCGCCGCGCGGGTGGCCGAGCAGGCGCACGGCGTGCCGGTCGCTCTGCGGGGTTCCGCCGCCGGGGTGCTGTACGCCGCCGTCCCGCACGACGCCGATCCCTCGGCGGTCGCCGTCGTCGTGGCAGCACTGCGTCCGCGCTCCCCCGGCGACGGAACGCTGCTGGTGCTGCGGGCCCCGGCCGGGGTGCGCGCCGCGGTGGACGCGTGGGGAGCGGTACCCGGGATCGAGTTGATGCGCCGGGTCAAGGAGCAGTTCGATCCGCAGCGGCTGCTCGCGCCGGGGCGCTTCGTGGGAGGGATCTGATGACGGTCGACGCCACGTACGGAGCCTCCGGGGACTCCCCTCCCCCCGGCGGCCGCACCGCACGGCCCGACCTGCTGCGCGAGGGCGCGTTCGACGCCGACCATCCGCCGTCGGCGGCGCTGGTCGGCGACTGCGTGCACTGCGGCTTCTGCCTGCCCGCCTGCCCGACCTACTCGCTGTGGGGCGAGGAGATGGACTCTCCCCGCGGCCGCATCTACCTGATGAAGGAGGGCCTGGACGGCGAGCCGATGAGCCAGGCGCTCGTGCAGCACGTCGACCTGTGCCTGGGCTGCATGGCCTGCGTGACCGCGTGCCCGTCGGGGGTGCAGTACGACCGGCTGATCGAGGCCACGCGGGCACAGGTCGAGCGCCGCGGCCGGCGGTTCCGGAGCCGCTGGCAGCGCCTGCTGCGGGTGCTGGTCTTCGCGCTCTTCCCGCACCCCGGCCGGCTGCGGCTGCTGCGCGGGCCGCTGGCGCTCTGGCAGCGCTCGGGGCTGTCCGCCCTGGTCCGGCGCACCGGCGTCCTGGACCGGATCTCGCCGTCGCTCGCGACGATGGAGGCGGTGGCGCCGCCGATCACGGCACGGGAGCGGATCCCGCAGCGGACACCCGCCCGGGGCGCGACCCGCATGGTGGTCGGCATGCTCACCGGCTGCGTGCAGCGGGAGTTCTACCCGGGGGTCAACGCCGCGACGGTGCGGGTGCTGGCCGCGGAGGGGTGCGAGGTCGTCGTCCCGCGGTCCCAGGGCTGCTGCGGCGCGTTGTCGGTGCACAACGGCCGGGCGGAGGAGGGACGGCGGTTCGCCCGCGCCTTGGTCGACGCGTTCGCCGACGCCGGCGTGGAACGGGTCGTCGTCAACGCCGCCGGGTGCGGGTCGGTGATGAAGGAGTACGCCGACCTGCTGGCCGACGACCCGCGCTACGCCGGCCGGGCGCGGGAGTTCACGGCGAAGGTGCGGGACGTCTCGGAGCTGCTGGTGGAGCTGGGTCCCGTGGCGGAGCGGCACCCGCTGCCGGTGACCGTCGCCTACCACGACGCCTGCCACCTCTCCCACGCCCAGGGCGTGCGCCGGCAGCCGCGCGAGCTGCTCGCCGCGATCCCTGGGCTGGAGCTGCGGGAGATCGCCGAGCCGGACATGTGCTGCGGCTCCGCCGGCGTCTACAACCTGCTGAATCCGCAGCCCGCGCGGGAGCTGGGCGACCGCAAGGCCGCCCACGTCGCGGCAACCCGGGCGGCCGTGCTGGTCACCGCCAACCCCGGCTGCCTGCTGCAGGTCACCGACGCGCTGCGCCGCGCGGGGACGACGATCGCGACGGCGCACACCGTCGAGGTGCTCGACGCCTCGATCCGCGGGGTGGGCCTCGACCGCTGAGGGCATCCGGATCGGCTCCCGCGGCCGAATGCCCGGTGTGGAGTGGTATCCGCCCGGACTGGGTCGCTGGGTCCTCCAGCCCCTGGTCGACGCCGGCCTGACGCTGGAGCAGGTCCGCGACCTGGTGTTCCGGCTCGCCTTCGATGACGTCGTCCACGGGGAGAGCGGCAGCGTCGGCAACGTGCAGCGGCTCGTCGAGGACCATGCGCCGGAGGTGCGGGACGCCTGGGCGCAGATGATCGGCCGGATGCCGGCCCTCGGCGAGCCGGCGGGGCGGTCGGGCGCCCCGTAGGACGGCCGCCCCGCGGCCCACCTCGATCTCGTCCTCTCCCCCGCCGTCTCGGCTGCAACCGCGTTCGGTCAGGAGGCGCCGGACCAGGGGTTCCCCCTGGCGCGACCCGCAGCCTCGGCGACCACGGTCGGACCGACGAACCCGTTCGCCGGCGACGCCTCGGGAGGCACCCCGCCATGACCCCCACTGTTCCCCGGACGCCTTCGAGGCGGGCTACGGCGAACAGCAGGCCCTGGCGCGCACGATCCCCGGCCTCGTCGACCTGCGGAGTGCCAAGGTGTGGCCGAAGGGGGACGGCAGTCCGACCCCTGCCTACCGGATCCTCGACCTGGGCTCCCCAGCGTGTACGGGTTCGCCACGGGAGGGGTCCGCATCGTCTTTCCCGATGTCGAAGCCGGATGACGCCCTTCCACGAACACCTACTGCACACCCCGACTGAGGAGCGGTCATGAACTACGACGTCATCGTGCTCGGCGGCGGAGCACCCGGCGAGCACTGCGCGGCACGGCTGGCGGAGGGCGGGCGCCGGGTGGCGATCGTCGAACGCGAACGCGTCGGGGGTGAGTGCTCGTACTGGGCCTGCATCCCGTCGAAGACCCTGCTCCGGCCGGGTGAGGCGCTGGCCGCCGCGCGGCGGGCGCCGGGTGCGGCGCAGGCCGTCACCGGCCGGATCGACCCGGCAGCCGCCTTCGCGTGGCGGGACTTCATGGTCTCGTCCTACGACGACTCCAGTGCCGCGGCGTGGGCGGCCGGCGAGGGCATCGACGTCCTCCGTGGGCACGGCCGGCTCGCCGGGCCCGGCCGGGTCGTGGTCGACGGGGACACCCACACGGCCGACGACATCGTGCTGGCCACCGGCTCCGACCCGTTCGTGCCGCCCGTGCCCGGCCTGCGCGAGCTGCCCGGCGTGTGGGGCAGCCGCGAGGCGACCGGCATGACGGAGGTGCCGCGGCACCTGGTCGTGCTGGGTGGCGGCGCGGTCGGGGTGGAGATCGCGCAGGCCGTCGTCCGGCTGGGCGGGTCCGCGTCGATCGTCGAGGGGATGGACCACCTGCTGCCGCGGGAGCCGCGTGCCCTGGGCGAGGCGCTGGCCACCGCCCTGGAGGCCGACGGCATCCGGCTGTACTTCGGCGAGCAGGTGTCGGGCGCGCGGTTCGAGGACGGCGAGTACGTGCTCGACCTCCCCGACTCGGGGCCGGTCCGGGGCGACAAGCTGCTCGTGGCCACCGGCCGGCGGCCCCGGGTGCAGGACATCGGGCTGGAGACGGTCGGGATCGGGACGCTCACCGTCGACAGCCGCATGAACGCCGGACCCGGGCTGTGGGCCATCGGTGACGTGATCAGCCCCCTGCCGCTCACCCACGTCGGCAAGTACCAGGGCCGGGTCGTCGCGGCCAACATCCTGGGCGGGCACCGCGAGGTGGACTACTCGGCGGTCCCCCGGGTCACGTTCACCGATCCCCAGGCCGCGGCCGTCGGCGAGGCGGACGGGCCGGTCGTGGTCACCGTGCCGCTCTCAGGCGTGGCCCGCACCGCCACCTACACGCGCTCGTACGACACCGAGCCGGGGTTCCTGACGCTGGTCTCCGACGGGGAGCACCTGACGGGCGCCTACGCCCTCGGGCCCGAGGCCGGCGAGTGGCTCCAGCAGGCGACGCTGGCCATCCGGGCACGCGTTCCGCTCGACGTGCTGGACGACGTCATCCAGCCCTTCCCCACCTTCTCCGAGGTGTTCCTGCACGCCCTCCTGGAACTGCGCTCGGCCGTACCGGCCGCGGCCTGAGAGGCGGTCGGCGTCGTCAGGCCGCCAGGAACGCGTTGACCTCGGCCGCGAACTCGTGCGGGTGCTGGAAGAGGAAGCCGTGGCCGGCACCGGGATAGATCGAGAGCCGGGCGTCGGGGAGGTAGCCGGCCAGCAGGTAGGAGTTGACGGTCGGCACCAGGATGTCGTCGTCGCCGTTGGCCACGAGCGTCGGCGCGTGGATGCCGGCGAGCCGGGACAGCTTGCCGAAGTCCGGGATCCCCCATTCGACGATCGCGACGGCCTGCGCATCCCGGGCAGCGAGCGTCGGGGTCGTGTCGCGGCCTTCCGTGCGCTTGACGATGCGGCGCACGAAGTCCGCCCCCTTGGCCTGGCTGTCCACCGCCGGGGGGAAGAACAGGAAGAGGATGTCCTCGGCGCCCTGCACGTCCTTCATGGCGTGGCTGCGCGCCGGTTCGCTCCAGCCGTGCATGCCGCGACCGCCTTGGGGACCGGTGCCCGCCAGGACGAGGCGCCGCACCAGGTGCGGGCGCATCAGCGCGACCTCCTGAGCGGCGAAACCACCGATCGAGAACCCGAAGAGGTCCACCTCGGCGAGACCGAGTGCGTCGATGAACGCCAGGGCGTCCCGGCCGAAGTCGTGGAACGTGGAGGGCACCGTTCCCGAGGAGAGCCCGACGCCGCTGGCGTCGAAGAGGATGACCTCGCGCTGCTCGGCGATGTCGTCCACGAGGTCGGGGTCCCAGCTGTCGAGGTTGCCGCGGAAGTGCATGAAGAACAGCACGGGCACCGTTCCGGCCCGGCCGAAGCGCCGGTAGGCGTAGCGGGTGCCGTTGCCGGCGTCGAGGGTCAGGTTCGGAGCGGTGTACTGCGACATGGCGGCGCCCTCCGGGTCGTGGACGGTTCTCGGTTCCCGCCCCGGGATCGACGCGGCCGTCGACGGTCGGGGCGCTCGGGCGGTCCTGCCCGCAGCGGCTACCCGAAGGTGAAGACGAACGCCTCCGCGCCGGACTCGAGGAACGTGATCTCCAGCGTCCGGTCGCGGACACCGTCGTGCTGGCGCACGAGCTGGTACAGGCGGCCGTCGCGGAGCACGCCGTTTCCCGCTCCGTCGACGTCGACCCCGGAGGAGGGGCCCGGCGCCTCCCCGTCGAGGGTCAGGCGGAAGGGGATGGCACCTCCCGTGCCGGGGGACATCACGAGGTGGGCGTCCCGCGCGGAGAAGCGGAAGGCGATGCGTCCACCGGGGGCGTCGCACACCGCCTTCTCGCCCCCGACGGTCCATTCGCCGCCCAGGGCCCACTGGTTGACCCGCAGTCGCTCGGGGAACCGGTAGGAGCTGCGGACGTCGAACGCCGCGCCGTCCCGCGCCGACGCGGAGGGCTCGCCCCGCTGGTGACCGAGGTACGTCTCGGGTGACCGCAGGTGGTCCCAGTCGGCCTCCGCCTCCACGCCCGTGCCGACGACGGAGACCAACGGGCGGTCGACCCCGAGCAGGTGCTGGATCAGGCGTTCGGACTCCTCGTAGCGTCCCTCGCCGAAGTGGGTGTCGCGGATGACCCCGTCCGTGTCGACGAAGTACAGCGCCGGCCAGTACCGGTTGGCGAAGGCGTCCCAGATCGCGTAGTCGTTGTCGATCGCGACCGGGTAGTCGATGTCCATCTCCTCGGTGGCCTGCCGCACGCGGTCGGGATCGTGCTCGAACGAGAACTCCGGCGTGTGGACGCCGACCACCACCAGCCCGTCGTCCCGGTACGTCCGTGCCCAGGCCCGCACGTAGGGCTCTGTGCGGAGCCAGTTGATGCAGGTGAAGGTCCAGAAGTCCACGAGGACGACGTGGCCGTGCAGGTCCGCGGCATCCAGGGGCCCGGAGTTGAGCCATCCGGCCGCTCCGCTGAACGACGGCATGTGCACGCGCTGGAAGACGGTCATCTGACGGGGGCCTCCGATCGCACGGCCTGCTGGGGAACGGCACGAAGCCTGGTCGCGCCGTCCGGCCGTCGCGCCTGTCGGAACCCCTGGTCTCGCCGCGTCGGCGCCCGGGCGTGCCCGGCCGCGGGAGGAACCGGCCCGATCGGTGCCAGGCCAGGGTGTCCGACAGGCGCGACGAGCACCCACCGGGGACGACGGTGGTCGGCGTACCGCTGTGCACGCCCGCGGTCGCGACCGCCGAGCCCGGAGGGACGTCCCGATGGCGAGGAACCGCCAGACCGCAGCCGAGAACGACGGCCCCCGACCAGGGATGCTGGACCGGCTCCGCGGCCGCACCGAGCCGGAGCGGCCCCCTCCGTGGCGGGTCGAGGGTGCACCCAGCGGGTCGGACGAGCCACCGGCCCGACGCCCGCGCGCCGCGCGGTTCTGGTGGTGGCTGCTCGCGGCCCTGGCCGTGAACTGGATCGTGATGTCGCTGCTGGTCGGCCCCGACGCGCGGCCCACCGTCTCCTACACATTCTTCGTCCAGCAGGTGGACGCGGACAACGTCCTGACGGTCACCTCGACCGGCGACGGCATCCAGGGCACCTTCGACGAGCCGGTGTCCTTCACCTCGGGCGGGGAGACCGTGACCGACGTGACGGAGTTCGCCACCCAGCGCCCGACGTTCGCCGAGGACGACCTGTTCCGGATGCTGTAGAGCAAGGACATCGAGGTCAACGCCACCCCTCCGGACGCCCCGCCGCCCTTGTGGCAGCGGCTCCTGCTCGGTTTCGGCCCGACCCTCCTGTTCGTCGGGCTGCTGCTGGTGCTGGCCCGGCGCAGTGCCTCGGGCCTGAGCGGCCTCGGTGGCTTCGGCAAGTCGAAGGCGACCCTCTACCAACCGGATGCCGGGCCGCGGACGACGTTCGCCGACGTCGCGGGCATCGACGAGGTCGAGCAGCAGGTGACGGAGATCGTCGACTTCCTCCGCGACCCGAAGCGCTACAGCCGGCTCGGCGCGCGAATCCCTCGCGGCGTCCTGCTCTCCGGCGCGCCCGGCACGGGCAAGACGCTCCTCGCGCGGGCCGTGGCCGGGGAGGCCGGCGTGCCGTTCTTCTCGATCTCCGCCTCCGAGTTCATCGAGGCGATCGTGGGGGTGGGCGCCAGCCGGGTCCGCGACCTGTTCGACCAGGCCAAGAAGGTCGCCCCCTCGATCATCTTCATCGACGAGCTCGACGCCATCGGCCGGGCGCGCGGCGGCTCGTTCTCCGCCGGCGGAGTGGACGAGCGGGAGCAGACCCTCAACCAGATCCTCACCGAGATGGACGGGTTCCAGGGCAACGAGGGGGTCGTCGTCCTGGCCGCCACCAACCGCCCCGAGATCCTGGACGCGGCCCTGCTGCGGCCCGGACGGTTCGACCGCCGGGTGAGCGTCAGCCCGCCCGACCGGAAGGGGCGGCTGGAGATCCTGCACGTGCACACCAAGCACGTGCCGCTGGCGCCCGACGTCGACCTGCCCGCCCTGGCCGCCACGACGCCCGGCCTGGTGGGGGCCGACCTCGCCAACCTCGTCAACGAGGCGGCGCTGACCGCCGCCGGCCACCTCCACGAGCAGGTGACCCGCGCCGACTTCGGCGAGGCGCTGGAGAAGAGCCTGCTGGGCTCCGTGCGCGGCATCGTGCTCTCGCCCGAGGAGAAGCTGAGCACCGCGTACCACGAGTCCGGCCACGCCCTGCTCGGGATGCTCACGCCGGGAGCCGACCCGGTGCGCCGGGTGACGATCATCCCGCGGGGGCAGGCGCTCGGGGTGACCGTGCAGACGCCGCAGATCGACCGGTACGGGTACTCGGAAAGGCACCTCCGGGGCCGCATCGTCGGGGCACTGGGCGGACGCGCGGCCGAGGAGCTCGTCTACGACGACGTCACCACCGGGGCCGAGAGCGATCTGCAGCAGGCCACCCAGCTGGCCCGGCAGATGGTCGGCCGGTGGGGCATGTCGGCGGCGGTGGGGCCGGTCGCCGTGCTGCCGCCGCCCGGTCAGGAGCAGCCGTTCGGCCTCGACGGCGTCGCGCCGGCCACCAAGGACCTGGTCGACCGGGAGGTCCGCCGACTGCTCGACGCCTGCTACGCCGAGGCGGTCGAGACGCTGCGCGCCAACCGGGACCGGCTCGACCGGCTGGCCTCCACGCTGCTCGACCGCGAGACGCTGGACGAGGACGACGCGTACGCCGCCGCCGGCGTCTCCCGGACGACGGCGCCGGCGGCCGTCGCCCGGGGCGAGTCGGCTGGCACGGCGGCGGGCACGGCGGCGGGCACGGCCCCCGCTCCGCGGATGCCGCTGCCGGAGGCCGACGCGCTGACCCGTTGACGCCGCCACGACGCCGCGATGCCCACCTGCCGACGCCCGCGACAGGTGGGCAGCCCCCGGCGCCGCTCAGGTCGGCAGCTCCTCGCCGGACTGCTCGCGCACCATGTACTCGGCGTACCAGTCCGGCCAGTCCGGGTCCGCCTCGCCGGTCCGCGCCTCGTGCTCCCCGTGCGCGGTCGCGGCGCGCTTCAGCGCCTGTGCCAGGTCACCCGCCGAGGCGAACGTGGTGTCGCCGGAGACCCGCCCGGCGAACCGTGTCGTGACCTCCTGGAGCACCCAGCCGTTGCCGTCCGGGTCCTGGAAGGTGGCGAACGACCCGTAGCTGCCGTGGTCGGGGTGCGGTCCGGGGACCGGTGCGTCGTTGCCCGGGAACCGGCACGCGTACCCGGACTCGCAGTGGAACACCCCGCTGGTCTGCACGCCGTGCCCGACCAGCTCCGCGTTCGCCGCCTCGATGTCGGAGACGATGAGGTGCAGGCCCTGGGCCGAACCGGGCGGTGGCGACGCCGAGTTGCCGCCGAACTGGATCGAGCACCCGGAGCCCTTGGGCGTCATCTGCACCCCACGGGCGTTGCCGGTGCCGGAGTCGGCGTCCAGCCGCCACCCCAGGCCCTCGTAGAACTGCTTCGCTCGGTCGACGTCGGCAACGGGGAGGACGACGACCTCCAGCTTCATGTCGGCCGTCGCGACGTCCGCCATCGCCGTCGCGTCGTCGCCGCGGATCTGTGTCGTGCTCATGGGGCCTCCTGGGTGGGTTCCGGCAGGGACAACCGTCCCGCCCGCGGCCGCCCGGTCGCGCCCGTGAGAACCCCTGGCGCATCCCCCCGGACGGCGCCGTTCCATATGTCCCTGGGCCCTTGCGCCCCGCCGCCGCAGCGCGCTGGGATGGCAGCACCTTGCAGGGCGCCCAGTAGCTGATCAGCCGGGGTGTGCCGCGCGCGCCCCCTCCGACCTCGGGCCGTAAGGGGCAGATCCATGACCAGCTCGCGACACGCTCTTCTGGGGCGACGGAGCGAGAGCGACACGTTGAGCGGAATCGTGGCGGCAGCCAAGGCCGGCCGCAGCCAGGTCCTGGTGCTGCGGGGCGAGGCCGGGATCGGCAAGACCGCCCTCCTCGACTTCGTCCTGGCGCGCGCGACCGGATGCCGGGTGGCCCGCGCGGCGGGCGTCGAGTCGGAGATCGAGCTCGCATTCGCCAGCCTGCACCAGTTGTGCAGTCCCTACCTCGACCGGCTCCCCACGCTGCCCGCCCCCCAGGAGGACGCCCTCAGCAGGGCGTTCGGGCTACGGCCCGGCGGTCCCCCTGACCGCTTCCTCGTGGGCCTGGCCGTCCTGACCCTGCTCTCGGAGGTGGCCGAGGAGCGGCCCCTGGTCTGCATCGTGGACGACGCCCAGTGGCTGGACCACGCCTCCGCGCAGACCCTGGAGTTCGTCGCCCGCCGACTCGCGGCCGAACCGGTGGCCGTGGTCCTCGCCGTGCGGGAGTCGGACGGGGAACCCAGGTTCGCCAGCCTGCCGGAACTGGTGCTGAGAGGCCTGGGGGCCGTCGAGGCCGCGGCGCTCCTGGACTCCGCGGTCACCGGGACGCTCGACCCCCGGGTGCGAAACCGCATCCTGGCGGAGAGCCACGGCAACCCCCTCGCCCTGCTCGAGCTGCCCCGAGGTCTCTCCGCAGCCGAGCTGGCCTTCGGCGGCGACACCACCCCCATCGGCATCCCCCTCCGGCACCGTCTCGAACAGGGATTCCTGCGTCAGGTCCACCCCCTGCCACGAGAGGCGCGACAGCTGCTGCTCGCCGCAGCCGCCGAACCGGTCGGTGACGTCCCGATGCTGTGGCGTGCGGCCGAGCGGCTCGGCATCGGGAGCGACGCCGCCACGGCCGCCGAGGCGGCGGGGCTGATCGAGCTGCGCGACCGGATCCAGTTCCGGCATCCGCTCGTCCGATCTGCCGTATACCACTCGGCCGACCACGCCGAGCGCCGGGAGGTCCACCAGGCACTCGCGGACGTCACCGACGCCGACCTGGATCCCGACCGCCGGGCCTGGCACCTCGCGTGTGCCGCCGTGGGCCCGGACGAAGGGGTCGCCGCCGAGCTCGAGCGTTCGGCCGGCCGCGCGCTCTCCCACGGTGGGCTGGCCGCGGCGGCCGCCTTCCTCGAACGGGCGGCGATGCTCACCCCCGATGCAGCCCGTCGGGCCCGGCGCTCGCTCGACGCCGCCCAGGCCAAGGTGAGCGCCGGCGCCTTCGACGACGCCTCGGCCCTGCTGTCGATGGCCGCGCAGAGCGGGCTCGGGGAGGCGGAACGGGCGCGGATCGAGCTGCTGCAGGCCCAGATGTCCTTCGCCGCCAACCGTGGCAACGAGGCGCTCCCGCTGCTCCTCGGCGCCGCCCGGCGACTCGAGCCCCTCGATCCGGACGCCGCCCGCGACACCTATCTCGACGCGCTGTCCGCGGCCCTGTTCGCGGGTCGGCTGGCGGCCGGCCCGGGCGCCCGGCAGGTGGCGGAGGCGGCCCGTGCGGCGCCTGCACCGCACACTCCGGGCAAGGGCGATCTCCTGCTCCAGGGCCTCGCGGTGCTGTTCACCGACGGGTACGCCCCCGCCGCCCCGCTCTCGCGTCGCGCCGTCCGGGCCTTCGTCGACGAAGAGTTCACGATGGACGAGGCACTGCGGTCCGCCTGGCTGGCGGCGGCCATGGCGGCGTCCCTGTGGGACGACGCCGGCTGGGACGCGCTCACCCGCCGGCATCTCGGCATCGCCCGGGACTCCGGAGCGCTGAGCGCCCTGCCCCTCGCGATGACCACCCGCGTGGTCGTCCACCTCTTCACCGGGGACCTGGGCGCGGCGGCGTCACTGGTCGAGGAGACGCGATCGATCACGGAGGCGACGAGGAGCAGTCTCGCGCCGTACGGGGAGGTGGGGCTGCTCGCCCTGCGGGGCAACCCCGAGCTGGCGGAGCCGCTGATCCAGCGATGCCTGGACGACGTCGTCGCCCGCGGCGAGGGCGTCGGCGTGAACATGGCCCTCTGGGCGCGCGCGGTGCTCTGCAACGGGCTCTGCCGCTACGAGGACGCGCTCCGGGCGGCCCGCGTGGCCGCCGCAGACCCCCTCGAACTCGGCCCGCCGAAGTGGGCGCTCGCCGAGCTCGTCGAGGCCGGCGTGCGCAGCGGGGACCTGACGGCCGCGGCTGCCGCGCACGCGGAGCTCTCGGCCATGGCGGCTGCCAGCGGCACGGAGTGGGCGCTCGGGATGGCGGCGAGCAGAGGGGCCCTGCTCGCGCGCGGTCCTGCCGCCGAGGAGCTGTACCGGGAGGGCGTGGACAGACTCGCCCGGACGCGCCTGCACGTCGAGCTCGCCCGGGCACGGCTCCTGTACGGCGAATGGCTGCGGCGGGAGGGCCGCCGGGTCGACGCCCGCGCCCAGCTGCGGACCGCCCACGAGACGCTGACCGCGATGGGTGTCGAGGCCTTCGCCGAGCGGGCTCGGTACGAGCTCCTGGCGACCGGGGAGACGGTGCGCAAGCGCACGGTGGCCAACGCGGACGAGCTCACCTCCCAGGAGGCGCACATCGCCCGGCTGGCCGCGCACGGGCTCACCAATCCCGAGATCGGCGCCGAGCTGTTCGTCAGCCCCCGGACGGTCGAGTGGCACCTCCGCAAGATCTTCGCCAAATTGGGGATCAGCACCCGCCGGGAACTGCGCCGCTCCCTGCCGGAGGTCGAGCGCATCGCCACCTGACGACGTCGGCGCACCTCCTCAGAGCACGGCGAGGTTCCGTGAGCGCCGGTCCCATCCGTGGAAGGACGACCAGTCGCCGGCGGCCCACGCCTCGCGGAGTCCCGGCGTGCTGAGGTCCCAGTCCGGACGGATCTCGGCCGAGGCGGCGCGCAGGTCGCGCCAGAGGTCGTCGACCGACGGGCGGCCCCAGAACCAGTAGCCGTTGTAGACGGAGTGGATGACCAGCCCCGGCTTGAGGACCAGCGTGTGCGGGATCATCGGGTCGTTCCCGGGGTCGGTGTACTCCTGGATGTCCAGGTCCTTCTGCACGATCCGGCCGGGGTCGGACAGGAACGGCCAGTGGGCGCCGACGGATGCGCGGAACTCCTGCAGCGTGTGGTGGTCGTCGGTGGAGATCGTGACGATCCGCGTGTACGCCACGGCGATCTTCGACTGGAACGCCGCCAGCTCCAGATGCTGCTGGTGCTCCTTCGGGCAGTAGTGGCCGCGCGCCAGCGTGAGGATCAGTGGGTCGGCTCCCTGCAACTCGGTGAGCGTCCGCACGGTGCCCGTGTGGTCGGGCAGCTGGTAGTCGGGGAAGACGCCGCCGGGGGTGATGTCCGGACGCATGACAGGACCGCCTCTCGTCTCGCCGGCGGCCGCCGACGCCCGGCGACCGGCCCGGACACGTCGGCCGGAAGAACGCGGGGCACATGTCCGTCCCGTCGACTCTGGCGGCGCCGGGACGGGATCGCCCCAGGGACACCCCCTGGTTCGCCCCCGCGTGCCACCTGGCGACTCCGCCGCGGGACGGGGGCGGGCCGGGGCGACGGGGCCAGGGGATCTCCCTGGCGCGAGCGACCGCGCACACGCGGCACGGTGGTCGCGCCGGCACCCCGCCCGGAAACGCTCCCCCGATCCAGGAGGTCCCCGTGGACCTGAAACTCGAGGTCGTCATCCTCCCCGTCTCCGACGTCGACCGCTCCAAGGAGTTCTACAAGGGCCTCGGGTGGCGCGAGGACGCCGACATCGTCGCCGGCGAGGACTTCCGCATCGTGCAGCTCACCCCGCCGGGATCGGCGTGCTCGATCAGCTTCGGCACCGGCGTCTCGTCGATGACGCCCGGCTCGCAGCAGGGGCTGCTGCTCGCCACCGACGACATCGAGGCCGCCCGCGCCGACCTCGTCGAGCACGGCGCCCCGGTCAGCGAGGTCTTCCACGGCGCGGCCGGGCGCTTCCACCCCGACGAGCCGAGCGTCCGGCAGCCGGGGCGGGACCCGGACGGGACGAGCTACTCATCCCACGCCGTCTTCAGCGACCCGGACGGCAACGGCTGGGTCCTGCAGGAGATCACGCAGCGCCTGCCGGGCCGCTGACGGCACCGACCTCGACGGGCAGGACGATGAAGGCCTTCCACGGCACGCGCAACGAGCCCGGCACATCCGTCCCGCGCCGGGACGACCAGCACCCGCTCGTCGTGCTGAGGAGCAGCGCGGGCGCCGCGCTCATCGGCACCACTGTCCTGGCCTCGAGCGTCGCCTTCTTCGACGCCAGCGTCGTCAACGTCGCGGTTCCGGCCATCGCACGCGATCTGCAGGCCGGCGTCGTCGGCGTCCAGTGGGTGGTGACCGGCTACCTGCTGACCGCGGCCTCCCTGCTGCTGCTCTCGGGTGCCCTGATCGACCACTTCGGGCGGCGACGGGTCCTGGTCGCCGGGCTGTCGGTGATGCTCGCCGCCTCGCTGCTGTGCGCGGTCGCACCGACCACCGGCACCCTGATCGCGGCCCGGCTGGTGCAGGGGGCGGGCGGGGCGCTGGTCGTGCCCAGCAGCCTCGCCCTGCTCAACGGCACGCTCCGCGTCGCGGACCGTGCACGGGGCATCGGCGTCTGGGCAGGGCTGGCCACCCTCGGCATGACCGTGGGTCCCTACGCCGGCGGCTGGCTGGTCGACCAGGCGTCGTGGCGGTACCTGTTCCTGCTCAACTTCCCGCTCGTCCTCGCCGCCCTCTGGGTGCTCCGGCACGTCCCCGAGGTGGGCAGCTCCGGACGGCCGCTCGACGTGGACGTCGCCGGTGCGACGCTCACCGCCGTCGGGCTCGGGGGCGTCATCTACGCGCTGACCGCCGGCCCGTCGATGGGCTGGCTCAGCGTCCCCGTGCTGGTCTCGGGAGTGGTCGGCCTGGCATGTCTGGCTCTCCTCGTGCCCGCGGAGCGGCGGCAGCGCAATCCGATGCTGCGCCTGTCGCTGTTCGGCTCGCGCCAGTTCGTCGCCGTCAACACGACCACCGTCCTGCAGTACGGGGCGCTCGCCGCGTCCGGCTACCTGCTGGTCCTCCAGTGCCAGCTGCAGCTGGGCTACAGCGCCGCGGCGGCCGGCGCGGTGCTCATCCCGGCGTCGGCGGTCTTCCTGCTGCTCTCCCCCGTCGTCGGCGGCCTGGTCTCCCGGGTCGGACCGCGCCGTCTGATGGTCGGCGGCAGCCTCGCCCTCGCCGGCGCGCTCGTCTGGCTGTCCATGCTCGCGCCCGGCGACAGCTTCATCGGCGGGGTCCTGCCCGGCGCGCTGGCGTGGGGGCTGGGGCTCGGACTCATCGTCGCGCCGCTGACCGCCTCGGTGCTCGCCGCGGTCAGCGACGATGACCTCGGGGAGGCCTCGGCGATCAACGACGCCGCCGCCCGCGTCGGCGGGCTCCTTACGGTCGCACTGGTGCCCGCACTGATCGGCGCCGCGGGCGGCGAGCTCGGTGCTGCCCTCTCCGGCGGGTACCGGCCGGCGATGCTCGTCATGGCCGGGCTCAGCGTCGGCGCCGCCGTCGTGAGCGGACTGTTCGTCACCGACTCCCGCACGGCGGTTCCCCAGCTGCCTCCGGCGCCGCTGATCCACGGGTGCGCCCTGCCGCTCCGCGAGCCTGCCGGAACCTCCCCGGAGAGGCCGTGACCGCGACGCGGGCGCCCTCCGCGCCCGTCCGCGACCCCGAACTGCTCGGGCAGACGGTCGTGCTCATCGGCGGCACCGCCGGCATCGGCCTGGCGACCGCCCGGCTCGCCCGCGCCGCCGGTGCGGACGTCGTCCTCACGGGACGGGATCCCGGCCGGCTGCGCGATGCCGCTGACGAGTTGGACCCCGTGGCGACCTCGGCCTTCGACGCCACCGACCCGGTCCGTCTCGACCGGTTCTTCCAGGACCTCCCCCGTCCCGTCGACCACGTGCTGACCACCGGCGGCGGCCCCTACTACGCGCCGTTGGCCTCCTTCGACTTCGGCCGGGCGGAGCGGGACGTCGACGAGCACCTGTGGCTGCCGATGCGGATCGCGCGTGCGGCCATCGGCAGGGTGCGCCCCGGAGGCACGCTGCTGTTCATGGGCGGGACCGGCGGCCGCCGGAGAGGCGTCGGGCTCAGCCTGATCGGCGCGCTGACGGCCGCCATGCCGGCCCTGGTCGCGAACCTCGCCCTCGAGATCGCGCCCGTCCGCGTCAACCTCATCGCCGCCGGCTTCGTGGACACCCCGCTGTCGGCCCGGATCCTCGGGCCCGACCTCGACGCCCGCCGCGCCGAGCTGCGGGCCACGCTGCCCATCGGCCGCGTCGTACAGCCGGTCGACGTGGCGGCCCTCGCCGTCCACCTGATGACCAACACCGCGCTCACCGGCGGCACGTACGACGTGGACGGCGGGCAGCAGCTCGTGTGACGCCGGCGCAGAGTGCGTCAAAGTGAGTCAGCTCCCTCCTCCCCCCATCCCGGAGGCTCGCCGCACGGACGGCGCCGCAGTTCGTGGCACCCGTGGAGAGGCGGGCGGGAACCCGTGCCGGTCGAGGAACCGGCCTGACGCCGTGGCCCGACCCGGCGGAGGCGCGGCCGACAGCGTCGTCCCCGTCCGTCCGGATCACCACCGGCCAGGGCACACCGGTCCCGTCAGGAGGCACTCATGAACCGCTTGCAGGGAAAGGTCGCCATCGTCACCGGCGCGGGACGGGGCATCGGCCGTTCGATCGCCGAGGTCTTCGCCCGGGAGGGCGCCACCGTCGTCGCCACGAGCCGCGGGGAGAAGGCGGAGTACACCATGGACGTCGACGGCTTGGAGTACACCCAGCTCGACGTCGCCCAGGCCGCCGCCTGGGACGAGGTGGTGGGCCGCGTCATCGACCGCTACGGCCACATCGACGTGCTGGCCAACAACGCCGGCATCATCAAGTACGAGGCCGTGCACGAGCTCACGGTCGAGGACTGGAACGAGGTCGTGGCGGTCAACCAGACCGGCACCTGGCTCGGCATGCGGGCCGTGATCCCGCACATGCTGCGACAGGGCGGCGGCTCCATCATCAACGTCTCGTCCATCTGGGGATCGGCGGCGGTCGCGGGGGCGCACGCGTACCACGCCACCAAGGGCGCGGTCCGGAACATGTCGAAGAACGCCGCGATCACCCACGCGCAGACCGGCGTCCGGGTCAACTCGCTGCATCCCGGGTTCATCGCCACCCCGCTGACGGATGCCCAGGACCCGACCGTCAACGAGTACGTCGTCGGCCAGACGCCCATGGGGCGGGCCGGCCGGCCGGAGGAGATCGCCTACGGCGCGCTCTTCCTCGCCAGTGACGAGTCGAGCTTCATGACGGGCTCCGAGCTGGTCATCGACGGCGGCTACCTCGCGCAGTGACCCGGACGGGCAGGGCGCCCGCCGGTCACTCGAAGACGACGGTGCGGTTCCCGTGGATGATGACCCGGTTCTCGGTGTGCCAGCGGACCGCGTGCGCCAGCGCCCGGGTCTCGGCCTCCCGGCCGCGGGCGGCGAGCTGCTCCGGGCTGGACGAGTGGTCGACGCGCAGCATCTCCTGCTCGATGATCGGGCCCTCGTCCAGGTCACCGGTGACGTAGTGGGCGGTCGCGCCGATGAACTTGACGCCGCGGGCGTGCGCCTGGTGGTACGGGCGGGCGCCCTTGAAGCTCGGCAGCATCGAGTGGTGGATGTTGATGGCCCGGCCCTCGAGCTGCCGGCACAGGTCGTCGGACAGGATCTGCATGTAGCGCGCCAGGACGACCAGCTCGACCTCCTTCTCGCGCACGATGTCGAGGAGGGCCGCCTCCGCCTCGGGCTTCGTGTCCCGGGTGACCGGGATGTGGTGGAAGGGAACGCCGTAGAAGTCGGCGATGCCCTTCAGGACCTCGTGGTTGGAGACGATGGCGACGACGTCCATGTTGAGCTCGCCGATCGAATTGCGGAACAGCAGGTCGTTGAGGCAGTGCGCGTACTGGCTGACCATGATGAGCACCCGCTGCCGCTCGGCGGCGTCGCGCAGCCGCCAGTTCATGCCGAACCGCTGGGCCGTCTCCTCGAACGCACGGCACAGGTGGGGGAAGTCGAGCGGCGAGCCGTCGGAGTGCGCGAACTCGACGCGCATGTAGAACATCCCGCTCGTCAGGCTGTCGAACTGGTGGCTCTCCACGATCGTGCACTTCTCCTGCACGAGCATCCCGGACACCGCGTGCACGATGCCCGGCGCATCCTGGCAGGACAGCACGAGGACGCCGTGCTGAGCGTCTGCGGGCCGCGTCATTGCGCCTCCTCCAACGGATCGGTCGCCGGCCGGTCGGTCGGCCGCAGCTGGTCGTTCCCGCCGCCCCCGTGGCAGACGACCACGTCAGCGGGTCGGGGACGGTGCCCCTGTGAACTTACGCACAGGAGGGGCGCACTGAATACCGCAGATGACCGCTCCCCGCCGGCGGGAGGTGTGAACCAGGCCGCGACAATCGTCGTAGGCCGACGCCGGATCACCCCCAGACCTCCGCCGCGGTCTCGACGACCAGCTCCAGCTTCGCGATCTGGTCCTCGCGCGTGAGCGCGTTGCCCTCGACGGTGGAGGAGAACCCGCACTGCGGGGACAGGCACAGCTGCTCCAGCGGCACGTACTTCGCCGCCTCGTCGATGCGCCGCTTGAGGTCGTCCTTGCGCTCGAGCTCTGCCCGCTTGGTCGTCACCAGGCCCAGGACGACGCGCTTGCCCGGCGGCACGAACCGCAGCGGCTCGAAGCCGCCGGAGCGGGCGTCGTCGTACTCGAGGAAGAACGCGTCCACGTCCAGCGAGCCGAACAGCGCCTCGGCGACGAAGTCGTAGCCGCCCTCGGCGACCCAGGAGGAGCGGAAGTTCCCCCGGCACAGGTGCGTCGTGACGGTGAGCCCCTCCGGCCGGCCGGCCAGGGCCGCGTTGACCTGGCGGATGTAGCGCTCGTGGAGGTGCTCGGCATCGCGGCCCTGCGCCGCGATCTCGGCCCGCTGCGCCGGGTCGTTCAGGTAGGCCAGGCTCGTGTCGTCCAGCTGGAGGTACCTGCAGCCGAGCGCAGCGACGCCCCGGATCTGCGAAGCGTAGGCCGCCGACAGCGCTGCCCAGAACGCGTCCTCGTCGGGATAGACGGCCGGATCGATGGCGGCCGCCCCGCCGCGGTAGTGGACCATCGACGGCGAGGGGATCGTCAGCTTCGGCGTCTGCTCCGGCGAGGCGACGCTCTGCAGGTAGGCGAAGTGGTCGCCGAAGATCGGCTCGTCGATCGAGAGCGGCCCGTCGACGTGCAGTCCGGCGGGGGCCCAGTCGATCGAGCCGTCGGCGTTCTTGAAGTGCACGACCCGGCCTTCGCCCTCTACGCGGCTGATGCCCGCGATCGCGTAGATGAAGTCCATGTGCCAGGCGGCCCGGCGGAACTCGCCGTCGGTCGCGGTGCGCAGGCCGATGTCGCGCTGCATGCGGACGGCGTCGGCGATCGCCTCGTCCTCGATCGCGCGCAGCTCGGCGTCGTCGATCCGCCCGGCGGTGCGATGGTCACGCGCCGCGAGCAGGCGGTCGGGACGCAGGAGGCTGCCGACGTGGTCGGCGCGGAAAGGCGGATCCGAGACGTCGACGGCGCGCTGCGGGGTTCTCGGCTGGTCGGTCGGGCTGGACACTGGGGCCTCCACAACGTCGTCGGTACGCGTTTCCCCGCCTCCAGGCGGGAACGTCGCCGACATCCCCGAGGGGAGGAACCGCGATGACCGTAAGCCCTCAGCAGATCAAGGTCCGCAAGGTCACCCACTGGCAGCCCACCTTCGCCCACCGCGAGTCCGGCAAAGGCGGGCAGTACACGTTCCAGCTCATCCTGGACAACGGCGCCGACGAGCACGTCCTGGCCGTGAATGCCGAGGACGCGGATAACCTGTTCGACTGGCTGCACGCGAGCTCGGACGTCTACTACGACCTCGAGCGGCGAGTGCTCATGTTCGGCACACGGGCGGTCGGCGACTAGCCACGCGTCGCCTCCTACGCGGAACGGACCCCGGTCCCGGCCACGGGGCATGCGCCGCGGTGGCCGGGACCGGGTCCTCCCGTGCCTGGCCGTCAGGGCTGCCGCAGCTCCATCCGCGTCGCGGGCACGCAGCGGTAGGTGCTGCCGTCGGCGGAGTCGCCGTGGCCCGTCCACTGCGCCACGAACGGGTAGGCGCAGACGGGCCGGGTGGCCCCCGCGGCGGTGCGGGCGTCGAGAGTGTCCGGCGCCTTGCCGTTCTCCACCCACTCGACCAGCGCGCTGAACGGGTCGCCCAGCTGCAAGCCGGTCACGGGCGCCACAGGCCCGGATGTCCCAGGGGCGGGACGACATTTGTCTCGGGATACCAGCTCTCGGCTCGGGTACGAACGTGGTGCGGCGCGTCTGCCGTGGTTCACGCCGGGGGCGTCCCGGCGCCCGGCCGTGTCGCCCGGCCCCGCGAGCGAGCTCACTCCGGCGCGCTCGGCCGAGCCGCCGAACAGCGCCGATGACGACGAGCACTGGAGGACGAGTGGCCGAGATGTACGCCCGATCCACGACCATCCACGGCAAGCCCGAGTCGGTGGACGCGACCACCGCCTACGTGCGCGACGAGGCGATGCCGGCGTTCCAGGCGATGGACGGCTGCGTGGGGCTGTCGATGTTGACCGACCACGCCACGGGCCGCTGCATCGTCACGACGTCCTGGCGGGACGAGGCGGCGATGCGCGCCAGCCGGGAGGCGGTCGGCCCGTACGCGGAGCGCACCGCCGAGATCCTCGGGGGCGCGCCGGACCTGGAGGAGTGGGAGATCGCCGCGATGCACCGGGTGCCGGAGGCCCCGGGGGGTGCCCGTTCGCGCGTCACCTGGCTCCGCACGCCGCCCGACGGGGTCAACCGCGCGGTCGACGCCGTCCGCCTGTCGCTGATGCCCAAGCTCGACGACCTGCCGGGGTTCTGCAGCGTCAGCGTCATGGTGCGCCGGAACGAGGGGCTCACCGTCGCCGCGGTGTCCTACGACAGCCGCGCGCACCTCGAGGAGGCGACCGAGGGGGCGCGGGAGTTCCGGGAGGAGTTCGCCCCGGCGATGGGCCTCGAGGTCGTGGACTCCGCGGAGTACGACGTCGCGATCGCCCACCTGCGGGTTCCCGAGACGATCTGACCCCCGGGGAACCGCCTCACCCCGCCAGTGCCCCGGACAGCCGGGGGTAGACGCGGCGGACGTTGTGCTCGAACACGGCCGCGCGGGCCTCGTCGGGGAGCGTGCCCTTCTCGGATGCGGCCTCGATGTACCGGCGGGTGTCGTCGTAGTGGTGACCCGTCCGCTCGTCGATGCCGCGGACCGCCCCCACCATCTCCGAGCCGAACAGGATGTTGGGGACGTCGATGACGTCCAGCAGGAGGTCGATCCCGGGCTGGTGGTAGACGCAGGTGTCGAAGAAGACGTTGCCCATGACGTTCGACTCCACCGGCGGCTGCTTCAGCATGTCGGCCAGCCCGCGGTACCGGCCCCAGTGGTAGGGCACCGCTCCCCCGCCGTGCGGGATCACCAGGCGCAGCTCGGGGAGGTCGCCGAAGAGGTTTCCCTGCACCAGCTGCATGAAGGCCGTCGTGTCGGCGTTGATGTAGTACGCCCCCGTCCCGTGGAACACCGGGGTGGCCGACGCGGAGACGTGCACCATCGCCGGCACGTCCAGCTCGATCGCGGCCTCGTAGAGGGGGTACCAGCCGCGATCGGTCAGCGGAGGTGAGGTCCAGAAGCCGCCGCTGGGGTCGGGGTTGAGGTTGCAGCCGACGAACCCGAGCTCTGCGACGCACCGGCGCAGCTCGGCGACCGACGCCGCGAGGTCGGCCCCGGGCGACTGCGGCAGCTGGGCCACCGGCACGAAGCGCCCCGGGTACAGGGTGGCCACCCGGTGGACGAGGTCGTTGCACCGGCGGGCCCATTCCGCGCTGACGGCGGCGTCGCCGACGTGGTGGGCCATCGCCGACGCCCGCGGGGAGAACAGCGTGACGTCGATGCCCCGCTCGTCCATCAGCCGCAGCTGGCTGGCCTCGATGGTCTCGCGGATCTCGTCGTCGCTGATCGAGGGGTAGGCCGGCGCCGTCGTGCCCGCCTCCCAGGCCGCCACCTGCTCCTCCCGCCAGGCGGTGTGCGAGGCAGGGGCGGTGGTGTAGTGCCCGTGGCAGTCGATGATCACGGTCGCTCCCCACGCCAGGTGACGGTCAGTTCGTTCCGCTGGCCGAAGCGCTCCAGGTGACTGCCGAGCACGTGCTGGATGCGCTCGAGGGTCTCCGCGTCCGGCGCCTCGGCCCGCAGGGTCAGCACGCCCGTCCCGACGGCGACGGTGCCGAGCCCTGCACCGATCGCCGCCCGCGAGGTGTCCCCGTCGGTCTCCCAGGTCAACCGCCGGCCGAGATGGCTGACCAGCTGCTTCGCGTAGCGCTCGGGGGCGTCCGTGGCGACCTCGGCGACGGCGCGGAGGCCCCTCCCCCCGCCGTCGCGCAGCTCGACGAGGAGGTCGCGCGCGGCCGCGGCGACCCGGGCCGGGACACCGAGCTCCTCCAGCTGCTCGGTCGCGGCGGCCATCTCGTCGGCCCGCCGGCGGGCGTGCGTGTGCGTGCCGTCGACCAACCGGTCGACGGTGCGCTCGTCGAAGCCCGCCAGCTCGGCGGCGATGTTGCCGCGCAGCCAGTCCGCGCAGCCGGCCGCCTCCGCCCCGCGCAACGCCTCGACGACGGCGGCGGCCAGCCCCTTGTAGAACACGCTGCGCAGCAGCTTGCGGGAGATCGCCGTGCCCACCGGTCCCGGCTGCACCGCAACGTCGGCACCCAGAACTCCGAGGACCTCGACGTAGCGGTCGGCCGCCTCCCCGGAGACCAGCATCGGCGTGCGCAGCCCCTTACCCGGCACCGGGGACATCAGCGCCACGTCGACCACGGGAACGTCGCGCTCGGCCGCCCGGTCGGCGAGCGCCTTCTTCAGTCCCGGGCTGGCGGTGTTGAGGTCGGCCCAGAGCGTGCCGGCGGAGAGGGCGGGCAGGGCATTCTCCAGCGCGGTCATGGCGTCGTGGGAGCTGTTCGCGCTGAGCACGAGATCGGCGTCGGCCACCGCGTCGGCCTCGCTGCCCCGCGGCTGCACGCCCTCGACCGAGATCGGCTTCGGGTCGTAGCCGCGCACGTCGGCGCCCGCCGCTACGAGATCGCGCGCGATCTCCGACCCCGCTTCCCCCAGCCCGAGGACGGCGATGCGCGGGGTCACTGCTGGACCGGCGGCGTGCCGTGGGTGTGGAAGGTCTCGATGGTCTTCAGGCCCCAGGCCTGGCCCTTGGCGCGCTCGGCCTCGGTCCAGTCCACGGACTGCCAGTCCGGCGCGAGGACGAGCCGGGCGGCCGGGTTGTCCAGCTCGATCCGGTTGCCGGCCGGCTCCCAGACGTAGAGGAAGAAGCTCTGCTGGATCGCGTGCTTGTGCGGGCCGGTCTCGATGTGGATGCCGTGCTCGAGCGCCAGGTCGGCGGCCCGGATGACGTCGTCCCGGCTGTCGACGGCGAAGGACAGGTGGTGCAGCCGGCCCGACGTGCCGGTGTTGTCCTTGCTCCAGACGACGTCGTAGCCCTTGTTCGTGAAGGTCGTCCAGGTGCCGGCGACCGTTCCGTCGTCCAAGACGATCTGCTCGGTGACCATCGCCCCCATGGCGTCCACGAAGAAGTCCCGGTTCTCCTTCGGGGTGACGCCGAGGTAGTTGATGTGGTCGATCCGCCGCACGCTGACCCCGCGGCCCGGGTAGGCCGAGGCCTGGTTCTTCAGGGCCGGCTTGAGGTCGCCCTCCGGCTTGAACCACTCGCTCTCGTAGTAGACGCCCATCTCGTGGCCGTCCGGGTCGGTGAAGACGTACACCGGCCCGTAGCCGGGGTCGCCGTCCTGCCACCCCTTGCCGAGGCCGGTCGCCTCGATGGCGGCCACCCGGCGCTCCAGCGCTTCGGGGCTGCTCGCGCGGAAGTTGGTCCGGCCCACGCCGGGCTGAGATGAGGCCGTGAGCTTGATCGTCGCGTTCTCGTAGTCGTCCCACGCGCGCAGGAACACCGAGTCGCCGTCCGAGCCGTTCTCGGTCAGGCCGAGGTAGCGCACGAAGAAGTCGAGGCTCTCCTCGGGCTTGTGGGTGAGCACCTCGACGTGGGCGAGGTGGGCGATGTCGTGCAGCGGCGGCACGGAGGCCTCCTTCGAGTCGTGTAGGGGGATGCGGTCAGGCCCGCGGGAATGCGGTGCCGTCGAAGAGCTTGCGGGCGGTGCGGACGACGCCCGAGCGGACGACGCGCGGCGGCGTGACCGAGCCGTCGACCACCACGTCGACGAGCAGGTGACCTGTCGGGTGCTCGACGTCGACCTGCGAGGTGTCCTTCGGCCAGTCCTCGGTCAGCTCGTGGCCGACCGCGCCCGGCAGCAGCATGCCCGTGACGACGCTGACCGCGCCCAGGACGCCGATCGAGGTGTGCGGCTGCACCGGGATGAACGAGCGCGTGCAGACCTGCCCGCCGTCGCGGGCGGGAGCCAGCAGCACCGTCTTCGGGACGGAGGACGACGAGACGTCGCCCATGCCCATCAGCTCGGCGGCCTTGCGCCGGAACGCGTCGATCCGCTGGAGCAGCGCGGCATCCGACGCGAGATCGTCGTGCGACTCGTAACCGGTCAGCCCGAACGACTCCGCCAAGGCGAGCACGACCGGCATGCCGTTGTCGACGCAGGTCACCTCGATGCCCTCGACGGTGTCGTGGACGTGCCCGGTGGGCAGCAGCGCGCCGGTGGCCGATCCCTCGGTGTCGGTGAACGCGAGGACGACCGGCGCGGCCGTCCCGGGGACGCCGGCGATCGCGACGTCGCCGCGGTACTCCACCCGGCCACCCGGGGTGGGGAAGGTGGCGACCGCGACGCTGTCGGAGTTGACCATGCGGATGCGCACGCTGGTCTCCCCGTCCGCGGCCGGCACGAGGCCCCGCTCCACCGCGAACGGGCCGACCCCGGCGAGGATGTTGCCGCAGTTCTGCCGTTCGCTGACGGTCGCCTGGTCGACGCCGAGCTGGAGGAAGAGGTAGTCGACGTCGACGTCGGGGTCGTCGGACGGCGACACCACGGCCACCTTGCTGGTCAGCGTTGTCGCCCCGCCCAGACCGTCGATCTGCCGGGGGTCGGGCGTGCCCATGAGCCGCAGCAGGAGGTCGTCGCGCGCGGCCGGGTCGGCCGGGAGGTCCTGCGCCTCGAAGTACAGGCCGCGCGACGTGCCACCGCGCAGCATGGTGCAGCGGATCCCGGTCTCGTCGTAGCTCCCAGGTCGGCTCACCGCTGATCCTCCGCCCACTTCTCGTAGGGGACGTACTCGATGCCGAAGTCGGGGAGCTTGTCGCGCAGGCCGTAGCGGTCCAGGCCCAGCTCGCCCTGCTGGAAGGCGGCCCGGCTGGCCGCCTCCTTGTCGATGCGTGCCCGGGACGCGGTGAGCGCACGGGGCACGTCGGCCCGCGGCACCACCATCACGCCGTCGTCGTCGGCGACCACGACGTCCCCGGGGGCGATCGTCTGGCCACCGAGCACCACGGGGACGTTCACCGCTCCGGCTGTCGCCTTCACCGAGCCCTGGGCGCTGACCGCCCGGGACCAGGCCGGGAAGCCCATCTCCTGCAGCTCCGCGACGTCACGGACCCCGCTCGCGAGCACCACCCCGCGCACGCCGCGGTGGGCCAGCGCGGTGGCGAACAGCTCGCCGAACAGCCCGTCCGTGGACGCCGAGTTCGTCGCGACGACGAGCACGTCGCCGGGCCGGCACTGCTCCACGGCGACGTGGATCATCAGGTTGTCCCCCGGCCAGCAGAGCACCGTGACGGCGGTGCCGCCGATACGGGCGCCGGGCCAGGCCGGCCGGAACTCCGGGCCCAGGTAGCCGACCCGGCCGAGTGCCTCGTGCACGGTGGCGACGCCGAACCCGCCGAGCTGCTCGGCGTCTGCCGCGTCGGCGCGCGGTGGATCGGTGACGACGACGGTCCTCATGCATGGCCTCCAGGGGTCGGCTCGGACAGCGCGGCGATGACGCTGCGGAAGTGCGTGACGGCGGCGGCCTCGGCCCGGTCGGGGTCGCGGGCGACGATCCCCTCGACCAGGGCGGTGAGCTCGCGGAGGCTGACCTGCGGCCGCCCGGGCCGCAGCGACAGCTGGAACTGGTGACGGACCAGCTGGGCCTGCAGCCGGTCGACCAGGCCGGCCGCCACCGGCTGGGCGGCGACGTCGCGGACCAGCTCGTGCAGCCGCTGGATCAGCGCCGAGTACTTCAGGAGGTCACCGGCGTCGAGCGCGCCGCCCAGGGCGGCGAGCTGGGTCGTGAGGCGATCGGCCTGGGCGGCGGTCACCCGCTCGGCTGCCTTGCGGGCGATCAGTGCCTCGAGCGCCATCCGGGCCTCGGTGATGGCGACCGCCTCGTCGGTGGACACCACCCGGACACGCGCCCCCCGATGCGGGATCCGCTCGACCAGACCTTCGGAGATGAGCGCGTCGATGGCCGAGCGGACGCTGCTGCGGTTGACCGCGAGCAGCCCGGCCAGGTCGGCCTCGACCAGGCGATGTCCCGGGGACAGGTCACCGCGGGAGATCGCCGCGCGGAGCGCCTGCTCGGCGGAGTGGCGTGCCGCTGCTCCCACTCCGCCTCCCCCTCCCGGACCGTTCCGCACCGACGACGCTAGGAGATTGTCAGCAAGAGTGTCAACAATCCGCCTCACGGTTCCCGACCGCCCTGGCCGCCGCCCGGAACGGGCGCGATGGGGCGCTCCAGGCGCCGGTAGAGCAGCCCCGCGACGACGATCAGTGCGGCCATGCAGCTCAGGATCGCGGGGCGGCCCGTCCACGAGCCGACCGCGGCGCCGACCCCCACCACGAGCGGAGGGCCGAACAGCTGGCCGACGCTCGAGCCCTGGATGAGGAGGCCGACCGCCGCACCCGCCGAGGCGGTGCCGGCCGACATCACGGTCACGCCGCCGAACAGGGCGGACGGGATGATCCCGACGACGAGGGAAAACGCCACGGCGGAGCCGATGCGCACCCCGAGCGGGAGCCCCGGATCGTGCACCGCCCACACCGTCAGGATGATCCAGCCCCCGCCCGCCACGAACAGCCCCCACCGGCTCACCCCGCGGTGGAGCAGGAACGCGCCGAACAGGTTCGAGGGCACGTTGGCGAGGAAGACGAACGCGGTGACCAGCCCGGCCGCCGCGAGCGGGAGGCCGCCGTCGACCAGCATCGTGGGGAGCAGCCCGACCACGGCCAGCCACTGGCCGGCGTAGAGCGCGAACAGAACCGCCAGGCACAGCACTCCCGGTGAGCGGAACGCCGGGAGCAGCCCGCCTGCACCCTGCAGGCGCCGGGCCGGGGCCGGCGGAACCCGGAGGGCCACAGCCAGCAGCACGCCGGCGGTCACCGCCGCGTCGACGAGCCAGGCGCCCCGCCAGCCGACCAGGGCGATCGCCGAGGGCACGAGCAGCGTGGCCAGGCCGGCACCCAGGGGCATGTAGATGCCCCAGGCGCCCATCACCAGCCGGCGTCGGTCCGGGGCGGCCATCTCGGGCAGCAGCCCCGGCGCGGCCAGGACCACCAGGACGAAGCCGACTCCCTCGCCGACCCGGGCCGCCAGCAGCCACCCGGCCGAACCCGCGGCCGCGCCGCCCACGTTGGTCAGCACGATGGCGAGCAGCCCCAGGAGCACCTGCCGCCGGAAGCCCAACGCCTGTCCCAGCCAGCCGAGGACGGCGCCACCCACCGCGCCGAGCATGCTGACGAAGGAGAGGTACCAGGCCGCCCCGGCAGAGCTCAGCCCGAACTCGTCCTGCAGGACCGGCAGGGCGGCGGACGCCTTGCCGATCTGCGCGGCCGCCACGACGCCGGCGACCATGAGGCTGACCACGGCCGCCCACGCGGTGGTGTCGTCGCGGGGACCGGCCGCGGTCCGGCCCGCAGCCGTCGACCGAGACGCCATTCCGCCCTCCTCCCGCGCGGAGTCGCGCGCCGCTGCGAGCGGTCCGGCGGCCTCGAGACGAGGACGGGTCCGCCGGATCGGGGTACCCGGGAGCGATGGCACGGCGGCCACCGCGCGCCACGGTAACGGCCTCGTCCCGGCCCGCGCAGGACGGCTCCGGGAGACGTCCCGGGGTCGTACGTCAATTGACCCGGCGTGCGAGTCATCCGGCGTGCTCCCGCGTGCCGGATCGGCGAGACGGGAGCACCATTTTGCTGTGTCGCAGGCCATATCCGCGCCCTACGGTTTCCGAGGGAAGTGGCGCACGCGACTCCCCGCCCGCGCATGCCCGGGCGGTTCCGGAGGACCGGTGCCCGAACGAGGACCGACACCGGGACCAGCACGAACCGGCAGCTCAGCTGCTCGACCGCAGTGCCGTCCCCAGGGGGGAGGAACGTGACCAGCTCCAGCCGGCACGCAGGCTCCCCCAGCGCGTCGTCACCCCGGCACGGAGCCATGGTGGGCCAGGAGGAACCCCCCGGCCCCGCCTCCGACGACCAGGCGACGGAGAACGCCTGGGCGCCGGCACCGACGGCCGTCCGGCCGTCCGAACCGGCACCGCCCGGGCGCCGCCGCGGTCGCGACTGGGGGCTGCCCCTCCTGGGCGTCGCAGTGGCGATCCTGATCTTCGAGATCGCCCCCCGCATCGGCCTCGTCGACCGGCAGTTCCTCCCACCCGCGTCGGCGATGTTCGGCGCTCTGTTCGACTCGGTCGCCGACGGGTCCCTCTGGGAGCCGGTCGCGCAGACACTGCAGGGCTGGGCCCTCGGGCTCGGGACGGCGGTGCTGATCGCGCTGCCGCTCGGCATCGTCATCGGATCGGTCTTCCTGCTGTTCATGTCCACCCGGACGATCGTGGAGTTCCTCCGCCCGGTGCCCTCGGTGGCGCTGATCCCGCTCGCGGCGCTCGTCTTCGGTGCCGGCATCGAGAGCAAGTGGTTCCTCGCCGCCTTCGCGGCCACCTGGCCGATCCTGCTGCAGACGCTCTACGGCGTCCGCGACGTCGACCCGGTCGGCATGGAGACGGCACGCTCCTTCGGCATCAGGGTCCCCGAGCGACTGTGGCGGGTGGTGCTGCCGAGCGCGATGCCCTACATCGTCACCGGCGTGCGCATCTCCTCCGCCGTGGCCCTGATCCTCTCGGTCACCGCCGAGATGGTCCTCGGCGCGCCCGGGCTCGGACAGCAGATCAACATCGCCCGGCAGAGCGGCGCCGTCGAGGCGATGTACGCCCTGATCATCGTGACGGGCCTCATCGGCTGGATCCTCAACATCGCCCTGTCCGCCGCCGAGCGGCGCCTGCTGCACTGGCACCCATCCCAGCGGGAGCGCAACCGATGACCGAGCCCAGCCGGCCGACCCGGGTGCTCGGGGTCGGCCTCGAGGTCGCCGTACCCATCGCCCTCCTGGCGCTGTGGGCAGTGGTGTCGGAGAACAGCACGTCGTTCTACTTCCCGCCGCTGCTCGACATCTTCAAGGCGTTCGCCGACACCTGGCTGTTCGAGCGGGTCACCAGCGACGTGCTCCCGAGCCTCGGCCGCCTGTTCGCCGGCTACGGGATCGCCGTCGTCGCCGCCGTGGTGATCGGTGTGGCCCTGGGGTCCTCCCGCACGCTGGGCCGGATGGTCGACCCCGTCGTGCAGTTCCTGCGCGCCATCCCGGCGCCCGTGCTCATCCCCGCCGGCATCCTGATCCTCGGCGTCGGCCCGGAGATGAAGGTGGCGCTCATCGCCTTCGTCTGCCTCTTCCCGGTGCTGCTCAACACCATCGACGGCGTGGCCGGCGTGGACCCCGCGCTGCGCGAGACCGCGCGCAGCTTCCAGATCCCGTGGCGGGAGCGCCTGTTCCGCGTCGTGCTGCCCTCGGCGGCCCCGCAGATCTTCGCCGGCGCGCGGGTGAGCCTCTCCCTCGCCGTGATCATGATGGTCGTCTCGGAGATGGTGGCCAGCACCAACGGCATCGGCTACTTCGTCCTGCAGTCCCAGCGCACCTACGCCATCACCCAGATGTGGGCCGGCATCTTCCTGCTGGCCATCCTCGGCTACGTGCTCAACGCCCTCTTCCTGCTCGTCGAGCGCCGGGTGCTGCGCTGGCACCGCGGCGCCCGCGCCGGCGCCGGCTGACCCGCGGAGGTATCCCAGAAATGTTGCGCGTCGAGAACCTCAAGAAGATCTACCAGGAGGGCACCAAGCGTGCCTTCGAGGCGGTCCACGACCTCACCTTCACCGTCGAGCAGCGGGAACTGGTGTGCATCGTGGGCCCGTCCGGGGCCGGCAAGACGACGCTGCTGAAGATGATCGCCGGGCTGCTGCCGCCCACCTCCGGTGCGGTCTACCTCGACGGCGAGAAGGTGAGCGGTCCCCCCGAGAAGATGGCGCTGGTCTTCCAGGACTACTCGCGGTCGCTCTACCCGTGGATGACCGTGGAGCAGAACGTCGCCTTCCCGCTGAAGCACCGCCGGCTCCCCAAGGCGGAGATGTCGCGGCTGGTGACCGACACCCTGCAGTCCGTCGGCCTGGGTGGTGCGGGCGCGAAGTACCCCTGGCAGCTGTCGGGCGGCATGCAGCAGCGCGTGGCCATCGCCCGGGCGCTCGCCTACCAACCCGAGATCCTGCTCATGGACGAGCCCTTCGCCTCGGTGGACGCGCAGACGCGTGCCGACCTCGAGGACCTCGTGCTGGCGCTCCGGGCCCGGTACGGCGTCACGGTCGTCTTCGTCACGCACGACATCGACGAGTCGGTGTACCTCAGCGACCGGGTCGTCGTCCTGACGCCGTCGCCGACCCGCGTCCAGGAGATCGTCGACATCCCCCTCCCCCGCCCGCGCGACCAGGTGGAGACCAAGGAACTCCCCGAGTTCGCCCACCTCCGCGGCTACGTCTGGCGCTCGATCATGCGTCCCGAGCCCTCCGAGGTGCCCGCCTAGGGCGGCCCCGGGAGCTCCGGACCGCCGTCCCCCTTCGTCCCGACCTGTCGCACCACCCCTTATCGAGGAGAGCCGATGAGCCACCGTCCCCTCACCCGTCGCGCAACCTCCGCGGTTGCCGGCCTGGCCGTGATCGCCCTCGCCGCCACCGGCTGCGGCGGCGACGACGCAGACACCGGCGGCGGAGGAGGCGGCGGCGGAGGCGGCACCGACGAGATCACGAAGATCCAGATCGGCACCCTGCCCACGGCCAACGCCGCGGCCATGTACCTCGGCATGCAGGAGGGCTACTTCGAGGACGAGGGCCTCGAGGTCGAGCCGACCGTGCTGCAGAGCGGCAACGAGATCATCACCGGCATGGTGGCCGGCGACTACGACTTCGGCTTCGTCGGCTACATCTCCGCCGGCATCGCCGCCGCACGCGGCGTGCCGGTGTGCGTGCTCACCTCCAGCGACGCCACCGGCACCACGCCCGAGGACGACTGGCAGGTCCTCGTCGCCGGCGGGGACAGCCCGATCAACGGGCCCGACGACCTCGTGGGGAAGACGATCGGCGTCAACGCGCTGGGCGGTGTCGCCGAGGTGATGATCAAGGCCGCGCTGGACAAGGAAGGCGTGGACTGGAAGTCGGTCAACATGATCGAGGTGCCCTTCCCCGAGGTGCCCGCCGCCATCGCGGCCGACCGGATCGACGCCGGGTTCGCCACGGAGCCGTTCGTCACCACCGTGCTCGACCAGGGCGGCAAGGTCGTCTTCGCCCCCCAGTCGGACCTCGCCCCCGAGTACCCGAACGGGTCGTACGCGGCGAGCGAGCAGGCCTTCCAGGAGGACCCGGACCTGATGGAGGCGTTCACGGCGGCGATGACCAAGTCGCTCGAGTACGCCCGCGACAACCCGGACGCGGTGCGCGAGATCATCCCGACCTACACGCGGATCCCCCCGGAGGTCGCCAGTCGGATGCGTCTGCCGGTCTTCCAGCCGGAGCTGAAGGAGGACGCGATCGACGAGCAGATGGGCTTCCTCGAGGAGTACGACATCGTCGACGAGGCGCCCTCCGGCGACGACCTCATCTGCGGCGACTGACCGGTCCCGCCGCGCCCGGGCACCGACCCGGGCGCGGCGGCCCGGCCGCACCACCCCTCCACCCCGTCGAGAGGAACAGCACCGTGCGAGTGGCGGAAGCGATCGGCCGTGAACTGGCCCGGCAGGGCGTCGACCACGTCTTCGGCGTGGTGGGCAGCGGCAACTTCCACGTGACCAACGCCCTCGTGGCCGCCGGGGCGGATTTCGTCGCGACGCGGCACGAGGCCGGCGCGGCCATCATGGCCGACGCGTGGGCGCGCACGTCGGGGCGGGTCGCCGCGGTGACCGTGCACCAGGGGTGCGGCCTGACCAATGCCCTCACCGGGATCACCGAGGCCGCGAAGAGCCGGACCCCGCTGCTCGTGCTCGCCGCCGACACGGCGACCTGGAACGTGCTGTCGAACTTCCACATCGACCAGCCGGCCGTCCTGCGCGGTCTCGGCGTCGCGACCGAGTCGATCACCTCCCCGCGCACTGCCGTGCAGGAGGCCGTGCACGCCTACCGCCGCGCCGCCGTCGACCGGCGAACCGTCGTCCTGAACCTGCCGCTCGACATCCAGGACGCCGAGGTACCGCCGGACGCGCTGCCGGTCCTCCCCCTGCCCGAACTCGACGCGGTGGGGCCCGGCGCCCGGTCGGTCGAGCGGCTGGCCGATCTCCTGCGGTCGGCGGAGCGGCCGGTCTTCATCGCCGGCCGCGGCGCCCGCCTGGCCGGGGCCCGTGACGCCCTGGCCGAGCTCGGCGAGCTCGGCGGGGCGCTGCTGGCGACGTCGGCCGTCGCGCGCGGTCTGTTCGCCGGCCACGAATGGTCCATCGACGTCTCCGGCGGCTTCTCCTCGCCGCTCAGCGCCGAGCTGATCAGCTCCGCCGACCTCGTCGTCGGCTGGGGCGCGTCGCTGAACGTCTGGACACTGCGCAACGGCGAGCTGGTCGCTCCCGGCGCGACGGTCGTGCAGGTGGACGAGGACGCCGAGGCCATCGGGAGACATCTCCCGGTCGACCTCGGCGTCGTGGGCGACGTGCGATCGACGGCCGAGGCGACCGCCGAGGTGCTGCGGTCCCGGCCGCGGTCCTCGCCGTCCTGGCGGACGCCGGAGCTGCGGCAGCGCATCGCGACCGAGCGCCGGTGGCGGGACGTCCCCTACGAGGACACCAGCACCGACGAGCTGATCGACCCCCGCACCCTGAGCATCGCGCTCGACGACATCCTGCCCCGAGAGCGCGTGCTCGCCCCGGACGGTGGCAACTTCAACGGCTACCCCGCGATGTTCCTCGACGTCCCCGACGAGCGGGGCTACTGCCTCACGCTGGCCTTCCAGTCCATCGGCCTGGGCCTGTCCACCGCCATCGGCGCCGGCCTCGCCTCCCCCGGCCGGGTCGCCGTGGCCGGCGTGGGTGACGGCGGGTTCATGATGAGCCACGTCGAGCTCGACACCGCGGTGCGCACCGGCGTCCCCCTCGTGGTGATCGTATACAACGACCACGCGTACAGCGCCGAGGTCCACCACTTCGGTCCCGAGGGCCATCCCGTGGACATCGTGGAGTTCCCGGAGACCGACATCGCCGCCGTCGCCCGTGGGTACGGCTGCGAGGCGGTCACGGTCCGCACCGTGGGCGACCTCAAGGCGGTGCAGGATTGGGTGGACGGTCCGCGCCAGCGACCGCTGGTGATCGACGCGCGGATCACGAAGTTCGCCTCCTGGATGATCGCCCACTCGTTCGCAGGGGAAGGATCGGACCACGCGCCCGACGACGCGAGCATCGACTGACCCCGGAGACCGACCTTCCCGGCCGGATCGCCCCGCGCGAGCCGACCACCGGCCACCAGGCCACGGACCGGTCCCACCGGCCCGTAGAAGTTGACAACCGACAGAACGGACGGACATGACTGCCAAGAATCTCCAGGAGCTCCTCGACCAGACCGGCGACACCGTCGGCCTGCTGCGCAACTCCCAGCTCGGCACCTACATCTACCCGGTGGTCCCCTCGGAGTTCACGAACTGGCGGCGGGAGCAGAAGGCATGGCAGGAGACCGCCGTGCTCTTCGACCAGTCGCACCACATGTTCAACCTGTTCATGCGGGGGCCGGACGCGATCAAGCTGATCTCCGACACGGGCATCAACAGCGTCGCGAACTTCCCGGTCAACATGGCCAAGCAGTTCGTCCCGGTCACGCCGGCCGGCGACGTCATCGGCGACGGCATCCTCTTCCACCTCGACGAGGAGGAGTACGTCTACGTCGGTCGTGCGCCCGGCGCCAACTGGCTGCAGTTCAAGGGCGAGACCGGCGACTACGACGTCGAGGTCCGCAACGACCCGCGGTCGCCCTCCCGTCCCTACGGCAAGCAGGTCACCCGCGACCTGTGGCGCTTCCAGATCCAGGGCCCCAACGCCTGGCCGATCATCGAGAAGCTCAACGGCGGCACGGTGGAGCAGCTGAAGTTCTTCCGGATGGGCGAGATGACGATCGCCGGAGAGACCGTGCGCACCCTGCGCCACGGGATGGCCGGCGCACCGGGCCTCGAGATCTGGGGGGCCTACGAGAGCTACGACCGGATCCGGGAGGCCATCCTCGAGGCCGGCCGGGAGTTCGGCCTGGAGCCGGTGGGCTCGCGTGCGTACTCCACCAACACCCTCGAGTCGGGCTGGATCCCCTCACCGCTGCCCGCCATCTACACCGGTGAGGAACTGCGTCCGTACCGCGAGTGGCTCGGCGCCGACAGCTACGAGGCGACCAACGCGATCGCCGGCAGCTTCGTCTCCGAGAACATCGAGGACTACTACACCAACCCGTGGGAGCTGGGTTACGGGTCGTTCGTGAAGTTCGACCACGACTTCATCGGCCGGGACGCACTGGAGGCGGTGGACAAGGACGCCCAGCGCCGCAAGGTCACGCTGGAGTGGAACTCCGAGGACCTCGCCAAGCTCCTGTCCTCCCCGGTCGAGGACGCCCGGTACCAGTTCTTCGACCTGCCGAACGCCAACTACGGCTCGTCGAACTTCGACAAGGTGATCGATGCCGACGGCACCGTCGTGGGCCTGTCGATGTTCACCGGCATCTCGGCCAACGAGAAGAAGGGCCTGTCCCTCGCCACGGTCAACCCCGACGTCCCGCACGGCGCCGAGGTCCGCGTGGTCTGGGGCGAGCCCGACGGCGGCAGCAAGAAGACCACGGTGGAGCCGCACGAGCAGTTCGAGGCGCGGGCCATCGTGAGCCCGGTCCCCTACGCCAAGATGGCGCGGGAGACGTACCAGGGCGGCTGGCGCACCGTCGGCAAGGCCTGACCGACGCCGGAGCTGTGGCCGGGCGACGAACCCTCGTCGCCCGGCCGCAGCCGCGTTCTCGCCACGGTCACCGATACGTCACATGTCGCGTCGGTCCTGCGTCGAGGGGGTCGTCGGGTGTGGTCATCCGCGTGATCCCGCCCACAGCCAGGCCTCGTACGGTCGAGGGACCCCGCCGGAGGACGGCACGTCCCGGTCCTGCGGCGCACCGGGCAGGCAGGTGTCCTGTCCGTCCCGCGACGAAAGGTCCACTCCCGTCATGACCTCCGAGAGTCTGGCCGCGGCCCTCACTCAGGCCGGGAGCCCGGTCGAGCTGCTGAGAAACCTCGCCTTCCCGCCGAGCACCTTTCCGGTGAAGCCCGAGTTCACGAACTGGCGCTCCGAGCAGCGGTCGTGGGTGGAGACCTGCGCCCTGCTCGATCAGTCGCACCACATGACCGACCTGTTCATCGAAGGGCCGGACGCGCTGCGGCTCCTCAGCGACGTCGGCGTCAACACGTTCGCCAACTTCGGCATGGGCAAGGCGAAGCAGTTCGTCGCCGTGAACCCCGAGGGATACCTGATCGGCGACGCCATCCTCTTCCACCTCGAGGAGGAGCTGTTCGACCTCGTCGGGCACCCCATGGTCATCGACTGGGTCACCTTCAACCTCGAGCGCGGCGACTACAAGGCCACCGTCGAGCGCGACGACAACTCCGCCGTCCGGAAGTCCGGACCGCCGAAGTTCTACCGGTACGAACTGCAGGGCCCGACGGCCGCCGCCCTGACCGAGGAGGTGACCGGCGCCCCGCTGCCCGACGTCAAGTTCTTCAACATGACCGAGTTCACCATCGCCGGCCGTCGCGTCCGGGGGCTGCGCCACGGCATGGCCGGGCAGCCCGGGTTCGAGCTGTTCGGCCCCTGGGAGGACGCCGACGCGGTCCTGGAGGAGCTGCTCCGGGTGGGCGAGAAGCACGGGCTCGTGCGGGTCGGCGCCAAGGCGTACTCGACCGCCAACCTCGAGTCCGGATGGGTCCCCGCGCCCACGACGGCGCTGATCTCCGACGACCCGCTCATGCAGGAGTACCGGGAGTGGCTCCCGATCGAGAAGGTGGGCTCCATCGGCGGCAGCCACGACTCGGCCGACATCCGCGACTACTACCTCACGCCGTACGACATCGGGTACGGCAAGACGGTCAAGTTCGACCACGACTTCATCGGCCGGGAGGCGCTGGAGCGCCTGTCGCAGACCAGTCCGCCGCGGACGAAGGTGACCCTCGTCTGGAACGCGGACGACGTGACGGAGGCCATCGGCTCCCTCTACCGGTCGGGCCCGGGGGCCAAGTACATCGAGATGCCGAAGGCCCGTTACGCCACCCACCACGAGGACAAGGTGCTCAAGGACGGCCGGCAGATCGGCATCTCGCTGGACTGCGGCTACCTGGCCAACGAGCGGGTGATGGTCTCGCTGGCCACGCTCGAGAACGAGTACGCCGAGCCGGGTACCGAGGTGACCGTGGTCTGGGGCGAGCACCCGGTCTCGGCCAAGCCGGCGGTCGAGGAGCACGTCCAGGTGGAGATCCGGGCCACCGTCGCTCCCGTGCCCTTCGAGAGCTTCGCCCGGGAGAACTACCGCTCGCGGTGAGCGTGCGGGCGGCCAGCGGGCCGTCGTCGGCACCGAACCGGACGGCCACGACGTCGTCCGCTCGACGTCGGTCATGCGACCCGCCGGCCACCCGACCGAGCCCAGCCGCGGTCGATCAGGCGAAGGTCACGACTCCCCGGATCAACTGACCGGACTCCAGGTCCGCGAACGCCTGCTCGAGCCCGTCGAGCTCGTACCGGTGGGTGATCAACGATGCGGCGTCGAACTTTCCGGCCGCGATGAGGTCGGCGAACCGCTGGAAGTCCGCGCGCACCTGGGTGGATCCGTAGTACGAGCCGACCATCCGCTTCTCGGCGCGGAAGAAGTCCGAGGCCGAGAGCTCGAGCGTCGCCGTCGGCGAGGGGATCCCGACCGTGGTGACCATGCCGCCACGGCGGGCGCAGTCGTACGCCAGGGCCATCGTGGCCGGCGTCCCGACCACCTCGAAGGCGTAGTCGGCACCGCGCCCCCGGGTCAGCGCGCGGACCTGCTCGGCGACGTCACCGTCGGCCGGGTCCACAGCACTGGTGGCACCGTTCTCCAGGCTGATCTTGCGCTTCATCTCGACCAGGTCGACGGCGATGATCTGCGCCGCCCCGGCGATGCGCGCGCCCTGGATGACCGACTGCCCGACGCCGCCGCAGCCGATGACGGCCACCGACGACCCGGGCCGCACCTGCGCGGTGAACATCGCCGCACCGGCGCCGGTCGCGATCCCGCAGCCGATGAGCGCGAGCTGCTCGGCGGGCAGATCGGAGTCCACCGTGACCGCCAGCCGCTGGTCGATCGTCATGTGGTCGGCGAAGGCGCCGAGCCCCAGCATCGCGGTGACGTCCTCGCCCCCGGCCAGGCGTCCCCGGAAGGGACGGCGCACGCTCATGGTCTCGCCGCAGAGGTGGGTCTGGCCGTTGACGCACCAGTAGCAGGCCCCGCAGACCGGCACGAGGCTGGCGACGACGCGGTCGCCCGGCCGGAAGCCCGTGACGTCGGAGCCCGTCTCCACCACGACGCCGGCCGCTTCGTGCCCGATGATCGCCGGCGGCTGGAGCCCCAGGTACCCGCGGATGCCGGAGATGTCGCTGTGGCACACCCCGGTCGCCTCGGTCCGGATGACCACGTCGGTCGGGCCGGGTGGGAGAGGCTCGACCGTCTCGATCGAGACGGGCTGGTCGACTCCGTGCATGATGGCTGCGCGCATGACGTGGTTCGCTCCTGGCGGGTCGTCGGATGGGTGGGGCCGGCAGGGGGCCGGTCAGCCGGGGGCGATCAGTTGGTGGCCAGGAATACCGCCTGCGGCTCCGTGAAGAACTCGCGGCTGAACAGGCCGCCCTCGCGGCCGATCCCGGAGTGGCCCGGGCCGCCGACCGGCGCCCGCAGGTCGCGCACCTGGTAGCAGTTCACCCAGACGGTGCCGCACCGCAGACCGGCCGCGACGGTGTGGGCGCGCCTGATCGACTCGGTGAACACGACGCAGGACAGCCCGTAGGTGGTGTCGTTGGCCAGCTGGACCGCCGCGTCGTCGTCGTCGAACTCCACGACGGTGGCCATGGGCCCGAACACCTCCTCCTGGAGGACCCGGGCCCCGTGGTCCAGGCCGGTGACGACGGTGGGCGCGAACGTCCAGCCCTCCCCCGGGCCGCCGACGTGCACGGTGCCGCCCTCGACGGGGACGAGGTCGTAGTAGCCGCGGACGCGCTCGTAGTGCTTCTCCGAGGCGAGCGGACCCAGGTCGGTCTGCGGGTCGAACGGGTCACCGACGGACAGTTTCTCGGCGTGGGTCACCAGCCGGCCCACGAACTCGTCCCGGATCGACCGGTGCACCAGCACGCGGGTGCCGGCCAGGCAGACCTGCCCGGAGTTGTTGAAGACAGCGCGGGCGGTGGTGGCCGCGGCCAGGTCGAGGTCGGCGTCGGGGAACACCAGCGTGGCGCCCTTGCCGCCGAGCTCCAGGGTGACCGGCACGAGGTTGCGGGCGGCCGATTCGTTCACCGCCCGCCCCGTGGCGGTGGAGCCGGTGAAGGTGATCCGGTCGATCCGCGTCGAGGACGTCAGCGCCGGTCCCACCTCGCCGCCCAGGCCCTGCACGACGTTGAAGACGCCCGGCGGCATGCCGGCCTCGAGGGCCAGCGAGGCCATGAGGAACGCGGACGTGGGACTGTCCTCCGCGGGCTTCATGACCAGCGAGTTGCCCCACGCCAGCGGGCCGGCGATCTTCCAGGCGCCGAGCATGAGCGGGTGGTTCCAGGGAGTGATGGCGGCGACGACACCGGCCGGCCGGTAGGCGGTGAAGGCGTGGTAGGCCGACCCCATCGGATACGTCTCCGAGGTGGCCAGCGCCATGTGGTCGGCGAAGAACCGGAACATCGCCACCGCCCGTGGCACGTCGACCGCACGGGCGGCGGCCAGCGGGCGGCCCATGTCGGAGGCGTCGGCCCGGGCGAGGGCTTCCGCGTCGCGCTCCATCAGGTCGGCGAGCCGGTGCAGGACGGCCGCCCGCTCCTGCTCGCTCATCCGCGGCCACGGCCCCTCGTCGAACGCGGTACGGGCGGCGTCGATCGCGGCCTCGACGTCGGCTGCGGCGCCCCGCGCCACCGCGCCCTGCGTCGTCCGGGTCCACGGGTTGACGTTGGCGAAGGTCCGCCCGTCGACCGACGGTCGCTGGTCGCCGCCGATGACGTGTGGAACTCGCTCGACCGTGGTCATGATCCTCCCCCACCTCGACCCCGAGGCGCACCATCCGCGGAGCCAGATGATCCGTATACGCACCGAAGCTACGGCGGGCGGCACCGTTCCGTCAACAGCAGCGATCGCAGATCCGCTGACATCTCGCCCGGTGATGCCGAGGTCGACAGCATCGCGGCAACCCTCGGTCCCCTCGACGAGGAGGGCATGGGCGCGATGGTGCTCGCGGAGGGAGAGATGCACCGAGGTCTTCGCGCCGGGCGGGGCGACTCGACCAGTGTCCTTCCTGGTCGCGACCGACGTTGCCGGCGAGGCCGCGACTTCCGGCCCGACGATCGTCGCGCGGAAGCCCGTCCTCTCCGACTCGGAGCCTCGGGACCGTCGTCGTGGCGGCGGCCAGGTGCACACCGATAGGGCAAGCAGCCCCCGGCCGGGTCCCCAGGCATCGCCGATCGGTTGCTCACCGCGGGCACCCCCGAGCGGGAACACCCTCGTTCGGATGTCGAGGCGCTCTCGGCCGCGTCACAGCCTTGTCCCCTGACGCATCGGCACGCGCGCTACTGCCGCGCTCGTCGTGGCCTCAGGAAGTATGGAACGAGGAGGAGCCTCCCTGTAGTGTCATCCGTACGTGTACGGAACGAGGAGGCTTGCCGTGGCACCGCGCACCCTGCAAGAGCTGATCGACACCACCGACGACATCGTTCGCCACATGCGTGCGTCGAAGATCGGCAAGCACGTCTACCCGGTCGTGCCAGGCGAGTACACCAACTGGATGAGCGAGCAGCACGCGTGGCGCACGAACGTGGCCATGTTCGATCAGACGCACCACATGGACAACCTGTTCCTCCGCGGACCGGACGCGCTGCGGCTGATCGCCGACACGTCCATCGTCTCGGTCGCCAACTTCGCCGTCGATCGGGCCAAGCAGTTCGTCCCGACCGCGCACACCGGCCACGTGATCGGCGACGGGATCCTGTTCCGCGAGGCAGAAGAGGAATTCACCTTCGTCGGCCGAGCCCCCGCCGCGAACTGGCTGATGTACAACATCGAGGCCGGGAAGTACGACGCGGAGGCCAGTGTCGACCGCCGGTCCCCGTCCCGGCCCACCGGCCCGGTGTCGCGAGAGCTCTTCCGGCTCCAGGTGCAGGGTCCGCAGGCGTGGGAGGTGCTGGAGAAGCTCAACGGTGGCGCGATCGCCGACTGGGGCTTCTTCCGCATGGGCGAGATCACGGTCGACGGACTGCGCGTCCGCGCGCTCCGCCACAGCGTGGCGGCTCAGCCCGGTCTCGAGTTGTACGGGCCCTACCAGGAGCATGACCGCGTCGCGGACGCCATCATGGAGGCCGGGGAGGAGTTCGGCATCCTCGCCGTGGGTTCCCGCGCGTACCCCTCGGTGAGCTCCGAGGCGGGGTGGATCCCCTCGCCCGTCCCCGCGATCTACACCGGCGACGCCATGCTGGAGTACCGGAGATGGCTCGGGGCCGACAGCTTCGAGGCGGTCAGCTCGCTGACCGGAAGCTTCGTCTCCGACCGCATCGAGGACTACTACCTGAACCCGTGGGAGCTCGGCTACGGCCGACAGGTCAAGTTCGACCACGACTTCATCGGACGGCAGGCGCTCGAGACGCTCGATCACGACGCGCAGCGCCGCAAGGTGACCCTCGAGTGGAACGCCGAGGACATGGCCCGCATCTTCGGATCGCTCTTCGATCCCCATGCGCCGACCTTCAAGTTCTTCGACCTGCCCAACGCCACGTACGGCACGTCGAACTACGACTCGGTCGTCGACGAGAACGGCGCCCACATCGGCTTCTCCACCTACACGGCGTACTCCTACAACGAGCAGCGCGCCCTCTCGCTCTCGATCGTGGACCCTGATGTCGACTACGGCACCGAGGTGAACGTCGTCTGGGGTGAGCCGGACGGTGGTCGGGACCTCGTCGTCGTTCCGCCGCACGAGCAGACCACGGTGCGCGCCGTCGTCCGGCCCGCCCCGTACGCGGCCAGCGCGCGCGAGTACCACGAGGGCGGTGCGGGGTGGCGCCCCGGTCGATGAGCCCGGGGCCCCGCCGGCGGTGCGCTCAGGCGGGCTGCGGCACCCGGTTGTCGAACAGCGCGATCCCGGCCGCGGTGTTGGACGCCGGCACGAAGTAGTCGGAGTGCACCTTCGTCACCTGGTCGTTCATCGCTCCCCGCATGACCAGCCACATGATCAGCTCGATCCCCTCGGAGCCTGCCTGGGTGATCAGCTCCTCGCGGGACAGGGCGGCGAGCTTCGCCGGGTCGGTCTGGATGGTCTCCATCCACATGTGGTCGAACGCGGGGTTGATGAACCCCGCCCGCGCCCCGGCCAGCTGGTGCGACATGCCGCCGGTGCCCAGGACGCCGACCGTGATGTCCTCCGGGTAGCTGCGGATCGCCCGGCCGAGAGCCTGGCCGAGCGCCCAGCACCGCGCCGCCGTGGGCTGCGGGTACTGGATGACGTTGACCAGCAGCGGGATCACCGGACAGGGCCATGCGTCGCCTGGGTCCGGTGTCCAGACCGACAGCGGCACGGTGAACCCGTGGTCGACGTGCAGCTCCTGGAAGACGGTCAGGTCGAAGTGCTCGTCGATGAGGCTCTCCACGAGGTGCAGGGAGAGCTCGGGGTGACCGATCACGTCGGGCACCGGCCGGCGCCCGAAGCCCTCGTCGGCGACCTCGTACCGATCGGCGGTGCCCAGCCCGAAGGTCGGGACGAAGTCGAGGTCGATGCCGTTGGCGTGGTCGTTGTAGACGACGATCGCGACGTCCGGCCGGTGCTCGGCCAACCAGGCGCGCGCCGGGGCGTACCCGTCGAACAGCGCCTTCCAGCTCGGGTCGTCGGTCTTGCCGCGGTCCATCGCCGCGCCGATCGACGGCACGTGCGAGGTCGCCAGCCCCCAGATCACCTCAGCCATCCCTGCGCCCTCCTGCCCGCATCGCGGCGAGGAAGTCCTCCTCGCCCATGCCCGTGAACACGCCGCCGAGGTACTGCATCGACCGGCCGTCCATCATCGCCAGCTTGTACACGTAGAAGATGCTGCCGCCGAGGTCGATCATCGCCTGCCAGTCGCGGTCCAGCACGGCCTTCTCCTGCTCGGCCGTCAGGCCGAACTCCTGGCAGTACGCGGCCTCGTCGGCGAGGAAGCGCTCGCGGTTGGCGGCGTCGCGCAGGCTCATGAACAGCTTGTTCATGCGCAGCCCTCGGCGGCTGCTGTCGCCGTCGAAGATGGGTGTGCCCGGCAGGTCCCGGCGGCCGGCGCCGGAGTCGGTGCTCATGGCTGTCGTTCCTCTCTCCCCTACCGGTGCGCCCGCGGGCGACCGTGTCACGTCCGCTCCTGCGGATGGGTGGCGAGCGCCTCCACGTGGACGTCGAGCCACGGGCTCATCGGCAGCGACATCAGCGCATCGTGCAGCGCGGCCGGGTCCTCCGCCTCGTAGAGACCGATGGTGGCGTTGCGCCCCGGCACCCGCCACAGCCGCTTCAATACCCCGGCGGCGCGCAACTCCATCGCGCGGGCGCGTTCGCCGGCCCGCAGCTCCTCCCGCCGCTCGGCGGGGGTGTCGGCCGGCAGCCGGTTCTCCGACCGGACGAGGAACTCCACGTCAGACCCCTTCCTTCTCGGACGGCTCCACCTCGGCGACCTCCATCAGCACGCGGGCCAGTTCCCCGGGCGCGGTGACCATCGCCTCGTGGCCGGTGTCGAGCTCGTGCACCGGCCAGCCGCGCGCCCGGGCCCGGTCGGCCTGGCCCGCGAAGACGCGCATCCAGGTGACGCACTCGACGTAGGCCGCCGGCACGTCGTCGACCGCGCCGGTCAGCCGCAGCGGGTCGGTGTAGGTCTTCCAGGGGTGCGGGGTGAGCTTGGGGGTCAGCCAGTCGACGTCGGCCTGCTCGGTCACGCCGAGCACGGAGAGCTTCCGCACCGGCACCAGCCAGCCGAATCCCTGCTCGGCCGCCGACTCCGCCCAGTGGTGCTCCACCGTCTCGGGCAGCAGGTCCCGCGCGGCCTCGCCGTCGGAACCGACGAATGCGTCGAGGTAGACCCGCCGGCCGATCGCCCCGGGGCGGCGGTCGGCGACGGCGGTCACGATCTGGCCGGCGTAGCTGTGCCCGACCAGGACGACGTCCGACAGACCGAACGTGTCGATCAGCTGGACGACGTCCTCGACGTGCGTCTCCAGGCCCACGAGCGGCGACAGCAGGTGCGCCCGTTCCGACAGGCCGGTCAAGGTCGGGGCATGCACCTCGTGGCCCGCCTCGCGCAACCGGGAAGCCACGCGGTCCCAGCACCAGCCGCCGTGCCAGGCCCCGTGCACGAGGACGAACGTGGCCATGCTCTCGCCTCCTCGAACGACGACGGTGGGCGGACACACGTGTGCCCAGCCACCGTCACGGTAGGCACCGCGACGACACGCGGGATCGGCCCGATGTCACGACGCAGCCACCGATGCGGCACGACCTGCCTACGTCATCCGTCGTGCCCCTGCCACCGGGGGGGCCTCAGAGGTCGAGCACCAGCCGGGGCGTCGTCGCCCGGGAGACGCAGATCATCATCGTCTCGCCGAACGCGCGCTCCTCGCCCGTCAGGACTGCGTCGCGGTGATCGGGCTCGCCCTCGAGGACCCTGGTCTCGCACGCACCGCAGCGGGCATCGGCACACGCGGCCGGCACCTCGAGCCCCGCCCGCCGCACGGCCTCCAGGATCGAGATGTCCGGCGGGACGACGATGGCGATACCGGCGGCGGCGCACCGGAGGTCGATCGATCGGACGTCTCCGGCGCGATCAGGAGCAGTGGTCACGCGGCCCTCCCTCAGCGGTGCGGTCGGGCCGCTGGCCGAGGACGCCGGGGATCCGACCACCGGCAACGCTAGGCGGACCGGGAGGGTCCGTAATCGCCCGGTTGACCGAGGCGGCGGACTCCGCTGTCGCGCCGCGGATGCGACAAATGACGGCACCCGCGGTCACCGCGGCTGGACGAGCCCTTCCTTGACGGCGAGCAGCGCCGCCTGCGTCCGTGAGGTGAGCCCCATCTTGGTGAGCAGGTGGCTGACGTGCGTGCGGGCCGTGCGCTCGCTGATGACGAGATGCCGGGCGATGTCCTTGTTGGACCTGCCCTCCGCGATGAGGACCAGCACCTCCTTCTCGCGCGCGGTGAGCACGCCGAGCCCGGTGCGCGGGGTGCGCATCTCCTGGGTGAGTCGGCGGGTCACGGCGGCGTCGAGGAAGACCTCGTCGCGGACCGCTGCCCGGAGTGCGGCGTCGACCTCGGCCGGCCCCGCGTCCTTGAGGAGGTACCCGGATGCTCCGCTCTCCAGCGCCGCGTGCACGCGCTCGGTCTCGCCGAAGCTGGTCAGGATCACGACCTTGAGCTGCGGGAACCGGCGCAGCACCTCGCCGGTCGCCATCACCCCGTCCATCCCGGGCATCTGCAGGTCCATCAGGACGACGTCGGGCAGCTCACCGTGCGCCGCGGCCCGGGTCAGCTGCTCCAGCGCCTCCTGGCCGTCGCCGGCCTCGCCCGCCACCTCGACGTCCTCCAGTGCCTCCAGGTAGGCGACGACGCCTCGACGTACCACCGCGTGGTCGTCCACGACGAGGACGCGGATCGGATCGGGCGGCGCGGTCACGGCGCGATCTTGCCCTTGTTCGCCCGTGTCGCGGGCAGCGAGGTCGGCAGCGGCAGGGTCAGCCGCACGCTCGTCCCACCGGCGGCGGGCTGCCACACGCGGACGGCGCCGCCCCACCGGGCCGCGCGCTCACGCATCACGGTCATCCCGAAACCGCTGGACGCCGAGCCCCCGGCGCGGGCGGCGTCGTTCTCCGCGGTCAGCCCCCGGCCGTCATCGGCAACCTCGGCGACGAGCCGTCGGCGACGGCCGTGGGAGGTCACCCCGAGCCGGACCTGGATCCTGGCCGCGTCGGCGTGCTTGACACTGTTGTGCAGCGCCTCCGCGACGACGCGGTAGACGTCCTCGAGCAGGTCGGCGTCGAGCGCGGACAGCTCGGCGTCCCGGTCGTCGATGTCGAGCGACACGTCCACGCCGGTACGGGCCGACGTGGTGTCCGCCAGGGAGCGCAATGCCGAGCAGAGACCCCCCGCCGTGCTCGCCGCAGGGCGCAGCTCCACCACCATGCCCCGCAGATCCGCGAGGACGGCCTCGGCGCTGCTGCTCAGGTCGTCCGCCACCTGCGCCACCTTGTCGGGGGTGGGCGGCAGTCCCCGCTCGACGAGGACGCCCAGCGACCGCGCCTGCATCATCATCGAGAAGACCTGCTGCACGACCGAGTCGTGCAGGTCGCGGGCCAGTTTCTGGCGTTCCTCCCGCCGGGCGACGTCCCGCTCCCGCTCCAGGAGCGCGGCGTGGTCCACGGCCATCGCGGCCTGCTCGCCCATGGCGAGGAGGAACTCCAGCTCGGTGTCCCCGACGACCTGACCCGGCGCGAAGAAGGCGTTCAGGATGCCGACCGGCTCACCCCGGACGAGAAGGGGGACGCTGACGAACCAGTCCCAGCGGGGGTGCTCCATGAGCTCGCGCAACGGGGCCCACGCCGGATCCGCCATCACGGCGTCGTACCGGTTCGGCGCGACCAGCGGCTCCCGGTTCTCGAGCGCTTCGAGCATCATCAGGCGCGCGCCCAGGGCACGGCACTCCATCAGCTTGTCGAAGAAATTGACCTCTCGCCCGAAGCCGGCGGCACCCATGACGTGCAGCCGGTCGCCGGTCGAGTTCACCGTCAGGATCTGGACACCGGCGAGGGCGTCGGTGCGCAGCACCTCCTGGGCCAGCGCCTCCAGCGTGCCCACCAGGGATCGCTTCGACGCGACGTCGGAGGCGGCCCTCGCGATCGCGGCCAGTCGTCGCTCGCGCAGCCGGCTGAGCGTGACGTCGCGGAAGGAGACGATCCACCGCCTCCGGCCGGGAACCGGGGCGAAGGTGTAGGCGAATTCCCGCCGGTGACCGGGGACCGGCTCCCAGGCGACGGTCAGCTCGCCGGCGCGGGCGGCGCTCGTCGCGTCGTCCGGCGAGGGGAACGGTGAGGGGCTGCCCGCGACGGCGGCCGGATCCAGACCGCACAGGAGGACGGCGGCGGGATTGGCGTCGACGAAGCGCGCGTCGGCGTCGATGACGGCGAGACCGTCGGGGGCGTGCCTGACCACCTCGTCGATCGAGGTGCGGGGAGCGGTCGACCTGCCGGCGAGGGCCTGTCCTGGAACCGCCACGGGACCCTCCTTCCTCCGCGGTGCCCCGGACGGCCTGTCGGCGGCGGTCCCGGGGCGCCGCTGGGCAGATCGTGACATGCCGGGAACGCCCGACGCGCCGCGGACGTGCCGGACGCACCCCACGGAGCGACCCTCAGGGCGCATCGGGCGACGGGGTCCTCAGGTGTACTTGCGGACGACGATGGTGGCCACGCAGGCCGGCTTCGCGGCGCCCTCGACCGTCATGACCATCTCCACCGCCAGCTGGACTCCCCCGGGGACGTCCGTGACCTGCTGCAGGGACGCTGTCGCCCGCAGCCGGCTGCCCACCGGGACCGGGGAGGGGAACCGAACCTTCTCGCACCCGTAGTTGACCGTCATGGGAAAGCCGGCGAACTCGATGATCTCGGGCATGAGCCGCGGGACGAGCGACAGCGTCAGGTAGCCGTGCGCGATCGGCCCGCCGAACGGGCTCTCCTTCGTCGCGCGATCCACGTCGACGTGGATCCACTGGTGATCGCCCGTCGCCTCGGCGAACAGGTTCACCATGTCCTGGGTGATCTCCACCCAGTCACTGGCGCCGAGCGTCTCGCCGAGGGGCAGGTCACGAACGCCCTGCACCCCGTCCACCACGATCGCGGTCATGAGTGGTCCTCCCGTGCTGTGGCTCGGGGGGTCACTGGACGTCCAGCCGTCCGGGCTTGTACTCCTGGAGCTGGTCCGCGAGGGGGCCGGCGAAGGCGTCCGCGATGCTGGCGGCGTCCCAGCCGCCGGGCCGTAGCTGCTCCGCCACCTCAGCGGGATGCGTCCACAGCGCGATCCGGTCCCCACCGACGGCGATGGCCTGACCGGTCACGGCCGCCGAGGCGTCCGAGGCGAGGTAGACCACGAGTGGGGCCACGTCGTCGGGCGTGCCGAGGCCCGTGATCCGCACCTTCTCCGGTACCGGCTCCCCCGCCTCGACCGCCGTCACCAGCTCGGCGAGGCCGGGGATGGTGGCGACCATGCGCGTGAGCGCCGTCGGCACCAGAGCGTTGACCGTGACGCCGATCTTCTCGCACTCGACCGCCCAGGTGCGCATCATGGCGACGATCGCGCCCTTGGACGCCGAGTACGCCGTCTGCCCGAAGCTCGCCCGCTGACCCGCCGGGGAACCGACGAGGATCAGCCGGCCGCCCTCGCCCTGCTCGCGGAAGCGGGCCACAGCCGCCCGACCGCAGGTGAACGTGCCCCTGAGGTGGCTCCCGACCACGAGGTCGAAGTCCTCGTCGGTGGTGTTGCGCAGGGTCTTGTCCCGCAGGGCACCGGCATTGGTCACCATCACGTCCAGGCGCCCGAACTCCTCGACCGCGCGGTCGACCAGTCGCTGGGCGACGTCGGACGTGCCGACCGGCGCGACCTCGGCGACCGCGGCCCCCCCGGTGTCGACGATGGCGTCGACCGTCTCCTGGGCGACGTCGGCATCGAGGTCGTTGACCACGACCGCTGCACCCGCGTCCGCCAGTGCGCGGGCGTAGGCCCTCCCCAGGCCGCGTCCCGCACCCGTCACCACGCCCACTTTGCCGTCCAGCACGAGATGCTCCTGTTCGTCGTCGGTGCGCAGATCAGAACGATGTCCGGCCGGCGACGGAATCGGATCCCGCCGGCGGCATGGACGACACTAGGCACCTTGACGCACCTCGACGGCGTCGGGATCGCTCCGATGACGGCATTCGCCGAGTCGCCGTCGCACCGGGCGTACGACAAATGACGGGGGTCACGACCGGCGATCCGGCACGAGGGATCCCGCCATTGCACTGTGTCCTCGTTGCCGAGCCGATCCTTTAGATGGTGGAGGCGTCTGCGCGCGCGGGCGCTCGCCCGTTGCTGCCCGTCGCGAACGAGGAGCCCTGCCCGACATGGACCTGACCCAGCTCACCGCCATCGACGTGCACACCCACGTGGACGAGGTCCGCCCGCTGGTGCTGGAGGAGAACGTGGCCTGCCCGTTCGGGCTCGACGAGGCGGGGAACGAGGGGGCCTGACCATGGACGTCGGCTTCGGCACCATCTGGGAGGCGGTCAACGACCGGCTGCCCGACGTCCCGGCCATCACCGAGCCCGGGCGCACGTTCAGCCGGGCGGAGTTCGACGATCGCGCGTCCCGGTTGGCCACCGCCTTCGCCGACGCCGGTGTCGGGCCGGGGGACACCGTGGCCTGCTACCTCTACAACGGCTCTGCGTACCTGGAGACCGTGTTCGCCGCCTTCAAGCTCGGCGCCGTCCCGATCAACGCGAACTACCGGTACACCGGACCGGAACTGGCCTCGCTGCTCGCCGACGCCGACGCCCGCGTGCTCGTCTTCAGCGCGTCGCTGGCGGCCAACGTCGAGGCGGTCGCCGCGCAGGTGCCGACCCTCGAGCTCCTGGTCCACGCCGGGGACGGCGACGCCTCGGCGGTCGCCGGCAGCCACGGTCTCGACGAGTTGCTCACCGTGCACGCGCCGCGTCCTCACCAGGCCCGCCCCGGCACGGACCGCCTCTTCATGTACACCGGCGGCACGACCGGCCGGCCGAAAGGTGTCATCTGGCAGCACGGCGACCTGATCCACTCGATCGCCGTCCCGGCTTACGGCCCGCTGGGACGTGAACTGCCCGAGTCGCTGGAGGAGGCCGTGGAGGCCGCGCTGGACGCCCACGCGCGCGGCCTCGCGCCGACGACCATGCCCGTGATCCCCCTCATGCACGGCACCGGCCTGTTCAACACCATCGGGTCACTGCTCGTCGGGGGCCACATCGTCTTCCCACCACCCGGCCGGCTCGACACCCGGCAGGTCTGGGAGACCGTCGCCAGGCACCGTGTCGGCACGATCCTCGTGGCCGGCAACGCGGTCTCCCGGCCCCTGCTGGACGAGCTCGCCCGAGCCGAATCCGAGGGGCGCCCGCACGACCTCTCCTCCCTGCGGTCGATCGTCAGCTCGGGAACAGCCATGTCGGACGAGGTGAAGGAGGAGTTCCACCGACGCACGCCGGTCACCATCGTCGACGCCATCGCCTCCAGCGAGGGCGGCCCGTTCGCCTTCGCCATCACGAACTCCGTCGACGACCTGCCGTCCCGCTTCATGCCGGTGCCGGCCACCAAGGTGTTCGGGAACGACGACGTCGAGGTGCGACCCGGGAGCGGCGAGGTCGGGGTGCTCTCCTACTGCGGGCCCCTGCCGCTCGGCTATCACAAGGACGCGGCCAAGTCCTCGGCGACGTTCCGGATCATCGACGGGATCCGCTGGTCGCAGCCCGGCGATCTGGTCGAGGTCCTGCCGGACGGAGCGATCCGTTTCCTGGGACGGGGATCCGGGGTCATCAACACCGGCGGAGAGAAGGTGCACCCCGCGGAGGTGGAGGACGCGCTGCTGAGCCATCCAGCCGTCCGTGACGCCGTGGTGGTCGGCGTGCCGGACCCGACCTGGGGGGAACGCGTCGCCGCGATCGTGGCCGTCGGAACCGGCTCCGTCACCCCGGAGGCACTGACCGAGCACCTCCGCCCGCAGCTGGCCGGCTACAAGATCCCACGCTCGATACACGTGGTCGACGAGCTGCCGCGCACCCCTACCGGCAAGATCGAGACGGCGTGGGCGAAGCGTCGGGCGGCTGAGGCAGCCGGGTAGTCCCCAGGAGGTCGGCCGGCCGCGGCCATGGGTGCCAGGACAGATGACGTAGCCGACCCCCGCAAAGTGTTACGTGACTGACGTCATAGGACGGTCGCGGGCCACCCGCCGCCGTCCTAGCCTTCGACCGACGGCCGTCGAGGGCCGTCCCCGGCTGGGAGGAGCTCGAGCGTGACGCGGCAGCCACCGGAGCCAGCGGGATCAGACGGGCTCGTCGTCCGCAACGTCACCGTCCGGTACGGACGCGCCATCACCGTCCTGCGCTCGGTGGACGTGGAAGTCCGGAAGGGCACGGTCGTCGCGCTCATGGGCGTCAACGGCGCGGGGAAGACGACGCTCGCAAGGGCAGTGACCGGCATGCTGCCCTTCCACGGCGGGACCGTCGTCGAGGGCGACATCTCCTGGCGGGGACAGTCGCTGCTGGGCCGCAAGCCCGGCCAGGTGGTCCGCGCGGGCATCAGCCAGACCCTGGAGGGCCGCCGGATATTCGGGGAGCTGACCGTCGAGCAGAACCTCGCGGTCGGCGGGATGACCCGGCGCAACGACCAGACGCTGAAGGAGCGCCGGGACTGGATCCTGGACCTCTTCCCCCGGCTCCGGGAACGGCTGGACCAGCGCGCCGGGTACCTCTCCGGCGGAGAGCAGCAGATGCTCGCCGTCGGCCGGGCGTTGATGCAGTCACCGGACCTGCTGGTGCTCGACGAGCCCTCGCTCGGGCTGGCGCCCATCATCGTCGACCAGATCCGGGAGACGATCGCGACCATCCGGGACGCCGGCACCAGCGTCCTGCTCATCGAGCAGAACGCGATGATGGCCCTGGCCGTCTCCGACCACGGCTACATCCTGGCCCAGGGTGTCGTCACGAAGCACGGGCCGTCGCGCGAGCTGCTGGCCGATCCCGACATCCAGTCGTTCTACCTGGGGCTCGACGAGGCGCCCGACGACCAGGCCGCGGCCGGCGAAGGGGTCCGGGCATGACCGGCACCGGGGAGCCGCTGCTCCGGGCGGAGAACGTCCGGCTGACCTTCGGTGGCGTCACGGCGATCAGCGACGTCTCGTTCGAGGTGCAGAAGGGCGAGTTCTTCGCCGTCATCGGGCCGAACGGGGCGGGCAAGACGTCCCTCCTCAACGTGCTCAACGGGGTCTACCGCCCGAGCTCGGGGTCGGTCACCTTCGAGGGCGAGTCGCTGCTCGGTCGCAAGCCCGCCGACATCGCGGCCCGGGGCATCGCCCGCACCTTCCAGAACCTCGCACTGTTCGAGGAGATGACCGTCCTCGACAACGTGGTGCTGGGTCGGCACCACCTCATGAAGGCGGGCCTGCTCACCGGCTCCGTGTGGTGGGGCCGGGCGCGCCGGGAGGAGAACGAGGCCCGCCGCGACTGCCTGCCGCTGCTCGAGCTCATGGGCCTCGACGACATCCGCGGCCAGCTGGTCCACGACCTGCCCTACGGCGTCAAGAAGCGCATCGAGCTGGCTCGGGCACTGGCGATGCAGCCCACGCTGCTGCTCCTGGACGAGCCGGTGGCGGGCATGAACACCCAGGAGACCAACGAGCTGGCCCGCTGGGTGCTGACGGCCAAGCAGGAGCTGGACCTGACCGTGGTGATGATCGAGCACGACATGGCGCTGGTCACCAAGGTGGCCGACCGCGTCCTGGTCCTGGACTTCGGCGAGGTCATCTGCTGCGACCTGCCGCAGGTCGCCGTGTCCGACCCCCGGGTGATCCGCGCATACCTCGGCGGCAGCGGCGCCGACGTCGTCGAGAAGGCGACCGCCGGCCTGCCCGTGCCCACCGTCGACGCCGAGCACGGAGCCGTGTCATGACCGAGAACCTGCAGATCCTGGTGTCGGGCATCTCCCTGGGCTGCCTGCTGGCCTTGCTGGCCCTCGGCTTCGTGGTGGTGGCCAAGTCCACGGGGGTCTTCAACCTCACCCAGGGCGCCTTCGTGGTGATGGGGGCGTACCTGACCTACACCGGGCACCGGACCTGGGGGCTTCCGTTCTTCCTGGCGGTGCTGCTCTCGGTCGCCGTGGTGGCCGTGGTGGCCGTGATCCTCGAGGCCACGATCGTGCACCGGGTGTCGACCGTGAACCTGTTCACGCCGATCCTCGTCACGTTCGGCCTGCTGATCATCATTCCCCCGATCGCAGCCGGGATCTGGGGCAGCGACCAGCGGTCGATGGGCGACCCCTGGGGGCTGAGCGTCCTCTCCGTGGGCGGGGTGACGATCACCCACCGCGACCTGGCGGTGATCATCTCCACCTTCGTCATCCTGGCGGCGTTCGGCCTCTTCTTCCGGTTCTCCCGGCTGGGCCTCGCCATGCAGGCCACCGCACTGGACCCCGAGGCCGCGCTGGCGCAGGGGGTCAGCGACCGGACGGTCCACCGGCTGTCCTGGGGCATCGCCGGGGCCCTCGGGGCCTTCGCCGGCACGATGCTGGCCACCACGGCCGGCACCGGTCTGGGGCCGGGGCTCGAGCACTTCGCCCTGCTGGCCATCCCGGTGATCATCCTCGGCGGCCTGGAATCGCCGTTGGGCGCCGTCCTGGGCGGGCTCTTCGTGGGGATCGTCCAGCAGTTCGCCGTCGTCCGGGTGCCGGACGCCTTCGGTTCCGGCTTCACCGAGGTCGTGCCCTATCTCCTCATGCTCGTGATCATGCTCGTCCGTCCCGAAGGATTCTTCGGGACCAAGAAGATCAGGCGGATCTGATGGCGACCGACCTCTCCGTCCCGGCCGGCTCGACCCGTCCCCCAGCCGGACGGACGCTGCCGCCACTGCGGCTGGTGAGCACGCGGCTCGGCCGGATCGGCGTCGCGCTCTTCGTCGTCCTCGTCTTCGCCATCCCGCTGAACATGACCAGCACGTACTGGCTCGGGATCATGAATGCCGCGGGCATCGCGGCGATCGCCGCGATCGGATTGAACGTGCTCACGGGGTACGACGGTCAGCTGTCGCTCGGCCATGCCTTCTTCGTCGGCGTCGGGGCCTTCGTCACGCAGTACGTCGGAGGCATCCACGGCCTGCCGATGATCGTCTGGCTGCCCGTGGCCGGCCTTGCTGCCGCCCTGATCGGGGCCGCCGTCGCGCCCTTCGCCCTCCGGCTCCGGGGCCCCTATCTCATGATGGTGTCCCTCGCCCTGGTCTTCATCGGCATCTACGTCGCGCGCAACCTGGAGTCGATCACCGGCGGCAACGAGGGCACCATCGTGCTGGCCCGGGCGACCCTGGGTCCGATCGACTTCGAGGCGCTGACCCTGGGCCCACTGGTCTTCGCCCGGGAGCAGGGCCTCTTCATCCTGATCTGGGCGCTCGTCGGACTCACCCTCCTGGCCGTGGCCAACGTGATGCGCAGCCGCAGCGGCCGGGCCATGCAGGCCGTCCGCGACCACGACATGGCGGCCGAGGTGCTCGGTGTCGGGATGATGCGCACGCAGACCAACGCGTTCGTGCTGACCTCTTTCCTCGCCGGGGTGGCCGGCGGGTTGCTCGCCGTGAACCTCCAGTACATCCGCCCCGACAGCTTCAACGTCGAGCTGTCCGTCCAGTACCTGGCGATCATCGTGATCGGCGGGCTCGGCTCCCTCTGGGGCCCGGTGCTCGGCGCGATCTTCGTGACCCTCGTACCGGTCGTCGTCGACCTGGTGTCCAACGAGCTGCCGTTCATGGCCCGGGGCGGGGAGAGCGGGCTCAACACCACCGACCTGAGCCTGATCCTCTACGGCGTGCTGATCGTCGTCTTCCTGCTGGCCGAGCCCAAGGGGCTGGTGGCCACCTTCGGCCGCATCGGCCGCCTGATCACGTCGTCCACCGGCTCGGCCGGCCGACGTTCTTCCACCACCAACCGACCGGACACGGCATGACGCCACGTTCTCGGGGGCTCGGCCTGCCGACCCCCTCCACCCACCGAGAGGACAGAATGAAGCGACGCACCCGGGGCCTCGGCCTGCCGATCCCCACCCTGCTCCTGTGCACCGCCCTGGCGGTCACGGCGTGCGGGGCCCAGAGCACCAGCGGCGGCGGCGGTGGCGGCGAGAACGCCGAGCTCGTCGCCGTCCCCGGCTTCGACCCCGATGCCAAGACGATCACCGTGGGCAACATCATCGCCCTCAGCGGCCCCATCTCGGCGACCGCCCAGGAGCAGCTCAAGGGCCAGCAGGCCTGGTACGACAAGGTGAACGCCGAGGGCGGCGTCGCGGGCGAGTACCAGATCGAGCTGATCACCGCCGACAACCAGTACGACGCCCAGCTGGCCGTGCAGGCATACCAGCAGATCAAGGGCGACGTCGTGATGCTGTCCGGCATCCTCGGCACGCCGTCGGTCAAGGCGCTGGTGCCCATCCTCGACCGGGACGAGGCGCTGGCCGTCCCCAGCAACCAGGCCGCGGAGCTGCGCACGGAGCCGAGCCTCCTGCCGACCTTCCCCTCCTACCAGACCAACGTGGTCAACGCGGTCGCCTACCTGAACGAGCAGGACCCCGCCATGGCCGACGCGAAGTACTGCGGCCTGGGCTACGAGAACGAGTGGGGTGACGCGGTCGAGGAGGGGCTCACCTTCGCCACCGACCAGCTCGGCACCGAGGTGACCGCGATGGAGCGCTACGCACCACTCGACACCGCCCTCACGGCGCAGGTGCAGGCGCTCAAGCAGGCGGGGTGCGAGGTCGTCGCCTTCGGCGGCGCGCCGAACAACACGTCCGCAATGGTCGCGGCCGCCACGCAGCTGGACTTCCACCCCCAGTGGATCGCGGAGTTCATCGCCAACACGGTGGCCTTCTCCGGGACGCCGATCGCCCAGTACCTCGCCGAGAACGTGCTCTTCACCGGTCCCGGCGCCGACCTGTCCGACGACTCCGTCGAGGGGGTCAAGAACCTCCACGACGCGTTGGGCCCCGACACCCAGCTGACCCTGCAGCACGTCTACGGCTACATCCAGGCCCTGGCCGTCACCCAGCTGCTGGAGCAGGCCATCGAGGACGGCGACCTCAGCGGCCCGGGCCTCCGGAAGGCCTCGACCGAGCTCGACAGCATCGAGTTCCAGGGCCTCAACGGTGACCTGACGCTCGGCGACCCCGAGGACCGGGTGCTGCCGAAGGCGTCGACCATCTACAAGTACGACCCCGCGACGCCCTACGGGCTCAGCGCGGTCGCCGTCCAGTACGAGGCCGAGGAGAGCGACCCCAACTTCTGACCTCGACCGATCGGCAGCACGCCCGCTCTTCCCGGTGCGCCGGGAAGGGCGGGCGTTCTGCGGTTCCGGCCTGCCGACGGACCAGGCGGACCCTTGCCCACGACCGCGACGATTGACCTACGGCCGGCGACCGATCCGGCGCAACAGGTGCCGCCATATCTCTGTCCCGGCCAGGGGTGGCGTGGCTCACGATTACGGGTATGGGAGCAGCCGGCGGGAGCGTGTCCGGCCCGCCGGCCCGCCGGGCCGCCCACGGCGACCTCCTCCGCGGGACCGTCCCGCGCCCGACCCGTGCAGAGGGAGACACCACGTGAAGCGCTCGCTGACCGTCCGGGACGCAGGGACCCGGGAAACGCTGCGGAAGGTCTTCGACGACCTCGGCTACGAAGTGATCCCGTTCAAGAAGACCGAGCAGCAGGTGCTCTCGTGCGTGCCGAAGGAGGTGCGCCTGACGGTGACCGCCTCCCCGGCGAAGGGGCAGGACGCCACCATCGACCTCTCCGTCAGCCTCGTCCGTCACGGCTACAAGGTGGCCCCGCACCTGTCGGCCCAGCAGGTCCGTGACCGCGCCCACCTGGCCGACGTCGTGGCCCGGTGCCGCGAGGTTGGCATCACCGACGTCTTCGTGGTCGGCGGCGACCCCACCGACGAGCCCACGGAGTTCCGGCATGCCCACGACCTGCTGGTCGCGCTGCACGAACTCGACCACGGCTTCACCGACATCGGCATCGGGGGTCACCCGGAGGGGCACCCGACCGCGTCGACGGAGATCCTCTTCCAGGCGCTGAAGGACAAGGCGCCCCTGGCCACGCACATCAAGACCCAGATCGTGTTCGACCCCGACGTGATCCTGCGCTGGGCACGGGAACTGAAGAACCGCGGGATCGACCTGCCCGTGCACGTCGGCGTTCCCGGCGCGGTGCACCGCCAGAAGCTCATGCGGGTCTCCGGCGGTCTGGGCATCGGCGAGTCCGCGAAGTTCCTCAAGAAGCAGCAGAGCATGTTCTGGCGGTTCTTCATCCCGGGTGGCTACAGTCCGAACAAGATCATCAAGGGATTGGCCCCGCACATCGGCAAGCCCGACAACGGCATCGAGGGCTTCCACGTCTTCACGTTCAACGACCTCGGACCGACCGAGGCCTGGCGGCAGCGGATGCTCGAAGACCTTGCCTGAGACCCCATCGTCCTCCGAGGAGCGTCCGGTGACCGCACGGATCATCGACGGCACGGCCGTCGCGCGACGGGTGCGCGAGGACGTCGCCCGCGGCGTGGAGAAGCTCGTCGCCGCGGGCGGAGTCGCCCCCGGGCTGGCGACGGTGCTGATCGGCGACGACCCCGCGTCGGAGGTCTACGTCCGCAGCAAGCGCCGCCTCTCCGTCGAGGCCGGCATGCAGGACCTGCACCGTCACCTGCCCGGCGACGTCGACCAGGAGTCCACAGCCGCACTGATCGACGAACTCGCCGCCGACCCGGCGGTGTCCGGCATCCTGCTGCAGCTTCCCACCCCGAAGCACCTGGACTCCGACGCCCTGATCGCCCGCATCCCGGCGGAGAAGGACGTCGACGGCCTGACCATCGCCAACGCCGGTCTCCTCGCCCAGGGCCGGCCGGGGCTGCGGCCGTGCACGCCGGCCGGCGTCATGACGCTGCTCGACGAGTACGACGTCCCCCTGAAGGGCGCGGAGGCGGTGGTCGTCGGCCGCTCCGTGCTCGTCGGCAAGCCGATGGCACAGCTGCTGCTGGCCCGGCACGCGACGGTGACGATCTGCCACTCCCGCACGCGTGACCTCGCGGAGGTGTGCCGGCGGGCCGACGTGCTGGTGGTCGCGGCCGGCATCCCGAAACTGGTCGGCGGCGACGCGGTCAAGCCCGGCGCGGTCGTCATCGACGTCGGCATCCACCGGGGCGAGGACGGTCTGCACGGGGACGTCGAATTCGATGCGGTCGCCGAGGTGGCCGGCGCGATCACCCCGGTGCCGGGCGGGGTCGGCCCGATGACGATCGCGATGCTGCTCGCCAACACGCTCACCGCCGCCAAGGTCCAGCAGGGCATCGGGGACTGATGGCGGGGCCGTGGGCGCGGTTCGACGACCTGCGCACGGGAAATGCCCTGCTCTTCCCCCCGCCGTCGGAGATCCTGACCGCGGTGCGGCCGGACGAGGTGGCCGGTGCGCTGCAACGGGTCCACGACGCCACGGAGGCCGGCAGCTGGGCCTTCGGGTACGTCGCCTACGAGGCGGCCTCCGGGCTGGACCCACAACTGCCGGGCGGCTCCACATCGCCGGGCGAGCCGCCGCTGGTGTGGTTCGGACTGTGCGACGAGCCGGCCCGGGTGGACCCGGTGGCCCCGCCGGCCGAGCTCGCCCCGCGGCCGGCCGCGTGGCGGACGGACTGGACCGACGAGGAGCACGCCCGGGCGGTCGCCGCCGTGCGGGAGCACATCGCCGCCGGCGAGACCTACCAGTGCAACCTGACCGACCGGCTGCGATCCACCGTCGCCGGTGATCCCGAGGATCTCTACGCCCGCCTGGCGCTCGCCCAGCGCGGGGCCTACAACGCCTATCTGGACCTGGGCCGGCACGTCGTCGCCAGCGCCAGCCCGGAGCTGTTCTTCGAGTGGGCCGGGGACGTCGTGCGCACCCGGCCCATGAAGGGCACCGCCCCGCGTGGCCGCACGACGGCCGAGGACCGGGAGCAGAGCCGCCTCCTGCGGTCGAGCACCAAGGAGCAGGCCGAGAACCTGATGATCGTCGACCTGCTCCGCAACGACCTGGGCCGGGTGGCCGAGGTCGGCAGCGTGGTGGTGGACGAGCTGTTCGCCCTCGAGCGCTACCCGACCGTCTGGCAGCTGACCTCGCAGGTGAGCGCCCGGATCCGGCCGGGCACCGGGCTGCTCGACCTGTTCCGCGCGCTGTTCCCGTGCGGATCGGTCACCGGCGCCCCCAAGCGCCGCACCATGCAGCTGATCGACGAGCTCGAGCCGACGCCACGCGGCGTCTACTGCGGCGCCGTGGGACTGGTGGCGCCGCCGTCCGCCCCCTTCCGAGCCCGGTTCAACGTCGCCATCCGGACCGTCGTCCTCGACCGCAGCACCGGCGAGGCCGTGTACGGCGCCGGCGGGGGCATCACCTGGGGCTCCGAGCCGGCGCCGGAACGCGCCGAGCTGCACGCCAAGGCGGCGGTGCTCGCCCACGACGTCACCGAGCACCGGCTGCTCGAGACGCTGGGATTCGTACCGGGCGTGGGCCTGCGCCATCTCGACCGCCACCTCGCCCGCCTGGCCGACTCCGCCGACTGGGCGGACTTCCGCTTTGACCGGGCCGCGGTCCTGGCCGCCCTGCACCGGGCCGTCGGGGGACGCGCGGAGCCGGCACGGGTGCGGGTCCTGCTGTCCCGGAGCGGGGACGTCGAGGTCGAGCTGGAGGCCATGCCGCCGGTCGCCACCCGGCCGGTGTGTCTCGCCCTGGACGACGACCCGGTGGACGCCGCCAGCCCCTGGCTCCAGCACAAGACGACGCGCCGGGAGGTGTACGTGACGAGGGCCCTGCGGCATCCGGAGGCCGACGACGTCGTCCTGGTCAACCAGCGCGGCGAGCTGACGGAGACCACCACGGCGAACCTGGCGGTCCGGCTCGGCGGCCGGTGGTGGACGCCGCCCACCTCCTCGGGCTGCCTGCCCGGCGTGGAGCGCGGCCGCCTGCTGGAGTCGGGCCGGCTGCACGAGCGGGTCCTGACCGTCGCGGACCTGCACGCCGCGGAGCAGGTCGCGGTGCTCAACTCGCTGCGGGGCTGGCGCAGGGCGCGGCTGATCGCCGGGCCGGGGTCCGTCGACGGCCGCTCCCGGGCCGCGGTCGGGAGCTCCCCGGGAGGCGGTTCGTGAGGGGGCACGACGAGCTCGACCGCCAGTCGATCGGGGACTTCCTCGGGCAGCTGGCCGCCCGCATGGCGGCTCCCGGGGCGGGTGCCACGGCCGCCATCGAGGCTGCCCTGTCGGCCTCGCTGGTGGCGATGGTCGGCCGGTTCACCAAGGACGAGGAGCACGCCGACGTCGTGCGGGAGATCGTGGCGGCCGCAGACGCGCAGCGCGACGCGTGCCTGGAGTCCGCCGCCGACGACGAGGCGGCGTTCTCGGCCGTGGCGGAGGCGATGAGGTTGCCGCGCGGCACCGCGGAGGAGAAGGAGGCGCGGCACCGGCGACTCTCCCAGGTCCAGCTGGAGGCCACCCGGCCCCCGCTCGCCGTCCTGGAGTCGGCCGCCGAGCTGCTGGAGCTGGCGGCACGCATCCTGCCGGTCGCGAACCGCAACCTGGTCAGCGACGTCGCCGCGGCCGGCGCCGCCGCCCGGGCCGCGGCCACGACGGCCCGGCTGGCGGTGGAGGCGAACCTGTCGGGCATCGACGACGACGCGGCGCGGGCCCACCTGGTCTCGGCCGTCGGCGTCGTCGAGGACCTGGCGAAGCGGGCGGACGAGCTCGAGGCCGAGGTGCGGCAGAGGATGCGGAAGTGACCGGGACTCCCCCGGCGATCGCCCGGCCCGGCCGGTGCGTCGTCATGGGGATCCTCAACGTCGCGAGCGGGACGGCGATGCGGAGCCTGACCGCCACCTGAGGCGCCGAGACGTACGGCGCCGGCACCCCACAGGTTTGGTCGAGGCCGCGGACCGATCACTCCGTCCCGGCCGACCGGGCACTCCCCGCCGGCGTCGTCCCGGATCTGGTTAGGGTGGCGGACAGGCCGGAGTCGCATCTCGCAGGGATGGTCGCCGCGAGCCATGCCCCCTTGATGAAGGACGCCACGATGGAGCTGCCGCCCGATGCCATCCCCACGCCCATGCCCATCGTGATCGACAGCGAGAACTTCACGCCGCGCCTGATCTCCCTGCTGTCGAACAGCCTCGTCTGGCGTGAATCGAGCCTCCTGCGCGCCCGCTTCGGTCTCGGGACCAACGACTGGCGCGTCATCTCCGTCATCGGCATCCGGCCGGGCGTCACGGCGACCGAGATCTCCGAGTTCGTCGCGATGAACAAGGCGATCGTCTCGAAGAGCGTCGGCGTGCTCACCGACCGCCGGCTCATCGTGCAGGCGGAGGAGTCCGGCCGATCCCGGCAGCTGTTCCTCACGCCCGCCGGCGCCGAGATGCACGACGCGATGCTGCCGATCTCGCTGCGCGGCCAGGAGATCATCCTCGGCGACCTGACGGAGGACGAGGTGACCCAGCTGAACGAGCTGCTGCGCAGGCTCCTCGCCCGGGTGCCCGAGCTGCAGGCCGAGGATGCGCCGGACGAGGCGGACGACGCCGACACTGCCTGAGCCCGGCGAGGTCGGGGAGCAGCGAACCGCAGCGGCCCAGGACCCCGGCGGATTCCGGGCCGCCGGGTCGACGGTCGGGAGCTACGACGCCGCGGCCGCCTCGGCCCCCCGGATGATGTCGATCGCCTCCGCGGCGAGGGCCCGACCATCGGTGTACGGCTCCCGCCAGATCGCGAGCAGGTCACCCACGAAGCCCGGCAGGACGGAACGCGAGAAGGCCTCCACGCCGATCCGCCCCCGGTAGCCCGCCCTGATCGCCTCGCGCACGGCCGCGGCCGGGTCGACCGCCCCGGTCGCAAGGGGGCCGCGGCCCGACTGGCCCAGCTCGAGATAGCCCAGCACGGGGGCCGCGGACCGTATGGCACCCAGCATGTCGGCCTCCTCCACCGCCATGTGGAAGGTGTCGAGGTGCACCCTCAGGTGGTCCGATCCGCTGGCGGCGATGAAGTCGAGCGCCTGCTGGGCGGTGTTGAGCATCGCGGTCTCGTACCGGTTGAGCACCTCGAAGGTCATGGTGACCCCCTGCTCGTGGGCGACGTCCGCGACCGCGCCCAGACGGCTCGCCGCTCGCTCGACGGCCCCCTCGGGGGGCGCCGTCTCCGCGCGGCCGAACAGGCCGTAGGAGACGCCGTTGAGCTGGTCGCCGCCCAGCGCGACGGTGGCCTCGACCATGCGGCGCAGTGCCGCCTCGCCCTTCTCCTGCTCGCCCGGGTCGGCCGACGACACATCTGCGCCCGGCGCCTGCCCGACCATCGCGATCGGCGCGAGACCGTGCTCCCGGAACAGGGCCGCCCACTCCGCGATCGGCGCACTGCCCGGGTCGAACGGGGGCAGCACGGCGTGGGAGTACCCGAGCTCGGCCAGCGCGCCGAGTGCCCGGCTCAGCCCCGGTTCCTCGAGGTCGGGAAGCAGGACGTTCAGGTGGCAGGCGACGTCGATGGGCACGTCGGCCTCAGAAGACCGGCAGGTCGAGCCGCTGCTTGAACACCGAGTACCCGTCGTCGACGTGGACGACGGTGCCGTTGATGACGTTCGCCTCGTCCGACGCCAGGAACGCGACGACGTCGGCGATCTCGTGCGGTTCGGTCATCTTGTTCCGCAGCTGCTCGGACGCGAAGGTCGCCTTGAGCTCGTCGCTGAACTTGTTGATGATCGCGGTCCCCACCCGCCCGGGCGTGATCGCGACCGCGCGGATGCCGTACTGGGCCAGCTCGTAGGCCGCCGACCGGGTGAAGGAGATGACGGCTGCCTTCGCGGCGCTATAGGTGAACGCCAGCTCGGCCGCCTGCTCGCCGTAGATGGAGGAGGTACTGATGATGACCCCGCCCGTGCCCTGCTTCCGGAACTGCCGGCCGGCGGCGAGGATCCCGTAGTACACACCGTCCTGGTCGACGCGGATCATCGGCTCGTAGTCCACGGCCGGATCGTGCTCGAGCAGGGGCTTGCCACCGGCGATGCCCGCGTTGTTGAAGATGACGTCGAGCTTGCCGAAGACGTCGACCGCGCGCTGCACGGCGGCCTCGACCTGGCTGTACACCGACACGTCGACCTGGACGGCCGCGGCGGACCCAGGGTTGCCGTCGCCCTCGATCTCGGCGACGACCTTTTCCGCCTGCTCGAGGTTGATGTCGGCCACGAGCACCTTGGCGCCCTCGCGGATGAACTTCTGGACCGTCGCGAGGCCGATGCCGCTGGCCCCACCGGTGATGAGCGCGACCTTACCTTGCAAGCGCATGATGCTGCCTTCCGCTGAGGATGATCGTGGGCAGCGGTCGGGGTCGGGAACACTGCCCCGACCCCGACCGCTCGTCGGGTCGAGCTACCCCAACTTGTCCGACGGTGTGATGCTCGCCGCGTTGGACGCGGTGACGATGGTGACGTCCACCGCCTTGAAGTTCTCGGACGGGAGGTCGCCGTCCTTCTCGAAGGTGATCATTTGCTCGGTCACCATGTCGAGGATCTCCGGCCACGGCTGGTTGACGGTCGCCAGGAATGCGCCGCCGGACTGGATCTGGGCGATGGCCTCGCTCGTGGCGTCGCAGCCGGTTACCTTCGCCGTCGATCCGGCCTCGGTGATGGCCTGGGCCGCACCCAGTGCCGCGTCGTCCCAGCCCACCCAGACAGCGTCGAGTCCGTTCGGATGAGCGGTGAGGTAGTCCTGGACCAGGGCCAGCGCTTCGGTCCGACCGGTGGCCGGGGACTTGACCTGCTGCACGTCGCCGCCGGCGATGTTCGCTCCCGCGGCCTCGAGGTCCTTGAGCGCCAGGCTAGAGCGCAGACGGATGCCGGGGTGCGGATCATGGCCGATGACCATGACGTTCTTGCCCTCCAGCCCACCGAGGGAGGTATCGAGCTCCTTCAGCGTGCCGTCCACGATGCCCTGCTGGTCCGTGGTGATGTTGGTGACGAACGCATCGGTCGGTTCGGTCGCCGCGTCCATGGCGAAGATCGGGATGTCCGCGTCCCTGGCGGCGGTGACGATCGATCCGATCGCAGCCTCGTCGGTGTAGCCGTCGAGGATCGCGTCGGCACCCTGGCCGATCGCGCTTTCGACCTGGGGATTCATCTTCTGGAAATCGAAGTCGCCCTGGATCATGGTCAGGTCCCAGCCGAGCTCCTCCGCCTTGGCGGTCACGGCCTTGACCCACCACGCACCGATCGGCGTCTGGTTGCCCGAGGTGAAGGCGATCACCTTGAAGGGCTCATCTCCGCCGGAACCAGAACCGCCGCCGGACGAACAACCGGCGAGCGCCAGTATCAGGATGGTCAGGATTCCGAGAATCGCTCCCGGTCCTCTGCTTCTGCGCATCATCTACCCCTTCGTTGGATGTACGTGCTGCGTTGGAATGGAGTGAGCGGAGCCGCTCAAGCTGTGCGGAGAGGAGCAATGGCCACCTCTCCCGGACTACCTCTCGCGCGTCCGGAGGGAGGAGAGGGCCACGGCGGCGATGATGATCAGACCGGTCACCACCTGCTGCACGTACGCGTTGACGCCCAGGATGTTCAGACCGTTGCTCATCACCCCGAGGATTGCGACACCCACCATGGTGCCGACGAGATTCGCCCGGCCTGACCTGGCGACCGTCATGCCCAGGAAGACCGCGGCCACCGAGAACAACAGGGTGTCGCTGCCCTGGACAGCGCTCGCACTTCCCAGCCGCGCCGCCAACAGGATCCCCCCGACTGCAGCGATCAACCCTGCTGCGGTGAAGGCCAGGAGACGACCGCGCGGGACATTGATCCCGGAGAGGCGGGATACTTCGACACTTCCGCCGACGGCATACCATTTGCGGCCGGTCGTCGTGAAGCGCAACAGTGCCCACAGGATCAGAGCCAGGCCGATCGCGATGTACACCGGGACGGGAATGCTGAGGGCCCTTCCTTGACCCAGCGAGTTGAAACCCGCCGGCAGCTTGAAGAGAGTCGTTCCCTCGGTGACGAGAAAGGCGAGCCCGGTCACGGACGTCATCGTCGCCAGCGTGGCGATGAAGGCCGACAGGTTGAGGTATGCGACCAGAGCACCGTTGGCGAGCCCGATCAGCAGCCCCACGGCCAACGCGGCGAGCACCGCCGGCAAGGTCGGGGTTCCGTCCAGCATCAACGAGGCGGCCACGGAACCGGCCAGGCTGGACGTCGCAGCGAGCGAGAGATCGAAGTCGCCGACGACCATGACCAGCGTCTGAGCCCCGGAGATGATCGCCAGGATCGAGACCTGGAAGAGGATGTTCCGCACGTTCGTGAACGTCAGGAACACGTCCGGGCGCATCGCGAAGAAGAACAGAACCAAAATGATCAGGGCGATGCTGGTGCCGCCCTGTACGAGGAATTTCCCGATGGACGTGCGCGTCTGGACGGGGACAGCCGTCGTCGTGGGCGTCGTCGTCGTCGTCATGAGACTTTCTTTCCGTAGCAGTATGCGAGCAGGAGTTCCTCGTCGGCGTCCTCGGATCGGGCTTCGCCCGAGATCCGACCCTCGTGCATGATGAGCACCCGATCGCTCATCCCGATCAGTTCCGGCAATTCGGAGCTCACCGCGATCACGGTCGTGCCTTTCGCGGCGAGCATGCGGATCAGCCGGTAGATCTCGGCTTTGGTGCCCACGTCGATGCCTCGCGTCGGTTCGTCCATCAGCAGGACCGCGGGATTGCGAGCCAGCATCTTCGCCAGGACGACCTTCTGCTGATTCCCTCCGGACAGTTCACCGACCGGCTGGCGGGGGCTGCGTGCCTTGATCTGGAGGTCGGCCATTCCCCGCTTCGTGATGTCGGCGATGCGCCCACCGGAGACCATGCCGAGAGAACTCACCGTGCCGATGTTCGCCAGGGCGACGTTGTCCTGGATCGACGAGCCGAGGATCACTCCCTGGCTTCGGCGCTCTTCGGGAACGAGTGCGATGCCTGCGTCCAGGGTCCTTGCGACGCCGGCGGAATGCGGCAACTGGGTCCCACCCACCGTGATCGTCCCGGACGTGTGCTTCTGGGCGCCGGCGAGGATGCGGAGCAGTTCGCTGCGTCCCGACCCAGCGAGGCCCCCGATGCCGAGGACCTCACCGCGATGAGCGGTGAAGGAGACGTCCTGGACGCGGCGCCCGTGGAGCTTGTCGACGGTGAGAGCCACCGTCGAGGTGGCGGTCCCGCGGTCCGGGAACAGCTCGCCGGGCGAGCGACCGACCATTGTGGAGATGACCTCGTCGATGGTCGAGTCGGCCACGTGCTTCGTCATGACGGTCTCGCCGTTGCGCATGATCGTGATCCGGTCGCAGAGCTCGAAGACCTCCTCGAGCCGGTGCGACACGTAGACGATCGCCACACCGTGTGAGCGCAGCGAGCGCAGTACCGCGAACAGCTCAGTGATCTCGGTGTCGGTCAGCGACGCGGTCGGCTCATCGAGGATGAGTATCTGGGCGTCGTTGGCCAGGGCCCGGGCGAACGAGACCATGGTCTGCTGGACAGGAGAGAGCTCGCCGGCCAGTTGCCGCAGCGGGATCTTCTGATGGATCCTTTCCAACTGCTCCCGCGCGCGCCGACGGAGCGTCGCCCATTGCACGATCCCCGCGCGGCTGGGGATCCGCTCACCGAGGAGGATGTTCTCGGCCACGCTGAGCGTCGGGATGATGGAGAGTTCCTGGTAGAGCGCGACGATGCCGGCCCGCTTCGCGACGCGCACGTTGGCCAGATCGACTTCTTCGCCGCCGCGGAGGATCCGCCCTTCGTCGGGGTGGTAGACCCCGGTGAGCACCTTCACGAGCGTCGACTTGCCGGCGCCGTTCTCGCCGAGGAGCGCGTGGATCTCGCCGGGCTCGACCGACAAGTGGGCGCCGTTGAGCGCGAACACCCCGTCGAAGTGCTTGGAGATGCCGGTGGCCTCGAGCGCCGGGTGCGCCCCCGTCACGTGCGGCTGGAGCGCGGTGCTCATCGCGGCGCCTCGTCGTCGACGTCGTTGCACCGGATGAGGACCTTCGGGTGCTTGCCGCTGACGTGGGCGGCGAACGCCTCGACGGCCTGGTCGAACGGGAACGCGGTCTCCGTCAGGGCGTCGAGGTCGAGCAGCGGCAGCAGCTGGACCGCCCGGGGGAAGGCGTACGGCGAGACGAAGACGCCGGTGAGGGTGAGCTCCTTGAGGTACAGGAAGTCCGAGAGGTTGAGCGGCATCTCGAAGTCGTGCGGGTACATCGCGCCGTAGATGACGGTGCCGCCCTTGGCCGCGATGTCGAGCAGCCCGCGCACCGCCCGCGGCGAGCCCGACGCGTCGATGACGACGTCGTATCCGCGTCCCTCGGTGATCTCGGCCGTCCGCGCCAGCTGGTCCTCGGTGACCGGGTCGATCACGTGCTCCGCGCCGGCGGCCAGGGCCATCTCACGGCGTTCGGCGATGGGCTCGATGAGGGTGAGCGAGGTGGCGCCGTACAGCCGCATGACCTGCAGCGCGAGCTGCCCGATCGGACCGCCGCCGCAGATCGCGACGCGGTCACCGACGCGCATCCCGGACTTGTCCGCGATCCGGACGGCGACGGAGGTCGGCTCGAGCAGGCAGCCGCGCCGGAGGCTGACCGAGTCCGGCAGCTTGTAGACCTGCGACTCGTGCCAGGTCACCGTCTCGGCCATGCCGGGGCGGTTGTAGTCCTGGATGAATTCGCAGAACTGCTGGCGCCCGTCCCGGCACGGCCCGCAGCTTCCGCAGAACCGCAGGAAGTTGCCGGCGATGCGGTCGCCGACCCGGATGCCCGTGCGGACGCCGTCCCCCACCGCCTCGACGACGCCGGAGAGCTCGTGGCCCAGGCCGATCGGCACGTCGGTGCCGAAGAACCCCTCCGCGAGGTGGGGGTCCGACCCGCAGATCGCCGAGTAGGCGACGCGGACGCGGACGTCCTCGGGCCCGAGCGGCTGCTCGGGCAGCTCGACGATGCCGATCCGACCCCGGGCGGACTCGTCCGGATCTCGCAGACTGCCGATCTTGGTGACCGCGACTGTTCTCATCTGTCTCTCCGTCGGGTGCTGATCGAGGGGGTGGAGGGGGTCAGGCGGGGTGCGCGATCACCCGTCGGGTGGCGGCCACCGTCGCCGCAAGGCCGTAGCCGTGCTTGTCGCGCAGTTCCTCGTCGTCGCCGAAGCCCGCGTAGACCTGGGGGATCCCGAGCCGCTCGAAGGCGGCGAGGCGGATCCCGCGGTCGGCGACGACGTCGGCGATCCGGGTGGCGAGCCCGCCGTAGGCGAGGTGGTCCTCGAGCACCACGAACCGGCCACCGGTCTCGTCGGCGCACTGGGCGACCAGCGCCTCGTCGATCGGCTTCAGGGTGAACATGTCGACGACCCGGACCGATCGGCCGTCCGCGGCGAGGTCCTCGGCCGCCTGGAGCGCCTGCGCCACCGTCGTGCCGTGCGTGAAGATCGTGGCGTCGGTGCCGTCGCGGGCGATGATTCCCTTGCCGATCCGCACGTCGTGCTCGCCCGGTTCGTAGAGGACCTTGTCCTTCTTGCCGACGGCGAGCCGGATGTAGATGGGCCCGGGCATCGTCATCGACTGGCGCAGGATCTCGCCGACCATCAGGGGGTCACCGATCGAGGTGACCGTCATGTTCGTGAGGGCGCACATGAGGGCGAGGTCCTCGACGGCGTAGTGGGTCGACCCGCCGTTGCCCACCAGCCCGCCGTGCGTTCCGATGATCTTGACCGGCAGGTTGGGGTAGCAGACGTCGGTACGGATCTGCTCGAGCGCCCGCATGCTGAGGAAGGGCAGCATGCCCGAGACGACGGGGATGTTGCCGTCGTAGGCGAGGCCGGCGGCGATGCCGACGCAGACCTGCTCCGCGAGGCCGACGTCCAGGAAGCGGTCCGGGAAGGTCTCCTGGAACTCCACCAGGGTCGCGCCGATGTCGGGGGTGAGCACCCACAGGTTGTCGTGGGTCTTGCCGAGCTCGGCCAGGGTGGTCCCGATCACCGACCGGGCCGACAGCATCTCGCCGAACGTGAACGTGACCGGCATCAGACCGTCTCCTTCTCTCGTGACGCCTGGAGGGCGGCCATCGCCCGCTCGAGGTCCTCGGCGCCGAGGGAGCCGGCGTGCCAGGCGAGGTTGCGCTCCATGAAGTCCACGCCCTTGCCCTTGACCGTCTCGCAGATGACCACCGTCGGGCGGTCGCTGTCGGTCGCCGGCAGGTCGTCGATGGCCTTCACGAGGGCGGCCATGTCGTGGCCGTCGATCTCGACGACGTTCCAGCCGAAGGCGCGCCACTTGTCGGGGTAGGGCTCGAAGGCGATCCGCTCCTCCGCGTGGCTCGTCATGAGCTGGCGGTTGCGGTCGATGAAGGCCACGAGGTTTCCGAGCTCGTTGCTGCGGGCCGCCATGGCGGCCTCCCAGACCGAGCCCTCACCGGTCTCCCCGTCACCGAGCAGGCAGACGACGCGGTGGGTCTCGCCGCGGTGCCGGCCCCCGAGCGCCATGCCCACCGCGAGCGGGAGGCCGTGCCCGAGCGACCCGGTGGACGCCTCCACGCCGGGCAGCTGCACCTTGCAGGGGTGCATGCCGTACGCGCTGTCGAGCTGCCCGTAGGTGTCGACGATCCCCTCGTAGGAGAAGAACCCGCGCATCGACATGGCGATGTACATGCAGACCGCCGCGTGTCCCTTGCTCAGCAGGAACCGGTCGCGGCGCGGGTTGCTGATGTCGTGCGGATCCACGCGCAGCCCGTAGTGGAACAGCGCGGTGAAGATGTCGGCCGCCGAGAGGTCCCCGCCGATGTGCACGGCTCCCTCGTAGGTGCCGCACAGGTGGAGCAGCTTGGACCGGAGCTCGTAGGCCCGGTCCTCCAGCTCCGCCACGGACGGGCGCTCGCCCTCCAGCCAGACGGCATCGTCTTTCACCTGGGACCTCCATGTTGATGCGAGTGAGAACCGGGCACGGCCGGTCGTTTCTCGTTGCCTCGACTGTCATCCGCCCCCGGGGTGGTGCCGCGGTGCGGGTGATGTGGGCCACAGTAGCGGCGCACGATTTACATGTAAACACTCTCGTGAAAACTCGTCGATCGACGTCTCGGCAGTCGGCTCGGGGCGATCAGGGAGAGTGCCCGCCACGCCGCGACAGCCCCCTGCGCGGCGCGGCGAAGGGGTGCGCGGACGGCGATGCACACGGGTCGGCAGGTCAGCCCCGGCGGACAGCAGAGGGCGGCCACGGACGCGTGGAGAGGGGCCTCGGAAAGGGTGTTGCGGCCGGATCAGGGGCGGACCGCAGCCCAGCGCGACGAGACCGTCGTCGCGCTGGAGCGATCTGTTCGAATGTCAACCGGCGCGTCGGAACTCTGGGACAGCGCCCGATCAGTCGAACATGATCATGCCGCGGATGGCCCGGTGCTGGCGCATGGCCTCGTAGCCCTCGTTGACCTGATCGAGGGTGTAGGTCTGGGTGATCAGCTCGTCCAGGATGAGGTCGCCCTGCCGGTAGAGGCGCAGCAGCTTCGGGATGTCGGCCCGCGGGTTGGCGTTGCCGAACAGGCACCCGACGATCTGCTTCTGCCACGCGGTCAGTTCGAAGACCGGCAGCTGGATGTCGCGCAGGAATACCGACCCAAGGGAGGTCAGGGCAACCCGGCCGAGCTTGCCGACAACCGACATCGCATCGGCGATGATCGTCGGCGTCACGACGTCGATCGTGATGATCGCCGACTCCGCCATGCGGCCCCACGTGAGGTCGGCGACGGCCTCGGCCGCCTCGGCCGCGGAGGAGTAGGTGTGGGTGGCGCCGTAGGTGCTGGCCTTCTCCCGGTTGTACGGTGCCGGGTCGACGGCAACGATCCGCGTCGCGCCGGCGATCCGCGCACCCTGCACCGCGTTGGCGCCGACCCCGCCGATGCCGAACACGACCACGGTGTCCCCGGCCTTGACCTGGGCGCCGTACACCGCCGTTCCCCAGCCGGTGGTCACCCCACAACCGACCAGCGCGGCCTTGTCCAGCGGGATGTCGTCCTCGATCCGCACGACCGAGTCCTGGTTGACCACGGTGTACGGGGAGAAGGTGCCCAGCATGCACATGAGCCGGGCGTCCTGGCCGCGCACGTGGTGCCGGGCCGTGCCGTCCTGCTGCAGGCCGATGTTGATGCCGGCGCCCTTGTCGCAGAGGTTCTGGTGGCCGGAGGCGCACCAGGTGCAGTCGCCGCAGGCCGGGATGAAGCTGAGGACGACGTGATCGCCCTCCTTCACCTTGGTGACACCGGGCCCGGCCTTCTCCACGATCCCGGCGCCCTCGTGGCCGCCGATCACCGGCAGGCCCTCCATCGGCAGGTCACCGACGCGGACGTGCTCGTCGGAGTGACACAGCCCCGAGGCCGTCAGCCTGACCAGGACCTCCCCCTGGCGGGGATCGTCGAGTTCGAGCTCCTCGACCTCCCAGTCCTTGCCGTACTCCCAGAGCACCGCTGCTTGGGTCTTCACGCCGAGCCTCCTCGTCGATGCGCGCTGTGCGGCCGGGGCAGTGGCCGTGGCCGGACTGGGCACGGGTCCGGGGTCCCGGCGACCTCCCCGGCACTCGGGGCACCGGGCCGACGCCAACCGGGAATCGGAGTATCCGACGCGGTGCGACGGAGTGCGACCCGGTTCACCGGCCGGGTCGGCGGCTGCGCCCACGGGCCTCTGGAGCTGTCGACAGGGATCGTTGACTCCCGGTTCCGGGCGTCGATAGGTTCCGGTCCGTTGCTGGCGACGTCGCCGGTCCTGTTGCAGGGAGACGTGCCATGGCCCACGGCCGAGCGGCCCCCTGCCGGTGAAGGCGGTCGTCTGCGTCCCCGGCGGTACGGAGGTGGCCGAGGTCCCCGATCCCGAAGCTGGCCGGGACGGCGTGGTCGTGGAGGTCGCCGCGTGCGGCCTGTGCGGCTCCGACGTCCACGCCATCGAGCGGGGATGGACCACCGAGGGGCAGATCCTCGGCCACGAGTTCGGCGGCCGGGTGGTCGAGGTCGGCGCCGGGGTCACCGGGTGGCGGGTGGGTCAGGCGGTTGCGGTCAACCCGCTGGGTTCGTGCGGCTCGTGCCGCGACTGCCGACGCGGTCTGCCGTTCCGATGCGCGTTGCCCAACCTCGGCCTCAGCGCGCCGGGCGGCTACGCCGAGTATGCCGCGGTTCCCGCTGCGCAGCTGCTGGCCCTGCCCGACGGCGTGCCGCTGGAGCTCGGCGCTCACGCGGAGCCGCTGGCCGTCGCGCTGCACGCGGTCGACCTGGCGGCCCTGCGCGCCGACGACGCCGCCCTGGTCTTCGGCGTCGGCACCATCGGGCTCAACTGCGTCATGGCGCTCAAGGCGGCCGGGGTCGGCCTGGTCGTGGGTGCCGGGCGCTCTGCCGGCCGGCGCGCCGCCGCCCGGGCCGCGGGTGCCGACGTCGTCCTCGACACCCGCGAGACCAGCGTCGCCCGCTACGTCGCCGACACCGGACGGCCGTTCGACGCGGTGCTCGAGTGTTCCGCCGCGCCTGGCGCCGTCGCCGAGTCCATGGCGGTACTGGGCTCGGGTGGAGTCTGCGTGGTGGTGGCGCTGTCGGAGGAGACCGCGGCCCTGCCGCTGCTCCCCCTCGTCGGCGCCGAGCAGCACGTCGTCGGCAGCTGCGCCTTCGGCCATCCACAGTTCGCGGCGGCCCTCGACGCCGTCGTGACCGGCCGCGTCCCGGCCGGCGACCTGATCAGCGAGCGGGTCGGGCTGGCCGACACCCCCGACGCCCTGGTGCGGCTGCGCAATCCCGGCCGGCTGGTACGGGTGCTCACGCTCCCGGGCGCCTGACCCGCTCCCCCGACATGCTCCGCCGGCATTCCGCGTCGGTGGCCCGGCCCATCCGCTGCCCGGACGAACGGTATCCAGCGGCGGCCGGGGTGGTGACGCCCGCCACAGTGACGCGTACGATTTACACGTAAACATCGCTGGTCCCCTGGCGGCCCGTGCACGAGGGTGGCGGTAGAGCGCGGCTCGCGATCGTTCGGCTGGACTCGGCAGGACCGGGATGCCACCAGGCACCTGGGCGATGACGGAAGACACAGAGAGGTGGCAATCCGCATGACGGACACGTTGAGCACCACGGCACCGGTGACGACGGGGCTCTACATCGGTGGGCAGGAGCGTTCCACGGCGGACGTCCTGGAGGTCATCGACCCGGCCCGGCCCGGTGTCGTCGTCGGCACCGCGGCCGCAGCGTCGAAGGACGACGTGGCCGATGCCGTCGCGGCCGCGAAGGCGGCCTTCCCGGCGTGGTCGGCCCTGTCCGCCGCCGAGCGCGCGGCCCAGATGGCCGCCGCCATCGAGGGCATCGCCGACGACCGCGACGAGGACGCGCGGATCCTCTCCCTGGAGAACGGCAAGATCGTCCACGAGGCGTGGGTGGACGCGCTGGTCTTCGAGATCCGGTGGCAGCTCGCCCTCTCCCTCGCCGACGAGGTGGAGGCGACCAAGGTCCTGCCCCCCGCGCCGGGCATCCCCGTCCAGACCACGGTCGCCTACCAGCCGATCGGCGTGGTGACGGTGATCGTGCCGTTCAACTGGCCGATCGCGATCCTCGCCGCCTCGCTCCCCCACGCGTTGCTGGCCGGCAACACCGCGATCGTCAAGCCGCCGCCCTCGACGCCGCTGGCGACCACCCGACTGGTGCAGCGCGTCGCCGAGAAGCTGCCCCCGGGCGTGCTGAACGTGGTGACCGGCCGGGATCCCGAGATGGCCGGCCTGATCGACAATTCCGACGTCGCGAAGGTCTGCTTCACCGGCAGCGTCAACGGCGGCAAGCGGATCATGGAGATGGCCTCCCGCAGCCTCACCCGGGTGACCCTGGAGCTCGGCGGCAACGACCCCGCGATCATCCGCGAGGACGCCGTCCTGGACGACGACCACCTCGACCGGCTGTTCGGCGCGATCTACGACACCACCGGCCAGATCTGCATGAACGCCAAGCGCCTGTACGTGCACCGGTCGCGCATGGACGAGCTGGTGGCCGGGCTGTCCGCGCGGCTGGAGAAGGTCGTCCTCGGCCACGGCCTGGCCGAGGGCACCACGATGGGCCCGCTCCACCAGTCCGCCCAGAAGGCGTTCGTCTCGGAGATCGTCGAGGAGGCGAAGTCCTCCGGGGCGACGGTGCTGGAGTTCGGCGAGCTGCCGGGCGGGGAGTTCGCCGAGGGCAACTTCCTGCGCCCGGTCATCGTGGTCGACCCGGACCCGTCACTGCGGGTCGTCACGCAGGAGCAGTTCGGCCCGGTCATCCCGGTTGTCCCGTTCGACGACGACGCCGAGGCGGTACGGCTGGCGAACGACACGTGGGCGGGCCTCTGCGCCTCGGTCTGGACCGCTGACAGCGACACCGCCACCCGGCTCGGGGGGCAGCTCGAGTGCGGCTACGTCTGGGTCAACGACCACGGCGCCGCCCGGCTCGATCTGCGCGCCCCGTTCGGCGGCATGAAGCACTCGGGCATGGGCCGCGAGCAGGGCATCGAGGGCGTCCGCGCCTTCCAGGACACCCGCTCGATCGCCCACGCCGCGGACTCGACCCACCAGGCCGAGGCCGCGCACTGAGAGGCGCGCCGGGGCCGGTGGGGGCGCTCCCCCGCCGGCCCCGGTCAGCGCCTCACCGTGGCCGGGCGAGCCGGGGGATCAGGTGCTCGGCCGCTCCCCGCTCGATGGACCTGCGCTGGTCGTCGTCGAGCGGATAGGCGTCCAGCTGCGCGGTGAAGTATTCGGAGTTGTCCTCGCGCGCGTAGGGCCAGTCACTGCCGTAGAGGACGTGGCCGGGCTGGGCGAACGCCAGCAGGCTCGGCATGCTGTGCGGGCTCGCGGTCAGCGCGGTGTCGAACCAGAAGGCCGCACACTCCGCCAGGAAGCCGGCGCGGTCCACCGATCCCCCCTCCCCCATCGGCGTGAGGCTGGCGATGCGGTGGGAGGCGTAGGGCAGCAGCCCGCCGCCGTGGGACAGGATGACCTTCAGCCGCGGGAACCGGCGCAGCACTCCGTGGCGGACCATGTTGAGTGCGGCCCGGGTGGTGTCGAGCAGGAAATCGGCGACGAACACCGGCACGCCCGGCACCGGCTCCGCCGGGAGGGCGTTGGGGTGCACGAAGACCACGGCCTCGCGCCGGTCGAGCTCGGCCATGAGCTCGTCGAGGGCGGGGTCGCCCAGGTAGACCCCGTCGGTGTTGGCCAGCAGGATCACCCCGTCGCAGTGCAGTTCGTCGAAGGCGTGCTCCACCTCCTGCATCGCGCGGTCGAGGTCGGGCAGGGGCAACGCGGCGAACAGACCGAAGTGGTCAGGCTGCTCGCGCACCAGGTCCGCCGCGTACTCGTTGACCTGCCGGGCCATCGCTGCCGCCCGGTCGGCGTTCCCGAACCAGAACCCGGGCCGCGCGACCGACAGCACCGAGGTCTCGACGCCGAGGGTCGCCATCTCGTCGAGCGCGGCCTCGGGGCTCCACGCCGGGGTCGCCTGACCGCCGAAGTACCCCACCTCTTCGAGGTAGCGGCGGTAGACCGGCGGGACGTAGTGCGCGTGGGTGTCGATCTTGGCTCCGGGCACGGCGCTCACCTCTCCCCTGTGGCCGAGCCGGCCCCGACCGAGGCTCGGGCCTCGACCATGAAACCCGCGAAGAAGTCGGCCAGCGCCCCGTGGCCGTCCAGCGGCAGGACGGAGGCGACGTACTGGTCGGGACGGACCACGACGAGGCAGCCCTGGTCACGGGCGATCCCGCGCAGGTGGAACACGTCGGGCCCGGCCTTCAGGTCGGGGCAGAAGACCTTCTCGTAGTCGAGGAGGCCGAAGCGGCCCTTCGGCGGCAGCAGCAGCGGCGGCAGCCCGGTGACGGACAGCTCCCGGTGGGGCTGCTGGAGCACGGCGCGCAGGTCGAACACCGCGTCGACGTCGGCCCCGTCGGGGGTGAACCGGCGCATCGGCGAGGCCTCGCCGTCGGCGAGGAACGCGCAGAGGGCGGCGAGGCGCGAGGTCGGGTCGCGGGGGTCCGCCGGGTCGGCGAAGGCGTAGAGCCGCCACCGCCCGTCGGCCCGGGCCACGTGCCCGAGCTGCATCGGCTTGGCGTCGCCGAGCCGGACGACGGGCGCGGAGTGGAACCGCTCCCCGATCGGGAACCCCTTGGCCAGGTCCTGGTGCGTCGCTGCGCCGGTGATGAGGGACGGCTCGTAGTGCGTCGCCACGCCGGCGGTGAACCGGCCCTGCTCGGTGTAGAGCCGCTGCAGCCCCGTGGCGTCGGTCGCGTCGTCGGCGACGCCGGCGAGGTGCTCCGGCCGGGCACTGTGCTTCGCCGCCCAGTCGCGGTCGAAGTCGATCAGCCGCTGGGCCACCGCCTGGCGCTCGGCGGAGTACGTGTGCAGCAGCTCCGGCGTCGCGCGTCCCCCCAGGACGGCGGCGAGCTTCCAGCCGAGGTTGAACGCGTCCTGCATCGACACGTTCATCCCCTGCCCCGCCTTGGGGCTGTGCGTGTGGCAGGCGTCGCCGGCGATGAAGACCCGGGGGAAGCGCGAGCCGGCCTCCGCCGCGGGCACGTCGTCGAAACCGTCGGTCAGCCGCTGGCCGATCTCGTACACCGACCACCACGCCACGTCCCGGACGTCGAGGCGGTACGGGTGGATGATCCGGTTGGCTGCCGCGATCAGCGTGTCAACGGTGATCCCTCTCGCCGCCACGCGCTCCCCCGGCTCGAGCTCGTCGAGCTCGATGTAGAAGCGGACGAGGTAGCCGCCCTCGCGCGGGATGATGACGATGTTGCCTTCGTCGGACTGGATCACCGACTTGAAGCGGATGTCCGGGAAATCGGTGACGGCGAGGATGTCCATCACGCCCCAGGCCTGGTTCGCCGAGTCGCCGCGCAGCTCCCGGCCGATGGACTGGCGGACGTTGCTGCGCGCACCGTCGCAGCCGACGACGTAGCGGGCCCGGACGGTCACCTCCTCGCCGGCTCGCTCCGCGTCGGTCCGGGCGAGGGTGACCTCGACCGGGTACTCGCCCGAGTGACTCACGGTGAGGCTCCGCACCTCGAGTCCGTAGTCCGGCGTCAGCCTGCTGGGCGACTTCTCCATGACGCCGAGCAGGAGCTCCTGGACACGCGCCTGGTTCACGATCACGTGCGGCATCTCGGACAAGCCGTCTTCGACGTCCTGGATCCTCCCCGTACGGACGATGCCGCTCCGGCCGGACGGATCCGGACGCCAGAACACCGTCTCGTTGACCCAGTAGGCCTCCTTGAGCAGGCGCTCCCCGAGGCCGAACGCCTCCAACATCTCCATCGACCGGCACGCGATGCCGTCGGCCTGGCCGAGCTCGAGGGGGCCGAGCCTGCGCTCGACAATGCGGGTGTTGATGCCGGGGAACGCCGCGAGCTGGGCCGCCAGCACCAGTCCCGCCGGACCGCACCCGACGATGAGCACGTCCACCTCGTCGGGCAGGCCGGCCGCCGCGTCCCGAGCGTGCCGCGGATCCGCCGGCAGGACCTCGGGATCGCCGGGCCGGAAACCGTTCAAGTAGAACTGCATGCAGAGTCCCCTCGGGCAAGACTGGTGACCGGGAAGCCCATCGCGTCCCTCGGAGTCGCCGCTCGTCGGACCGGCACTGCGGGGCCCCGGGCTCCTCCGGCGGTCCGCACGCTCCGTGTGGAGCGACCGTCGAAGCCAGGTCACTACGTATACGGACTATTATGCGGTTCGTGAGCCCTGGTGACAAGTCGCGACCTCATCGGGCCGCGGTGCCGTCCGTCACCCGCCGTCGACGGTCCGGATGGCCCGCGCCGGGCAGATGCGCTCGGCGTTGCGGGTCGCCTCCTCGGCACCGGCGGGGACCTCCTCGGTCCTGAGCACGACGGTGCCCTCCTCCTCGTCCTGGTCGAACACCGACTCGGCGATGAGGACGCACTGACCGGAGGCGATGCACTTCTCGGGTTCCACCTCGACCCTCATCGCGCCTCCTGGTCCGACGCGGCGGGCACGCCACCGGCCGCCGACCAGCGCACCGGGAGGCTGAAGAGCCCGTAGAACACCATCGACTCCTTGAAGCGGAGGGCGTCGAGCGGCTCGGCGAGCCGCAGGTCGGGCAGCCGACGGAACAGCGCCGGATAGACCACCTGGAGCTCGACCCGGGCCAGCGGCTGGCCCACGCACTGGTGGGTGCCGTACCCGAAGGCGAGATGGTGCCGGGCGTCCCGGCTCAGGTCGAGCACGTCGGGCTCGGGGAAGGCGCCGGCGTCCCGGTTGGCCGAGTCGTTGGCCGCGATCACGCCCTCGCCGGCCCGCACGAGCTGGCCGGCGACCACGACGTCCTCGGTGGCCACGCGGCGCCGGCCGAAGTGCGAGATGGTCAGGTAGCGGAGCAGCTCCTCGACGGCCCCGGCGGCCCGCGCGGCGGGCTCGGCCATCAGCCAGGCCAGCTGGTCGGGGTGCTCGAGCAGCGCCAGCGTGCCGAGCGCGACCATGTTCGCCGTGGTCTCGTGCCCGGCCGAGAGCATCAGCCGGAGCATGTCAAGGGTCTCGTCGGGGGTCAGTCGCCCCTCGTCCTCCAGCATGATCAGGTGCGAGATCACGTCCGAGGCCGGCGACCGCCGCTTGCGCTCGATGAGCTCCCGGAAGAAGTCGCGCATCTCCTCGTAGGCGTGCAGCGACTCCTCGACGTCGGCGTCCGAGGAGATGAGCAGCCCCGTGCGGCTCTGGAAGAAGTCGTGGTCCTCGTAGGGCACCCCGAGGAGCTCGGAAATCATGCCGCTCGTGACCGGCAGCGCCAGCCCGGTGACCAGGTCGGACGGCTGGGGACGGCGCACGAACTCGTCGAGCAGGGCGTCGACGTGCTGCTCGATCCGCGGGCGGAGCCGTTCGACCCGCTTGACCACGAAGTCCCGGGTCAGCATCCGCCGGTGCACGCTGTGCTCCGGATCATCCATGTTGATGAAGGTCCGGTGCTTCTGCCGGACCGCCGCCACACCGGCCCCGTGCCGGGGGAAGCCGGGCTTGGTCATGTCCGAGCTGAAGCGCCGGTCGGCGAGCACCTCCCGGACGTCCTCGTACCGGGAGTAGAGCCAGGCCCAGCTGCCGTCCCACAGCTGCACCCGGGTCACCGGCTGGTCGCGGCGCAGCCGGGTGAACTCCGGCGGCGGGTCGAACGGGCACCTCATGTCCCGCCGGAACGGGTACTCCGACGCCTCGACGATGCTGGTCATGGCGCGCCTCCTGGGGCGTCGGCCGTGGCGACCGCGTTCAGTACGCATACGGACGGCTTTCCGGCACTGTAGGGACGCTCACCCGAACAGGTCAACCCTTCCGTCTGGCGCAGCGCACCGCAGGCGACGACGATCGTCCGGACACGAACAGCAGTGAGCCTAGGCTCGGCACAGCGCCGGGCGAGGGAAGGTGGACTGGGTGGCATTGGCGGCGGAGGAGCCCGGGCGGGCGACGGCACCGGCGGCCGCGCTCCCGCTCGACACGACCGTCGGGCACCTGCTCCGCCGGGCCCAGCAGGTGCACACCTGGCTGTGGGGCCAGGAACTCAACGGTGACCTGACCGGTCCCCAGTACGCCCTGCTCAGTGCGCTGACCGAGCAGGACGTCGTCGACCAGCGGTCCGCCGGCCGGCTCGCCTCGCTGGACAAGTCGACCGCGGCCGACGTGGTGGCCCGCCTGCAGCGCAACGGCTGGCTCGGCCGCGACCGGGACCCGTCGGACGGGCGGCGCAATCTGCTGTCCCTTACCGCCCCCGCCCGCGCCGCCCTGCAGCAGATCACGCCGCGGGTGGCCGGCATCCAGCGTCAGCTCCTCGAGCCCCTGGCACCCGCGGACCGCGAGTGGTTCACCCAGACCCTCGCCCTCGTGGCGTACGAGGGGAAGCCGCCGACAGCGCCGCTGGAACCGGGCGGGAGCCGGGCCCTGCCCCTGCCGACCACCCCGGGCCACCTGATCCGCCGCAGCGAGCAGTTGCACGGTGCCTACTGGGCCCGGCGGGTCGGCTCGACGCTGACCCCGTCGCAGTACGGCATGCTCAGCGCACTGGCCTGGAACGAACCGATCGATCAGGGCACCGCCGGCGACCTGGCCTCGCTGGACAAGTCGAGCACCGCGGACATCATCGCCCGGTTGACCCGCCGTGGCCTGGTCGCCAGCACGCCGGACGAGCGGGACCGGCGGCGCAAGCTGCTGGTCCTCACCCCCGAGGCCCGCGCCGTCCTCGACGAGGTGACCCCCGCGGTGGCAGTCGTACAGCAGGACCTGACCGCCCCGCTGAAGGAGCAGGAAGCCCGGCGCCTGGTCGAGCTCCTGCACGTCGTCGCCTACCGCTGAGGCCGCGCCGGCAGAGGGCCGCTCCCCTCTCAGGCTCCCTGGGGCCGATTTCCGTCCGCCTCGGGAGGACTTCGGATCGACACGTCGTGCGCCAGCCCCCTTGCACGCGATTGTGACCCAGGTCTAACGTACGCATACGTACTAAATGCCGATTGTTGACGGCCTCGACAGCCCGACACCCCACGACTGGAGGACCAGCGGTGTTGTTCCGCAGACCGAAGCACGGCGTCGCGCTCGCCGGGACGCTGCTCTCGCTGACCATGGTCGCCACCGCCTGCGGCGGTGGCTCCGACGACAACGCCGAGGGCGGCGGAGGTGGCGGCAACGGCGAGGTCGAGACGGTCGCGATGACGGCGGGCGTCGCGGCGTCCCAGTCGTCCGCCGCCCTCATCATCGGGGCCGAGCAGGGCTTCTTCGAGGAGGAGGGGATCGACCTGACCATCGGCGAGGCGGCCACGGGCGCCGCGGCGATCACCCAGCTCATCAACGGCCAGCAGCACGTGGCGCTCGGCGGCATCTCACCAGTGGTCAGCGCGGCCGCGGGTGACATCCCTATCGAGATCGTCTCCGGTGCCGTCAACGACCGCGAGGACCCCGCGGGCACCCAGTATCAGACGATCGTGCCGGGGAACAGCGACGTGCAGACCTTCGCGGACCTCGAAGGCAAGAACATCGCGGTGAACTCGCTGAAGTGCTGCTGGGAGTTCTGGATCCGGGAGGCGGTCGAGAAGGACGGCGGCGACCCGGACTCGCTGAACCTGGTGCAGTTGCCCTTCCCGGACGCCGTCGCCGCCCTCCGAGCCGGCGAGGTCGACGCGATCAGCACCCTGCAGCCGTTCGCCACGGCGCTGCGGCAGGAGGGATTCCGGGACATCGGCGACTCCCCCGCCATCGCCTTCGACAACCCGGAGAACGGCAACACCGTCTTCTACATGTCGTCGCAGTTCATCCAGGAAAACGAGGGGATCGTCGAGCGGTGGCGCGCCGCGCTGCAGAAGTCGGCCGACTACGCCAACGACCACCCGGACGAGACCCGCGCGCAGATCATCGAGAAGACCGGCGCAAACCCCGAGCTGGTGCAGAGCGCCCCCCTGCCGCTGTACACGGCGGAGATCGACACCGAGACGGTCGAGAAGGAAGCCGGGTTCCTCGTGAAGTACGGCGTGATCGAGGAGGCTCCCGACCTCGACTCTGTCGTCGCGCAGTGATCGCGCCCCTCGGGTCGCGGGAGCGGGTCGAGCCTTCGGGCTCGGCCCCTCCCGGGGCGACTGACGCCGGGCCGGAGGTGCTCGCCGCCGACGGCCGGCGCGCGTGGCTGGTGCGGGTCCTCCCCTGGATCACCACCGCGGCCATCCTCGCCGTCGAGGAAATCCTCGCCCGGACCGGGGTGCTTCCCGAGGAGGTCCCCCCGTTCACCGAGATCGTTCAGGCGGGCTGGGAGCTGGTGCCGACCGCCGCGTTCGCGTCCAGCCTCGGCGCGACACTCCAGCAGTTCGCCGTCGGTGTGGTCGTCGGCGTCGCCGTCGGCGTGGCGGCCGGGGTGGCGCTGGGGGCGATCCCGCTGCTCTACCTGCTCACCCACTACGTCCTGGACTTCCTGCGGTTCATCCCCGCGGTGGTCTACCTCCCCGTCCTCATCCTCGTGATGGGCGCGACACCAGAGGTGGCCTACATCCTGGCCGCCGTCGGCTGCATCTGGCCGATGTTGTTCCAGACCTACTACGGGGTGGCCGGCATCCCGCCGATCCTCAAGGACACCGGCCGGGTGTTCGGCCTCAAGCCGCACCAGCGGCTGCTGCACATCGTGCTGCCGGCCGTGTCGCCGTTCGTCGCGACGGGTCTGCGGATCGCGGCCGCCCACGCCCTGGTCGTCGTCGTGGCCGTCGAGATCATCACCGCGGTGGAGGGTCTCGGTCGCGACATCGCGGTCTTCGCGACCAACGGCGTCTACGCCGAGATGTACGCCCTCGTCGGAGTGGTCGGCGTGATCGGTGTCCTCGTCAACGTCGTGCTGGAGCGGCTGGAGCGCCGTCAGCTGCACTGGCACAGCTCGTACCGGGAGAAGCAGGCATGACCGCACCGGCAGTCACGAGGCAGTGGTCGGCCCGGGCGGTGCGGGTGGCCGTCTCGCTCGTCGTCCCGGTGGCGATCGTCGTGACCTGGTGGTTCGCGTCGATGGACAACGTGTCGCCGTTCTACCCGCCGCTGCAGAAAATCCTGGAGACCTTCGGCGAGAACTGGGTGTTCGAGCGGGTCGCGTCGGACGTGCTGCCGAGCCTGGGGCGGATGTTCGCCGGGTTCGCGATAGCGGTCGTGCTGGGTGTCGGCCTCGGCGCCCTGCTCGGCCGGCTGCCGCTGGTGGCCCACGCGCTCAACCCGGTCCTGCAGTTCGGGCGGGCACTGCCGGCCACCGCGCTGGTCCCCGTGAGCATCGTGCTCCTAGGGATCGGCGCCACCCCCAAGATCACGCTCATCGCGTTCGTGAGCCTCTTCCCGATCCTGCTCAACACCATCGACGGTGTGCGCAACGTCGACCCGGTGCTGGAGGACATCTGCCGGTCCTTCCGGCTCACCCGGCTCCAGCGGGTGCTGCACGTACAGCTGCCCGCTGCCGCGCCGCAGGTCCTCGCCGGCATGCGGATCGCGCTCAGCGTGGCCTTCGTGATGATGGTTGTCACCGAGCTGGTGGCCGCAACGAACGGCATCGGCTACGTGACCCTGATCGCCCAGCAGAGCTTCCAGGTGTCGCTCATGTGGTCGGGGATGCTGCTGCTCGGCATCCTCGGCGTCTTCGTCAACGGCCTCTTCGTCCTGGTGGAGCGCAGGCTCCTCCGGTGGTACACGCAAGATCGGGAGAACTGACGTGCTCACCGTCGACCATCTGCAGAAGTCCTACAACGTCGCCGGCCGGTCGCTGGAGGTGCTCCGCGACGTCACCTTCACCGTCGAGGAAGGCGAGTTCGTCACCGTCGTCGGCCCCTCCGGCGCGGGGAAGACCACCCTGCTGCGGTGCCTGGCCGGCCTGCTCCCCCGCTCCGGCGGGACGGTGACGCTGACCAAGACAGGCAAGGTCATCGACTCGCCGCCGCCGGAGATCGCCTGCGTCTTCCAGGACTACAGCCGGTCGCTGATGCCTTGGTCGAAGGTGGGCCGCAACGTGGCGCTGCCGCTGAAGAACACGATCCGCGACCGCGGGGAGCGTCAGCGTGCGGTCGACGACGCGCTGAAGGAGGTGGGCCTGGAGGGGTTCGCCGACAGCTACCCGTGGCAGCTCTCCGGCGGCATGCAGCAGCGCGTGGCGATCGCCCGTGCCCTGGCCTACCGGCCGCAGTTCCTCATCATGGACGAGCCGTTCGCCTCCGTGGACGCGCAGACGCGGGCCGACCTCGAGGACCTCATCCTGCGCGTCCGGCTCGACGTGGGGGTGACCGTCGTCTTGGTCACCCACGACATCGACGAGGCGGTCTACCTGGGCGACCGTGTGGTCGTGATGTCCAGCCGGCCCACCGTCGTCGTGGACGTGCTCGAAGTGGACCTGCCGCGCCCGCGCAGCCAGGTCGAGACCAAGGGGCTGCCCCGGTTCGCCGAGCTGCGCACCGAGGTGCTCAAGCTGATCACCCGGTCGACGTCGGACGAGGCGACCCAGGAGCCGGCCCCCGCCGTGATCGCTCCACCGCACGCCTCGTGACGGCGCTCTCCGAACGGCTCCTGAACCCGATCAGCTCGGCGGAGCTCGAGCGTCGCTGGCGCGAGGTCCGGACGGCCATGGCGGACCAGGACCTCGACGTCCTGGTGATGCAGAACAACAACGACTACGTCGGCGGCTTCGTCCGCTGGTTCACCGACATCCCGGCCACCAACGGGTACCCGGTGACGGTCGTCTTCCCCCGGGACGCTCCGATGACGCTGATCCGGCACGGCCGGCGCGGCGAGGACCTGGCCGTCGACCCCGAGGAAGACCCCGTCCTCCGCGGGGTGGCCCGGGCGATGGCCAGCCCCTACATGCCGTCGGCGCCCTACACCAGGGCGCACGACGCGGAGCTCGCCGTCGAGGCCCTGCGCCCCCACCGGGCCGGGCGGATCGGCTGGGTGGGAACCTCGTCGATCCCCATGGCGTTCGGCGACCACGTGCGGCGCGAGCTGCACGCCGCGCAGTTCCGCGACGCCACCGACCTGGTGAACCGGATCCGCGCGGTGAAGTCCGCCGAGGAGCTCGACCGCGTGCGCGCGACGGCCGCGCTGCAGGACGCGGCGATGGCCGCGGCCTTCAAGGCGGTCGAACCGGGACGACGCGACCGCGAGGTGGCCGCCGTGGCCCAGCACGTCGCCCAGGACCTCGGCAGCGAGCAGGGCATCTACTGGTGCGCCTCGGTGCCTCCGGTGCAGGCGGCACGGGTGGCCCATACGCACAGCCAGGACCGGGTGATGCACGAGGGCGACCTGTTCTACCTGATGATCGAGGTGAACGGCCCGGGCGGCATGTACACCGAGCTGGGCCGGGCCTGCGTGCTGGGGACGCTCCCCCAGCGCTTCGCCGAGGAATACGAGTTCTGCCTGGAGGCCCAGCGGTTCTGCCTGGACCTGCTGCGGCCGGGCGCCCTCGTGGCCGACGTCTGGACGGCGTACAACGACTTCCTCCGCGCCCACGGGCGACCGGAGGAGCTGCGGCTGCACTGCCACAGCCAGGGCACCGACCTCGTCGAGCCACCGCTGGTGCGTGCCGAGGACCCCATGGCGATCGCGGCCGGCATGAACATCGCCTGCCATCCCCGCTGGGACGTCGACGGCTTCTGTGCATGGGTCTGCGACAACGTGATCACCCGGGCCGACGGGACGGTGGAGGACATCCACGCGTTCGACAAGGCGATCGTCGAGCTGGGCTGACATGACCGTGGTGGCGGCCGTTCCCGCTGAGGTGGTCGCGGACCTGGCCGCGGACGCCCCGGCCGGCGTGGAGGTCCGGCCGGTCCCCGATCGGGGCGACGCGCTGCTGCCGGCCCTCGCCGACGTCGAGTTCCTGCTCCTGGACCACGAGCGCCGGGACGACGTGGCCCCGCTGCTGCCGCGGCTGCCCGCCCTGCGGTTCGTCCAGCTCCTGATCGTCGGCACCGAGTGGGTCACCCCGTTCCTCGCGCCGGGCGTCGAGCTGGGGCGACCGACCGGGACCCGGGACGGCGCGGTGGCCGAGTGGGTGGCCGGCGCGCTGCTCGGCGTCGCCAGCGGGCTGCTGCGGGCGGCGCGGCACCAGGGGCACGCCCGCTGGGACCGCCGCGGCAGCCACGAGCTCGCCGGCCAGCGCGTCGTCGTGGTGGGACAGGGCACGACCGGCCAGGCCGCCGCGGACCTCCTGGAGCGGCTCGGCGTCCGCGTCGTCCGGGTGGCCCGCCGGGCCCGGCCCGGGGTCCACGGCCAGGACGACCTGCCCGACCTGGTGGCCGGCGCCGACGCCGTCGTGCTGCTCGTCCCGCTGACACCGGACACGCATCACCTGGTCGACGCGGTCCTGCTCGCCCGGATGCGGGACGGCGCGCTGGTGGTCAACGCCGCGCGCGGACCGGTGGTGGACACCGCGGCCCTTCTCGCCGAGCTGCAGGCGGGCCGGCTGCAGGCGGTGCTCGACGTGACCGACCCGGAGCCACTGCCGGAGGACCACCCGCTGTGGTCGGCGCCGGGGTGCATCGTCTCGCCGCACGTGGCGGGGGCGACGCACGAGGCGCATCAGCGGTCGGTGCTTGCGGCGGCGCGGGCGCTGGCCCGATACGCGGCCTCGGTCGCCCCCGGAGCTGCCCGGTGAGCCGGCGCGCCGCTCGGGCCGGCAGCGTCGCGGAGATGCGCGAGCTGGCGCGGCGCCGGCTGCCCGGCCCCATCTTCGACCTGGTCGAGGGAGGGGCGGAGGACGAGGTCACGATGCGCCGCAATGAGGCGGCGTTCCGCGCGGCCCGGCTGCTGCCGCTCGCGTTCGCCGACGTCGCCGAGCGGGACACCGCCACCACGGTCCTCGGTACGCCCCTGCGCAGTCCCCTGCTTCTGGCGCCCACGGGTGCCGCGCGGGTGCTGCACCGCGACGCCGAGCTGGCGGTGGCCCGGGCGGCCGCGGCCCGCGGGGTCGGCTATGTGCACGGTGCGGTGAGCGGCTACCCCGTGGAGCAGATCGCGCGGATCGCACCGTCGTGGTGGTACCAGCTGTACCTCTCCGCCGACCGGGGACGGATCCAGGCGGTGATCGACCGCGTCGCCGCGCTGGACTGTCGCGTCCTGGTGCTCACCGTCGACGTCGCGGCCTTCGGCAACCGGGAGCGGGACCGCCGGCACGGCCTCACCTTGCCGCTGCGCTTCTCCCCCGGGCTCGCCCTGCAGTGCGCCACCCGCCCCCGCTGGACGCTGGAGCTGCTGCGCGGCAACCTGCCCCAGCGCGACACGCTCGACGGCCGGGTGTCGCCCTTCGCCACGCAGCGGCAGATCCTGCGCAGCCTCTACCCGGTCACCGAAGACGACCTGGCGTGGCTGCGCGGGGCGTGGCCGCACCGTCTGGTGGTGAAGGGCGTCCTCAACCCGGCCGACGCGGAGCTGGCCACGCGGCTCGGGGTCGACGGGGTGATCGTGTCCAATCACGGCGGCCGTCAGCTGGACCGGGCCCCGGCCACGCTGGAGGCGCTGCCCGGAGTCGTCGACGCCGTCGACGGGCGCGCCGAGGTGCTGCTGGACGGCGGCGTCCGCCGGGGCGCCGACGTCCTCACCGCGCTGGGGCTCGGTGCGCGTGCCGTGCTCGTCGGCCGGCCGTACCTGTACGGGCTGGCGATCGGCGGCCAGGCCGGGGTGGAGCGGGTGATCGAGGTCCTCGGGACCGAGCTGGACCGGACGATGGCGCTCACCGGCGTCCGCTCGGTGAAGGCGATCGACCCCGGGACGGTGACGGCCGGCCCTCCGGTCGCTTGTTCAGTCGCGGCGGACACGCCCTGAGAAATCGCTGCCCAGCGCGGCGCCGATCTCCGCGGCGCTGGCCCGCATCACCGACAGGTGCCGCTCGACCAGCGTGCTCATCGCGCCGGCAGTCGAGGAGATCCCCAGCGCTGCGAACACCCGGCCGTCGCTGCCCCGCACCGGGACCGCGATCGACCGCAACCCGTCCTCCAGCTCCTGGTCGGCCTGCGCCCAGCCCTGCGTACGAACCCGCGCCAGCCGGTCGGTGAGCGCCTCCTCCGTCGTCAGCGTGTGCGCGGTCAGCGCCACCAGCTCGGTGCGGTCGAGGTAGCGGCGCAGGTCGGCGGGGGCCAGGTCGGCGAGCAGCACCTGGCCCATCGCGCTGGCGTAGGCGGGCAGCCGCGTGCCGACGGCCAGGGTGAGGCTGGTCACCCGTCGCGCCGAGACCCGATTGACGTAGACGACGTCCGAGCCGTCGAGCGTCGCGAGGGTGCACGCCTCCTGCGCCTCGGAGACCAGCCGCTCCATCACCGGCTGGGCGATCGCGGTGAGGTCCAGGGAGCTCAAGTAGGCGTAGCCGAGCGCGAGGACCCGCGGGGTCAGGGAGAACGAGCGGTCCTCGGCCCGCACGTAGCCGAGCGCCTCGAGGGTGAGCAGCAGGCGACGGGCGGTCGGCCGGCTCAGCCCGGTGGCCTCGGCGACCTCGGAGAGGCTCAGCCGGGGATGGTGGTCGGCGAAGGCGAGGATCACCGCGAGGCCGCGCTCCAGGGACTGCACGTAGTCCCGCTGGTCGAGGTCCTCCGGTCGCAGCGACACGCGCGTCCCTCCTCGACATCCCTTGGCAGAGCCGGCGACATGTCCGCAAGGCGTTCGCCTTGTCCGGATAGAGTACAAGTCGCCATCCGAGCCGCCCCCGACGGGCCAGGCATTCGTACTCGTACGTGCACGGCCCTGGACGCCCAGCTCATGGCTCTCACGATCGAGGGCCGCTAGCCTCCCTCCTGTCCGGACCGTGGCGACAGCCGTCCAGGGCGCCGCTCGGACCAGGCGCGCATGACTGAAGGGGTGGCAGTGAGCCGGCCGATCGTCCCCGGGCAGAACGTCGGCCCCGACGCCGCGCAGTCGTCGGACCGGCCGGTCGCTGACGGCGAGGGCACCCCCCCGAAGGCCGGAGTGCTGGACTCGGTCGCCGCTGCGATGCTGCGCACATTCGTCGCCGAGGGCGTCGATGTCATCTTCCTCAACCCGGGTAGTGACACCGCTCCGCTGCAAGAGGCCCTCGCCGCCCTCGACGACGCCCGCGAAGCCGTCCCCCGGGTGGTGCTCTGCCTCCACGAGGGCGTGGCCCTCGCCGCTGCGCACGCCTACTTCGCGGTGACGGGGCGCCCGCAGGTGGTGATGGTGCACGTCGACGTCGGCACGCAGAACCTCGGCTCGATGGTGCACAACGCTGTCCGCGGCCAAGCCGCTGTCGTGATGCTGGCCGGGCGCACCCCCACCACGTCCTACGGCGAACTTCCCGGCGGCCGCGACGCAGCCGTGCACTGGCTGCAGGACGTGCCCGATCAGGCCGGCATCGTGCGCTCGTACGTCAAGTGGATCGGGGACATCGACCCCGAGACCGCCCGGCAGACCGTCGCGCGCGCGTTCCAAGTCGCTCGCACCGGCGTGCCCGGCCCGGTGTACCTCACCGCAGCCCGCGAAGCGCTGATGCGGCCGGTCGCCGACAGCACGGCGACGGCCAAGCGCACCGTCTTCGCACCACCGGCCCCTGATCCGGTGGGCGTGCGACAGGCCGCCACCTGGCTCAGCGAGGCGCGCCATCCCGTGATCGTGACGAGCCGGCTCGGCCAGCGTCCGGAGGGCGTTGCCGCGCTCGTCGAGCTGGCGGAGCTCACCGGGGCCTTGGTGCTCGACGCGCGGGACAGGATGAACTTCCCGTCCGACCACCCCGCCTACGTGGCTTCCGGGCGGGAGGTGGCCGCGGCACTCTCCCAGGCTGACGTCGTGCTGAGCGTCGAAGCCCCCGTGCCATGGGTTCCCCACACCGCTGCCCCCGCCCCCGAGGCGCGCGTCATCAACCTCGAACTCGACCCGCTGCACGCGAGCATGCCGAGGTGGAACTTCGGCGTCGACCTGGCGCTGCCCTGCGACCCCGTGGCCGGGCTTCAGGCCCTCGTCGAGCAACTGCGCGGGCTCGGCGCCCGTGCGCCGCAGGCGAAGCCCCAGGCAGCCGCGACGGTCGAGGAATCGACCGACGTGCCGCCGGCCCCGTTGACCGCCGCCGACGTCGGCCACGCGCTCACCGAGCGCCTGGCCGACGAGGACATCGTGATCGAGGAGGCGACGACCAACGCCGAGCTGCTGCGCGGCTCGCTGCGCCGAGTGGCGCCCGGCACGTACTTCCGCTCGGGTGGTTCCGGACTGGGCTGGGCGCTCGGCGCCACCGTGGGCGCGGGACTGGCGGCGCCCGACCGGCGAATCGTCACGCTGGTCGGCGACGGCGCCTTTTTCTTCGGCTTCCCGATGGCCGCCCTGTGGGCACTTCAGCAGTCGGGTCGCGCCGCGCTGATCATCGTGCTCGACAACGGTGGCTACGCCGCCAGCCGGTGGCCGGTGCTGACCCTCTTCCCCGACGGGCGCTCGGCCAGCACCGGGGACGTGGTGGGCACCCTGTTCCCGAATTCCCCGGACCTTCCCGCGGTCGCCCGGGCCTGTGGCCTGTCGGGCGAACACGTGAACACCGGCCCGGAACTCGACGCGGCGCTGGACAGGGCCCTCGACGCCCTCGACGCCGGCCGCTCCACGTTGCTCAGCGTCGCGATCAGCTCCCCCTGGATCCCCGCCGCCTGAGCACGCCGCGCCGCTAGCCCCTGCCGGTGGATCGCAGTGCTGCGACGCCTGTGCTGCCAAGCCCCAGGCGAGGCGGTGACAGCGGTGATCGACCGACTCCTCGCCCCGCGGTGGTTGCGCCTCCACGCGCCTCTCCCATGCCGACCTCGGGAAGGACCGACCCTTCGACGTACCGCTCGCACGAGCCGCCGCGTCGAAGGGTCCCGTCATCTCCGCGGATACTCCCTCGGGTCGACGAGTCGCCGACCCAAGGAAGCTGTCCCAGCAAGGAGTGGGGAACTCCGAGCACGCGTGGGCATGGATCCCCATGCGGTCGTCAGCGGGCGAGTGACCGGCCGACCGTCCTGTTGCCCGCCTCCCGCACGGTGGCGGCGTAGGGAGCGGGAGCGATGGTGGCCCGCACGTGGGTTTGCTGGTGCTTCTCCACCTGCGCCTTGCGGGAGCCGCCGTCCGGCTCGCCCCAGACGATCACGACCTCGTCCCCCACGTTGGCGTGCTCGACGTCGAGCATCGCGAGGGAGAGGACCTTCCGCTCGTTGCCGCTGTAGCCGACCTTCGTGACCAGGCCGATGAACCGCCCGTCGAGGGTCCGGACCTCGTCGCGGTGCTGGAGGTTGCCGTAGTCGGCGACCGGCAGGTCGAGGTACTTGTACGGCGTCCCGTCCTCCAGGAGCGACCCGTAGATCCGCAGCAGGTCCTCCTTGTTCCAGACGAGCGTCATCCGGGTGCGCGGCGGGTTCTGCGCGATCTGCTCCAGCGCCTCGCGGCCGATGAAGTCGTGGTCGAACTTGACCACGCGCCCGTAGCCCAGGTCGTACGGCGTGACGTAGTACTCCTCGATGTTCTCCGGCCGGAAGCTGCCGGCCAGCTGGAACCTGCCCTCCCACGAGGTGGCCGGTAGCCACTCGCGGTAGGGGCGCAGCTCCTCGCCGGTGTAGATGCCCGGCAGGGGGTAGGCCATCCAGCCGCCCTCGAAGCTCGCGCTGTAGTAGGCCTTCGCCCCTCCCTGTCGCAGCCCGTGCTTCTCCCCTGCCTCGAGGATCGCCCGGCGGACCGTGTCCCCCTCGTCGTAGGGGCCAGAGATCTCCACGCCCTTGTGCCCCGACATGCTGTGCCGGAGCACCGTCACGTCGACGCCGGCGATCCGCATCTGGGCGGTGTGGAAGAACTTGATCTCGGGTGGTGCGCCCTCGACGATCTCGTCGAAGATCGCGGCCGCGTTCGGTCCGTCCAGCTGGAACCGGAACTTCAGCCGGCGGCCGGTCGGGTTGTCCGAGGTGTTGTTGTCCCGCTGGAGGCTGACGTCCCAGTCGCCGGTCTGTGCCTGGTACTCGATCCAGTTCAGCAGCGGCGTGCTGCTCACCAACTCGAAGCCCTCGTCGTCGAGGTCGTAGAGGATGCAGTCGCCGATCACGTGGCCCCGCGGGGTGCAGCCGATGAACTGCTTCGCCCGTCCCCCACCGAGGTTGGCCAGACTGTTGACACCGATCCACTCCAGCAGCCGGCGGGCGTCCGGGCCCTTCACGTAGAGCTCCGGCATGTGGTGCGACTGGTCGAACAGCACCGCCGTCTCGCGCCACGACCGCTGCTCGTCGCGCCAGTTCGTGAACTCCTGCCGCACCGGCGTGAGGTCGGGCCGGCCCCGGCTGTGCGCCCCCGGCGAGTCGTTGTACAGGTAGTCGATCAGGTCGGGAGTCGTGTCGATCAGGTCCTGCAGGGAGCGGCCGTTGGCCTCGGTGCCCATGGGAGTCGTTCCTCTCGGAGATCTCGCTGCGCGCCGATCGGCACCGGCGCTCCGGCCGGTGCACGCCGGTGTGTCCCGGTCGTAGCCGATGGGAGAACCGGCTGCTTGTACGTTATCCGGACGATTGGTCCGGATAACGGCTGATTCCACGGTGATGGATACGACCCGCGATGTCAAGGGCGCCCTGCCGCCCCCTTTGACCGGGCCCACCGAATGCTCTACCGTTCGTGCGGAAAGCGCACATTTTTCGTTATGCGAACGCAAGGAGTTCCCCCATGGCACCCACCGCGCCCCGCGTGGTCATCGTCGGCGGTGGGATCGCCGGCCTGTTCACGGCGAACGCCCTGGTCAGCCGCGGCGTCCCGGTGACGGTCCACGAGCAGGCCCCCGCCCTCGGGGAGATCGGCGCCGGCGTATTCCTCACCCCGAACAGCGTCCGGCAGCTGCAGCGCGTGGGGCTCGGCCCGGAGGTCGAGAAGGAGGGCGCACGGGTCGGCCACGGCTCGCGTTACCACCGCGACGACGGCACCGAGATCGCCGGCGTCCAGGTGACCGACTCCTCCGGCTGGAACGCCGTCTTCGGCATGCACCGCGCCGACCTCGTGGCCATGCTGGCCGGCCGGCTCCCCGACGGCGTCGTGCAGACCGGACACCGCTGCACGGGTTTTCACCAGGACGACGGCGGGGTCCGGGTGTCCTTCGCCGACGGGACCGTGGCGGAGGGCGACGTCGTCATCGCGGCCGACGGCATCCATTCCGAGCTGCGGCACCACGTCGTCCCGCCGTCGGAGCCGGTGTTCTCCGGATCGGTCGCCTACCGGGGCCTCGTCCCCTCGGAGCTGGTGCCCGACTGGCCCACCGACGCCTGGCACATGTGGCTCGGCCCCGGCCGGCACTTCCTGACGTTCCCGGTCCGCGCGGGCAAGCTCGTCAACTACGTCGGTTTCGTCCCGGCGGACGAGGAGATGCGGGAGTCGTGGTCGGCCCCCGGCGACCCCGACCAGCTGCGCCGGGAGTTCGCCGGCTGGGACCCGCGGATCGGCTCCCTCCTCCAGCACGTGCAGACGACGCTGCGCTGGGGCCTGTACGACCGCGAGCCGTTGCCGCGCTGGACCGAGGGCCGGCTGACCCTGCTCGGCGACGCCGCCCACCCCATGCTGCCGCACCTCGGGCAGGGCGCGAACCAGGCGATGGAGGACGGCATGTCGCTGGCCGTGATCCTCGAGCGCACCGACCCGGACACCGCTCCGGCCGGCCTGCTGGCGTACGAGCGCCTCCGCCGCGAGCGGGTAGCGCAGGTGCAGCGCGGCGCCCGCGAGAACGGTCTCCGGTACGACTCGGCCTACGCCGACCTGTCGGTCCGCGACGCCGAGATGGCCGCGCACGTCGAGTACCGGAAGTCGCTCTACGACCACGACGTCCTGCCCGCGGCGGAGGCGGCGGCGGACGCGCTGGCATGACCGGCACCGAGCCGCGGGCCCGGCCGGCCGAGGCGATGGGCGGGCTGGCCAAGGGCCTGGCGATCATCGAGGCGTTCGGCGCGGACCGCCGACAGCTGTCGATCAGCGAGGCCGCGCAGCTCACCGCCACCTCCCCCGCGTCGGCACGGCGCTGCCTGCTCACCCTGGAGTCGCTCGGCTACCTGAGCTTCGACGGGAAGTTCTTCCGGCCCACCCCGCGGATGGTGCGGCTGGGCGCCGCCTACCTCGAGACGGCGCCCCTGGCGCTGCTGGCCCGGCCGCACCTCATCGCGGCGCGGGAGGAGCTGGGCGAGTCGATCTCCCTGGCGGTCCTGGAGTCCGACGAGTCGGTGTTCGTCGCCCGCGCCGACGCGGGCCGCATCGTGTCCGCCGGCGTCCGGCTCGGCGCGCGGCTGCCCGCGCACGCCTCGGCGACGGGACGGGTGCTGCTGGCCGGGCTCCCCGACGACGAGGTCGACGCGGTCCTTTCGCGGGCCGATCTGAACGGCGCGACGCCGAACACGCTCACCACGGCCGAGGAGATCCGGCAGCGGGTCCGGCGGGCGCGGGAGGAGGGCGTGGCCTACACCGACGAGGAGCTGGAGCTCGGCATCCGGACGATGGCGGTGCCCGTCCGCGACAGCTCCGGTCGGGTGCAGGCGGCGATGAGCGCCGCCGCGTTCGCCTCCCGTGTCTCGCTCGACGACATGGCCGCCGGGTTCCTGCCGGTGCTGCGCGGGCACGCCGACCGGCTCGGCCGCATGCTCTGATCGGTAGGGTGGCGCGGTGCCGCGCAGCTCTCCCGTCGACGGGTTCCGCCTGACCTACGACCGCTCCGGGGACGGGCCCCCCGTCGTGCTCCTGCACGGCTGGCCCGGCGGCCGCACCGACTACCGACTGGTCGAGCCCCTGCTGGCCGGCGCCGCCGACGTCGTCGTGCCGGACCTGCGGGGGTTCGGGGAGTCGGACAAGCACCTGGTCTCCCCCGACGAGGGATACACGGCCGTCGCCCAGGCCCGCAGCGTGACGGGGCTGCTCGACGAGCTGGACCTGGGCCCGGTCGTCCTGGCCGGGTACGACATCGGCAGCCGCATCGCCCAGACCGTCGCGAGCCAGTCGCCCGAGCGGGTGCGCGCGCTGGTGGTCACCCCGCCCGCGCCCGGCGCCGGGCAACGCCTGCTGGGCCCGGACGTGGCTCCGGAGTTCTGGTACCAGCACTTCCACCGCCAGGACCTGTCCGATCAGCTCCTGGACGGCGACCGGGACGCCCTCCGTACGTACCTCGAGCACTTCTGGACGCACTGGTCGGGCCCGTCGTACACGCCGGCGGCCGCGGACCTCGACCGGCTCGCCGAGACCTACGCCGAGCCGGGAGCATTCACCGCCTCGATCGGCTGGTACCGGCAGGGACCGGGCATCCTCGTCCGTGGGCTGGCCGAGCAGACGCCGGCACCGGAGGACCGGCTCGCCGTCCGCACCCACCTGCTCTGGCCGTCGCACGACCCGCTGTTCCCCCTGGAGTGGGCCGATCGCCTCGGTGAGTTCTTCAGCGACGTCACCCTGACGCCCGTCCTCGACACCGGGCACTTCGTGCCGCTCGAGGCCCCGGAGGCGTTCGCCGCGGCGATCCGCACGGCCCTGGATGCCGGCTGACCACAGTCCGCCGCACGGAGGGGCGGCTCGTCCGGGAACGAGCCGCCCCTCCGCGTCAGACCGGTGTCACTCGAATGCTTCGACCGTGTCGTAGCCCCGGCCGTTGAACTTCTGCACGACCACCGTCGACACCGCGGGCTGACCGTCCTCGGTGGTGTTCACCGACGTGTCCGGCAGCATGAGCGGCGCCTCGAAGCCGTCGATCGAGCGCAGCGCCTCCATGAAGCTGTCACGGGTCGGCTCCTCCATCTCCTGGAAGGCCTGCTCGAGCGTCGCGCCCACCATCCAGCTCCACTGGCAGTGCGGGAACGCCGGCGGGTCCGGGTAGTTGCCGTACTGCTTGAGCGCCGCCAGGTACTCCACCACGTCCGGGTCCTGGGCGAACGCGGGGCTCTGCGGCGCCTTCGAGAACGACACCGAGTAGATGCCGGGGTACGCCGCGGCGCCGCCGGGCTCGAGGACCGCCCCCGGGCTCGACGTGTTCGAGGGCAGGAACCAGCTCGGCTTCCAGCCCAGCTGCTGCGCCTTCTGCAGCGACCCGACCATCAGCGGGACCAGGGACATGGCGTTGAAGAAGACGTCGGCGTCGCTGGCGGCGAGCTCGGTGAGCTGCGCGTCGACGGACGTGTCGGTCGCCTCGTAGGTGAGCTCGTCGACGATCTCGATGTTGTCCGCGCCCTCGATGGCCGACTTGAAGCCCTCGACGTAGCCGGCACCGTAGTCGTCGTTCTGCGACAGGATCGCGACCTTGTGGTCACCACCCGATGCCGCGAGCAGCTCGCCGAAGGCTTCGCCCTCGTTCTGGTACTTCGGCACGAAGCCGAGCTGCCAGGGGCTCTCCTCGGTGTCGCTGAACAGCGGGTCGCCGGTCATGATCAGCACCTGCGGCACCTCGTCGGCGATCGCCGCCTCGCGCCACGCACGGTTGGTCGGCGTGCCCAGCCCCGCGGTCATCGCGAAGACGTCGTCCTTGAGCTGGTCGTAGTTCGCCTTGGCCTTCTGCGGGTCGTAGGTGTCGTCCAGCGCTTCGATCTCGACCGTGCGGGTCTTGCCGTCACCGAACTCGACGCCGCCCGCGGCGTTCTTCGCGCCGAAGTACGCGGTGACGCCGGCGACCGTGCAGGTGCCCGGTCCGGCCGTGGAGCCGCTGAGCGGGGTGGTGATGCCGAGCGTGATCGAGTCGTCGGTGATGCCCGGGCTCGGCGCTCCTTCGGCAGCATCGCCGCTGCGGCCGGTGTCGTCGCCGCGGCCGCAGCCCGACATCGTGACCGCGAGCGCCGACGCGACGGCGATGCCGAGCGCCTTCCGCGATCGAGAGTGCCTGTTCATGCGTGACCTTGCCTCTCTGTCTCAGGTTCCTCCGCCGCGGTCCCCGACCCTGTGGTCGTCGACGGAGTGGTCGGTGGCGCGACGGGGCCGCGTCCGGCGCGGGAGCGGCGCCGTCCGCGGGTCAGCGCGCGGGGCAGCGACACGAGGCCGCCGGGGAGCACGAACAGCACGACCAGCAGGAGCGCGCCCTGCAACAGGGCCGTGAGGCTCGGGTCGACGAGGTTCGTCAGCTGCGGGACGAGCACGTAGTAGGCGCCGCCGAGGAGCGAGCCGACGATGCTCGCCGCGCCGCCGATCACCATCGCGGCGACGAGCTGGATCGAGTGCCCGAAGCTCATGGTCTCGGGGGACGTGTACTGGATGACGGCCATGTAGAGGAACCCGCTCACGCCGCCGATGAGCGACGCGATCGTGAAGGCCAGCACCTTGTAGCGGTACGGCGAGATGCCCATGGAGGACGCCACGTTCTCGTTGCCCTTGACGATCGCGAACGCCCGGCCGTACTTGCCGCGGACGAGGTTGCGGGTCAGCAGGAACACGATGCCGCCGATGATCAGCACGACGTACAGCACCCACTGGTCGTCGAAGAGCCCACTCCCCTCCGGCGCATCGGCGAAGCGTGCGGACATGCCCTGCGAGCCGCCGGTGAAATCGCTCAGCCGCTTCGCCAGCGGTACGCCGACGATGGGAAGCGCGATCGTGACCATCGCGATCGCCAGTCCGCCCAGGCGCGCGGCGGCGAGTGCCACGAGCAGGCCGACGACGGCGGGGATCAGGCAGGCGAGCACGAAGACCAGGACGATGTTCCACTCCTCCTGGACGCCGTACGCGGTGATGTAGGCGCCCAGGCCGAGGAAGAAGATCTGGCCCAGCGAGACCTGCCCGGCGTAGCCCATCACCACGTTCAGCCCCAGCACGGCGACGGCGTAGACGCCGATGCGGGCGAGCGTCTCGTTGGCGAACTCCGTCATCACGAGGGGCACCACGGCGAGCACGACCACGAGCAGCAGCCAGCCTGCCCAGCGCGCCCACGGGCGCTGCCACACGGGCGAGGCTGGGGAGGTCATTCCAGGGGCCATCACACGCGCACCACGGATTTCCGGCCGAACAGGCCCTGAGGTCGGACGATCAGCACGACGAAGATGAGGATGAACGGCACGGCGACCTTCAGGTCGAAGCCGATGAAGGACACGTAGACCGCCGCCAGGTTCTCCAGGATGCCGATGATCCAGGCCGCGACGACGACGCCGACCGGGCTCGTGAGACCGCCGAGGATGACGGCGGCCAGCGCGTACACGAGGGCGTTGTCGAGCATCCCCGGCGTCAGCGTGAGCTGCGGGGCGACGAGCGCAGCGGCGACGGCGCCGAGCGCGGCCGCGAGGCCCCAGCCGACCATGAGGAGACGTCCGACGGGGAGTCCCGAGAAGGCCGCGGACTGCGGGTTGATCGCGACGGCCCGCAGCGCCAGGCCGAGCTTCGTACGGACGAAGAGTGCCTGCAGAAGGATCATCGCCACGACGATCACGACCGTGGTCCCGATCGAGCGGATGCTGATCGAGACCCCCAGGAACGACACGGTGCGGAGGGGGAACAGCGAGGGGAACTGCTGGTTGTTGTACGTCCAGAGCCACCCGCAGAAGCCGGTGATGAGCGTCAGCAGGCCGATCGTGACGACGACGGCGGTGTCGGGGTCGCCCCGCTCGAACCGCCGCATCAGCCACCGCTCGACCACGGCGCCGAACACGAAGGACAGGGCGATCGAGATCAGGATGGCGAGGATCAGCGGCACGCTGTGGTTGGTCAACCACCACGTGACGTAGGCGGCGAGCACGGCCATGCCGCCCTGTGCGAAGTTGATGAGTCCGGTCGCCTGGTTGACGAGCACGATGGCCAGGGCGAGCGCGCCGTAGACGGAGCCGGTCGACAGGCCGTCGACGACGAGCTGGACGAACTTCCCCATCTCAGCCTCCCAGGTATGCGCGTCGGATCTCGTCCATGCCCTTGAGCTCGGCGGACGTGCCGGTGAGCACGTTCCGCCCGGTCTCCAGGACCGTGGCGCTGTCGACGAGGGTGAAGGCGAGGTTGGCGTTCTGCTCGACCACGACCATGGCGATGCCGGACTCGACGCGCAGCCGCCGGATCGCGTCGTAGACGTTCTTCGCTGTGCTCGGCGCGAGGCCGAGCGAGGCCTCGTCGAGCAGCAGCAGCCGCGGCTTGGACATGATCGCCCGGGCCACCGCGAGCATCTGCTGCTCGCCGCCGGACAGCGCCGAGGCGTTCGACCCGATGCGGTCCTTCAGGTTCGGGAACAGGTCGAGGCAGTACTCGATGTCCTTGTCGACCGCCTTACCGTCCTTGCGCAGGTAGGCGCCGACCCGCAGGTTGTCGCGGACGGTCAGGTCGCCGAGCGTGCCGCGCCCTTCCGGCACGTGGGCGATGCCGAGGGCGGCGACCTGGTCCGGCCGCAGGCCGCGGATGTCCTTGCCGTCGAAGACGATGCGGCCGCCCGCGCGGACGGTGCCGCTGATCGCGCGGAGGGTGGTGGTCTTGCCGGCGCCGTTCGCGCCCAGGATGCCGACCGCGCCGTTGTCCGGAACCCTCAGCGACACACCGTCGAGCACCTGCACGGGGCCGTAGAAGGCGGTGACGTCCTCGAGCTCAAGCAGCGTCATCCGCGGCGTCCTTCCCGATGTACGCCTCGATGACGCGGGCGTCGGACTGCGCCTCGGCGGCCGTGCCCTCCATGAGCTTCGCCCCGTGGTCGAGCACGACGACGCGGTCGGTGAGGGCGGCGATGAGGCCCATGTGGTGCTCGACGATCACGACGGTGATGTCGTCGTCCGTGCGCAGCCGCCGGACCGTGGCGATCAGCGTCTCCACCTCCGAGTGCGGCAGGCCGGCGGCCGGCTCGTCGAGGAGTAGCAGCTTCGGCTTCATCAGCAGTGCGCGGCAGAGCTCGACGCCCTTGTGCAGGCCGTGCGACAGCTCGTCGGCGGGCAGGTGCGCGGCCCACCCCAGACCGTTGCGCTCCAGCAGGTCGAGCGCCTCGGCCCGCAGCGCCTTCTCCGAGCGCCAGGTGCGCGGCAGGCGCACCGACCACTCCAACGCTCCCCCGGGGAGCCGGGCGTGGGCACCGAGCAGCACGTTCTCGAGCACCGTCTCGTGCAACTGCAGCGCGGGATGCTGGAACGTCCGGGCCAGGCCGTGACGCGCGAGCGTCGCCGGACGGTGGCCCTGCACCTCGGTGTCGTCGATCCGCACGGTGCCCGAGGTCGGCTTGTAGTGCCCGCTGATGCAGTTGAACAGCGACGTCTTGCCCGCACCGTTGGGCCCGACCAGCCCGAAGATCTGGCCCGGCTCGACGGCGAAGCTCACCTCCTGCAGCACCTTGATCCCGCCGAACTGCAGACTCACGTCCTGCAAGGTCAGCTGAGCCGCCATGGACTGCCTCTCCCGCCGTTGCCGCGTGTGCGTCGGTGCACGGGCCCCCGCCCGTCACGGGAAACTATCGCCGGTACTGAGGGTTGTCGCGCGGCCGACACTTGACCGTTACCGCGTTGCCGCCGACGCGCGCCGCCGGACGAGCTGCTGCTCGGGGCACTCCGGGGGATGCCTGACAGAGTGAGCCGATGCTGAATCAGGTGGCCGACGGCGTCTGGGTCCGGCAGAGCGAGTGGGTCTGGAGCAATGCCGTCGTGGTGCGCGGGGAGGACGGGTTGGTCCTGGTCGATCCCGGCATCGACGGCTCCGATCTGAGCCGGCTCGCCGATGACCTGGACCGGCTCGGCGTCCCGGTGGTCGCCGGGTTCTCCACCCATCTCCACTGGGACCACCTGCTCTGGCATGCCCGATTCGGCGACGTGCCGCGCTACGCCATGCCCGCAGCCGCCTCCGCTGCGAGTGGAGTCCGAGAGCGGGCGCAGACGATGGCGGCGGAGAGCGCGTCGGGCATCCCCCTCGACCTGATCGCGCTGGTCACCCCGTTGCCCGCGGACGGCGGACCGGTTCCCGGCGAGATCGTCGAGCATCAGGCGCACGCGATCGGCCACGCCGCGGTCCTCCTCGCGGACCGTGGCGTCCTGCTCGCCGGCGACATGCTCTCCGACGTCCTGATCCCGCTCCTCGACCCTCGCCGGCCCGGTCAGGTGGGCGCCTACGAGGCGGCACTCGACCGGCTGGAGAAGGCTGCCCGGCACGTCGACGTCCTGGTCCCCGGCCACGGGGCGGTCGCCGAGGGTCCCGAGGTGGCGGCCCGTCTGGCCGCCGATCGTGCCTACATCGACGCGCTGCGGCGAGGAGAGGAGCCGGTCGACGCACGTCTGGGTCAGGACTGGCTCTCCGGCCCCCACCAGTCGAACCTGCAGCAGGCCCGACACGAGTCGGGATGAACTCTCGGTGTCACCGCGCTCGTGGTCGCCACCCGGGAGGCCTCTGGGACAGGGACACACCCGGTCAGACCGGGTGGTGGTCGAGTTCCTGCCAGCCCCCGTTCGGCGTCACCACCGCCGTCACCGGCCGGTCGTGCGCCTCGCGCGGGAGGTCCTCGACGCGTTCGTCGTCGAACACCACGGTGACCAGCACCGCCTCCGGCCGGGCGTGCACCAGGGCCCGGTCGTAGTAGCCGCCGCCGCGGCCCAGCCGGATCCCGTGGCGGTCCACCGCCAGCGCCGGGACGACGACGACGTCCGCGGCCCGGATCGCGGTGAAGCCGAGCCGGCGGCCGACCGGCTGGGAGAGCCCGAACCGGCCGGGCTCGAGATCGCCGGTGTACTCGGCCCAGTCGAGCGTGTGGCCCTCGGCCGGGATGACCGGCAACAGCACCCGCGCGCCGGTCTCGGCATAGGAGGCGGGCAGCCGGCCGGACCCGGGCTCCGTCGGGTCGGGGACGAAGGCGGCGAGGGTGGCGACTCCGTCGAGCCCTCGGACCAGCGCCGAGGCGACCGCCGCCGCGGCCGCGTCCCGTTCCTCCGGGGTGCGCGCCAGCCGGCGGGACAGGAGTCGCTGGCGGAGCGCGGCCTTGGCCGCGGCGGGGTCACCCGGATCGGTCACGACGGCAGCCTAGGTCCAGCGCCTCGCGACGACCTCGGGAACGGCGCTGTGCCAGCGTGAGGGCATGGCCACCGGAACCCGCTCCGCGCTCCTGTCCTGGACCACGGTCCTCCCGGTCGCTGCGCTGGTGCTGCTCGCCGTCACGTGGGGACGGGACCTCGCGCCGGTGTTCGCGGTGGTCGTGGCGCTGGTCCTGGCCGGGGCGGTGCTCTCCGCGGTGCACCACGCCGAGGTGGTGGCGCACCGGGTGGGCGAGCCGTTCGGATCCCTGGTCCTCGCCGTGGCCGTCACAGTCATCGAGGTCGCGCTCATCGTGACCCTGATGATCGCCGGCGGTCCCGACACGGCCACCCTTGCCCGCGACACTGTCTTCGCGGCCGTGATGATCACCTGCCACGGCATCGTGGGCCTGTCGCTGCTGCTGGGCGCCCGTCGCTTCGGGTTGGCGGTGTTCAATGCGGAGGGCAGCGGCGCGGCGCTGGCGACCGTCGCGACCGTCGCCACGCTCAGCCTGGTGCTCCCGACCTTCACCACCAGCCGCCCGGGCCCGGAGTTCTCCGGGTCGCAGCTGGCCTTCGCCGCCGTCGCCTCGCTCACCCTGTACGCGGCCTTCGTGCTCACCCAGACCGTCCGCCACCGCGACTTCTTCCTCCCCGTCGCCGAGTCCGGAGCGGCCGACCCGGTGGAGGAGCACGCCGCGCCCCCCACGGACCGCGCCGCGGCGACCAGCCTCCTGCTCCTGCTCGTCGCGCTGGTCGCCGTCGTCGGGCTGGCGAAGGTCGAGTCACCCGCCATCGAGGCCGGCGTCGCGGCGGCGGGCTTCCCCCAGTCGTTCGTCGGGGTGGTCATCGCACTGCTGGTCCTGCTGCCGGAGACGATCGCCGCGTCGAGGGCCGCCCTGCGCAACCGCGTGCAGATCAGCCTCAACCTCGCCCTGGGCTCGGCGCTGGCCAGCATCGCCCTGACCATCCCGGCCATCGCGATCGCGTCGGTCTGGCTGGAGGGTCCCCTGCTGCTGGGACTCGGCCCCACGCAGATGGTCCTGCTGGCCCTCACCGTCGTCGTCGGGGCCCTGACCGTGGTCCCCGGCCGCGCCACACGGCTGCAGGGCGCTGTGCACCTGGTGCTGCTCGCCGGCTTCCTGTTCCTGGCCGTGAACCCCTGAGTCGCAGCCGGGTCCGGCCGTCCGCTCAGCCGCCGAGCGTCGCTCCCCGAGCCAGTGGAGACACCGTCCGCGCGTAGACGTCCAGCCACCCGCAGCCGCGAGGCGCGGGCAGGGGCGGCAGCTCGGCCCGGCGCCGCTCCAGCTCCTCCTCCGGCACGTTCAGGTCCAGGGTGCGCGCGTCGACGTCCACCGAGATGACGTCGCCGTCACGGACGAGCCCGAGGGGCCCGCCCACTGCCCCCTCGGGGCTGACCTCGGCCACGACGAGACCCTTGTTGACCAGCCCCGACATCTGCCCGTCGGTGACGACGACCACCTGGTCGCCGAGCCCGGCCCCGTCGAGGGCGAAGATGAACGCCGACGTCAGGGCCATGCCCGGCGAGCCGCGCAGGCCCAGGCCGCTGAGCACGACCACGTCGCCGGGCCGCACCTCGCCGCCGCGGATGCCGGCCAGCCCCTCGTCGCGCGAGTGGTAGACCTTCGCCGGCCCGGAGAACCGGTGCACACCGTCGTCCTCGACCGTCCGCTTCACCACTCCCCCCTCCGGGGCCAGGGAGCCGCGGACGATGGTGATGCCCGGGTGCCGGGCCAGCGGGTCGTCGAACGGGCGGATGACGTCGCCGTCGGCCACCGGAGCTCCGCCGAGCACGTCGCCGAGGGTGCCGCCTGCGACGGTCGGCTGGTCGAGGTCGAGCAGCGGCCGCAGCTGGCGCAGCAGCGCCTGGGCGCCGCCGGCGGCCTCGAACTCGTCGATCCTGCGGTCCCCGTTGGGTTTGACGCCGGTGAGCAGCGGCACCTGCGGCGCGAGCTCCTCGAACAGGCCGAGGACGTCGACGTCGCAGCCGGCCTCCACGGCGACCGCCTGGAGGTGCTTGACGCAGTTGACCGATCCGCTGATCGCCAGGACGGCGGCCACGGCATTGCGGAACGCGCCCGCCGTGAGGATCTGCCGCGGGCGGAGGCCCTCGGCCACCAGCTCCACGATCCGCCGGCCGGCCCGCTCCACGTCGGCGAACATCTTCGGGCTGTTGGCCAGCACCGGAGCGCTGCCGGGCATCATCATCCCGAGCGCCTCGGTCGCGATGTGCATCGAGTTGGCCGTGCCCATGCCGGCGCACACACCGGGGCCGCTGACCGCGACCGACGCCATCTCCGCGAGCTGCTCGACGGTCATGGCGCCGCTGGCGACGTGGCCGGCGTAGAGGAAGACGTCCTCGAAGTCGACGTGCTCGCCGCGGTAGATCCCGGAGGGCTGGTAGCCGCAGCCGATCACGATCGTGGGGATGTCCAGCCGCCCGGCCGCCATGAGCTGGCCGGGGGTCGTCTTGTCGCACGACGCGAGGGTGACCATGCCGTCGAGCTGGGCGCCCTCGACGGCGACCTCGATGTCACTGGCGATGAGGTCCCGGCTAGGCAGGATGTACTGCCCGGCGCGGCCCGCGCTGGTGATCGCGTCGCTGGGCGCCGCGGTGCGCACCTCGAAGGCCACCCCCCCGGCCGCCTGGATCGCCGCCTTGAGGGGCGGCACCACGCCGTCGAGGTGGCTGAAGCAGCTGGCCAGGCTGGACGAGCTGTTCACGATCGCGATCTTGGGCTTGTCCATGTCCTCGTCGGACAGGCCGAGCGCGGTCCACTGTGCCCGGCGCATGGCCCAGGGGGTGCCGCCGACGGGGAAGTTGCTCCGCAGCGATGTCATTCCGTGGCCCCGAGGAACGCGCCGGCCAGCTCGAGGCGGCGCTGGAGCTCCCCGATCGGGACGTCGCCGACCGCGACGCCGTCCCGGATGGCCAGGTCCGCCGCCGTCCCGGCTGCTTCCCCCATCGCGAAGCAGGGCCCGGTCACGCGGGCCGACGACTGGCCGCCCTGGGTCATCGAGGCGCAGCGCCCGGCGACCAGCAGGTTCCCCACCCGCTCGGGCACGAGCATCCGGTACGGCAGCTGGTTGTAGCCGCGCTCGCCACGCTGCCAGCGGAACTCCACCGTCCCGGCGACGTGCGCCTCGACCGGCCAGCCGTTGACGCCGATGGCGTCGGGGAAGTCGGCGCAGTCGAGCACCTCGTCCTCGGTCAGCCGGTGGTGGCCGAACACCCGCCGGGTCTCGCGGATCCCGATCTGCGGCGCGATGTCGACGATGTAGGAGTGCTCGAAGCCCGGCGTCCGGTGCTTGATGAAGTCGAAGGCGTCGAAGGACTGCCGGCGACCCTGCAGCTCCCCGCGGGTCAGCTGGTCGACATCGGTGCCGTCGATCGCGCTCCCGTCGGCGTTGGACAGCTGGGTGAGGTTCGCCCGCCACTCCAGCGGGTTGCGCTGCGGGCGGACGATCGGCTTCTTCCGCGGGAACGTGTGGGTCCCGGCCGCCTCGGCCTCCTCCATCAGCCGCTCGACGGTGCGCCACGGCGCGGGGCCGGCGGCCTCCACGTCGACGGCGTTGATCCGGAACATCAGCGAGGGATAGAGCAGGTGCGGCGCCTTCTCGAAGGGAACGCCGGCCCAGGCGGCCACGTCGGCGTCACCGGAGGCGTCCACGAACACCCGGCCGCGGACGGCGGCGCGGCCGGACTTGCTCTCGATGATCACCGCGTCGATGGTCGCGTCGTCGGCCATGACGACGCCGACGGCCAGGGCGTGGAAGAGCAGCTTCGCACCCGAGTCGACCACCAGCTCGTCGGCGGCCAGCTTGTAGGCGGAGATGTCGAACGCCTGGGCCAGGATGCCGTCGTTGATGGTCAGGTGCGGCTGGTTGAGGCCGTCGAGCTTGACCAGCCGCTCGAGCATCTCGTCCGCGAGACCGTGGATGACCTGCCGGTGCTCGCCGTGGATCTTGGCGTGCAGACCGCAGAAGGTGGACAGCCCGCCCATCGTGCCGGCGCCGCCGAGGAAGCCGTAGCGCTCGACCAGCAGCGTGCTGCGGCCGGCCCGGGCGGCCGCGGCCGCGGTGGTGATGCCCGCGGGTCCGCCACCGATGACGACGACGTCGAACTCGCCGTAGACGGGCGTGTTCCGGGCCGGTTCGGCAACAACAGGCGTCATCGGGTCCCTCCCGGGGACGGTGCGTCGGCGATGCGGGCGATGGCCGGGGGTCCGCCCCGGGGGCCGAACGTCTCGGCCACGGCGGACACGCCGGCGTTGAACGCGCCGGCGACGGTCACCAGGAGAGCTTCGGGCGAGTTGAGCACCGGGACGAGGTCCTTCCCGTCCTGGGCCGCGGTGTCGGGTATCGCGGCCGGATGACCGGCGGGCAGCCGCCAGCGGGTCTCCTTGGAGATGGCATCCTTGCCGACCTCCGCCAGCCGGGCCCGGGAGTTCACCGCGTGGTCGTGGACGAACTGCCGGACGTCGGCCTTGGACCAGCCGGCCCGGTCGAACACGTGCGCGTGTTCCGGGCCGAGCACGAGGCAGCCGCTGATCGTCTCGTGCACCAGGGCGCCGGTGCGCGCGAGCGTGCCGGCGAGGTCCCGGCCGAGCTGCTCGGCGTCCTCGGTGTGCCGGGCCTCCAGGTGGATGACCGAACGGACGAGCATCGCGGTCACGGTGTTCTCCCCGGGGGCGAAGCCGTGGTCGACCGGGAAGGGCGCCCAGGGGCTGTCCTCCTCGTTCTCGGCGATGCAGCAGGTGTACTTCGCCGGCGTCCCCTGGGTGGCCTGGTCGAGGTGCTGCGGCCGCAGGCCGAACGCGTTGATGGCGGTGAGTCGCAGGGCGCGCCCGATCGTCGCATTGGCGCGGCACCCGGAGCCGAAGACGTTCCCCCGGCTGTTGATGCCGAGCTGCTCGCGGATCGGGCCGTTGACGATCAGCATCGGCGCGGTGCCGGTGGTGCTCTGCCAGATGCCCTTGCCGGCGTACCCCTCGGCGATCAGCGCGTCCCAGGCGGCCAGGACGACCGGGAAGTACTCGGGGCGGCACCCGGCCATCGCGGCGTTGATCGCCGCCGAGCGGACCGTGCAGGAGCGGTCCAGATGGTTCATCCGGAAGACCACGTCCTCGGCGGCGCGGTCGGTCTGGGCGAGGAACTCGGCCAGGTACGAGTCGGTCACCGGCACCACCGGCAGCCCGTCGGTCCAGCCCTGGTCGGCGTAGTACTCCTGGATCAGTCGCAGGGTGTCCATGTCCACCCGGGGGCGGCCGGAGGCGTCGCTCTGCAGGACGGCGTTCCTCGGTTCCAGCCGGCTGGTCACGGACTCCCCTTCCTGCCGCGCCGGCCTCGGGCCGACCTCTGCAGGCCGTGCGCCATCCGAACAGGCGCTCTCTCTGCGCACACACGGTCCCTCACCAGTGCCTGTCGGGTCAAGGCGGCGGCGTCGCGGATATCGACTCGGTCACGACTGCGCCGCCATCTGCGGGCGATGGGCTGCCTCGCTTTGACACCGTGTGAGCTGCGCCATATGTTCGGCAGGAGCACGAGTGATCGCATGTCGCACACATCGGCGCCCGGCCACCTCGTCGTCGCTCGTCTCGCACCGCCCGTCAACTGCACACCGCGGGCCGACCGCCGTGGCCCACCTCATCCCCCGTCCCAGCGCGCAGAGCCCGAGCGCTCCCCCGCCCTCGCCGCCCGCTCCGCTCGAAGGAGAGCCCGATGACCCGCACGACCCTGCGTCCCGTCAGCCGCCACCGGCGGTGGCGGTCCTCCCTCGCGGCCGTGAGCGCGGCCGCCCTCCTGGCAGCGTGCGGCGGGGGTGGGGACGACGAGGAAGCGTCCGCCGGCGGCGACAGCGGGGGCGGCGGCGAGGTGGAGGGCGAGGTGCAGGACGTCACGTTCCTCAACATCCTCCCGCTGGAGAGCCTGACCTTCACCCCGGAACTGGTCGCCTCCTCCTGCGGCTACTTCGAGGACCACGGGCTGAACGTGACCTTCGAGACCACGCAGGGCTCGGCCCAGGCGATCCAGACGGTGATCGCCGGCGGCGCGCTGATCACCCGCGTCGGCGACATGGAGACCATGGTGGCGACCGGCGAGCGGGAGGCACCTCTCCTGAACGTCGGCCAGATCAACAAGACCGGCACCATCCGCTTCGTCTCGGACAAGTCGGACCCGCTCGAGTCCGCCGCCGACATCGAGGGCCGGCTGATGGGCACGCCGTCGGAGGGCGGCACCAGCGAGCTCATCATCAAGGTCGCGGCATCCTCGGCCGGCATCGATCCCGCTGACGTCCAGACCCAGGTGGTCGGCCTCGCGCCGGGCGTCTACGACCTGGTCAAGTCGGGCCGGATCGGCGGATACGTCGTCTCGCTCGACACCGCGGTGGCCCTGCAGAGGCAGCAGCCCGACGCGGTCATCTACGCGCCCTCGGACGACGTCGAGAGCGGCGGCCAGGTCTACATCACCTCGCAGGACCAGGCCGACGACGAGGAGACGCAGAAGCAGCTGCGCTCCTACCTCGCGGCGATCAAGGACGCCGTGCTGTTCGTCGAGGAGGACGAGGCCAACGGTTTCGCCGAGACCATCAAGTGCCTTGCGGACTACGACATCCCGACCCTCAAGGACGCGGAAGTCGGCAAGGCGGCGCTCACCGAGTACGTGGAGTCGTGGACCGCGGCCGGCGACGACCAGATCGCCAGGACCGTGCCCGAGCAGTGGCAGACGGTCTACGAGGAGATGTCCGGCGCGGGCTTCGTCCCCGAGGACCTGGACCCGGACGACTGGTACACCAACGACTTCGCCCCCGGCTCATGACGTCCCGACAGCGGGAGGACCACATGACCGTCTCTCCGACCGAACCCCACGTCGCTCCCGACCGGGACACCCGCCGCGCCCCGGGGCAGGCCCAGCTCGAGGTCACCGGGGTCGACAAGACCTACCAGGCGCGACGCGGGGAGGTGCACGCGCTCAGCAACGTCGACCTCTCCATCGCGCGCGGCGAGTTCATCTCGCTGGTCGGCCGCTCGGGCTGCGGCAAGACCACTCTGCTGCGCATCCTGGCCGGCCTGCTCCCCCCGACCTCCGGCACGGTGACCGCCGACGGGGAGAGCATCTGGCGCGGCGGCAAGCGCAACGACGAGGCCTTCGAGCACTTCGGCCTGGTCTTCCAGGACGCCAACCTCTTCCCCTGGTACACGGTCTCGGACAACATCTCGCTGCCGCTGAAGCTGCGCGGGGTCGGCCGGAAGGAGCGGCGGGCCCGGGCGACGGAGCTGTGCGAGCTGGTCGGCCTGCCCGGCTTCGAGAACGCCTACCCGCGGGAGCTGTCCGGCGGCATGCGTCAGCGGGCCGCGATCGCCCGGGCGCTGAGCTACGACCCGACCATCCTGCTGATGGACGAGCCGTTCGGCGCCCTGGACGCGCTGACCCGCGACAAGATGAACCTGGAACTGCAGTCGATCCACGCGCAGGCCGGCGCCACGGTCGTGTTCGTCACGCACTCGATCAGCGAGGCCGTCTTCCTGGCCGACCGGGTCGTCCTGCTCACCCCCCGGCCGGGCCGCATCCGCTCCATCACCCCTGTTCCGCTCGCGCGGCCGCGGTCGCTGGAGACCGAGACCAGCGCCGAGTTCCAGACGATCGTCCGCGAACTCCGCCACGAACTGGACGAAGAATGACTCATCTCGCGAAGTCCCCCGAGACCAGCGCAGTTCCGGTCGACCCCCCGAAGGCGCAGGACCCGGACGCGCCGGTGAACGACCGCGACAACCTGATGAGGTGGCTGCCCTTCCTCTCCACCCCGGTCCTGCTGATCATCCTCCTCGGCGGCTGGCAGTTCGCCGTCTCGGTGATCGGGGTGTCGAAGTTCATCCTGCCCGCACCGACGGACGTGGCCCGGGCGCTCGGCGACCTCATCACCAGCGGAACGATCTGGCACGACCTCTGGATCACCCTCTACGAGGTGCTCGTCGGCTTCCTCCTCGCGCTGGTCGTGGGCACGGCCGTGGGCGCCGTCCTCGGCCGGGTGCTGTGGCTCGAGCGGGCGCTGCAGCCGGCGCTCGTCGCCCTGCAGGTGATCCCGAAGGTCGCGTTCATCCCGATCTTCGTCATCTGGTTCGGCTTCGGGACGACGTCGAAGGTCATCATGGCCGCGATCCTGGCGTTCTTCCCGATCATGCTGAACGTGATGCTCGGCGTCCGGTCGGTCGACCGCGGGCACCGCGACGTCATGCGGGGCCTCGGCGCCAGCAAGTGGGCCACGTTCACGAACCTCGAGCTGAAGAGCACGCTGCCCTACATCTTCGCCGGGGCCGAGGTGGGCATCGTGTTCGCCGTCATCGGCGCGATCGTCGGCGAGTACCTGGGCGGCAGCGAGGGTCTGGGCCACCTGGTGGTCAAGAGCCTCAACGCCCTCGACGCGCCCCAGCTGTTCGCCGTCATCGTGCTGCTCTCGATCATGGGCTCGCTGCTCTATGCGGCGGTCACCTTGACCAAGCGGCTGATGATCCCGTGGCACGACTCGGTGGCCGGGGTCAGCGCGTGACCCCGGCGCCCGGTGGGCTGCGCAGCAATCTGCAGGAGGGCAGCTCCCGCTGGGCGGTGCGCCGGGCGCAGTGGCGGGCGCTGGGCATCCCGGACGAGGACATGACCAAGCCCAAGATCGCCGTCGTCAACTCCTCGTCGAAGCTGGCGATCTGCTTCAGCCACCTCGACGGCATCGTGCCGGTGGTGGAGGAGGCGATCCGCGCCGCCGGTGGCCTCCCGTTCGAGGTGCGGACGGCGGCCCCGAGCGACTTCATCACCTCGGCCGGGCGGGACGGGCGCTACATCCTGCCCAGCCGCGACCTGATCGTGAACGACGTCGAGGTCGCCGTGGAGGGCGCCCAGCTCGACGGGATGGTCACCCTCGCCTCCTGCGACAAGACCGCGCCGGCGCACCTCATGGCCGCCGGGCGGCTGGACATCCCGACGATCGTCGTCGGCTGCGGCTACCAGCCCAGCGGCGACTACGGCGGCGAGCACGTCGACATCGAGGAGGTCTTCCTCGCCGCCGGCTCCGTCGCGGCCGGCCGCATGTCGCTGGAGCACCTGTGCGGCATGGCCGACAACGCCATCCGCGGACCGGGTGTCTGCGCCGGCCTCGGCACGGCCAACACCATGCACATGGCCTGCGAGGCGCTCGGCATGTCCCTGACCGGGACCACCCCCGTCCTGGCGAACAGCCCGGCGATGTGGGACGGCGCCCGCCGCGCCGGGGCGCGGATCGTGGAGCTGGTGACCGAGGGGCTGCGGCCCCGCGAGGTGATGACACCGGCAGCCTTCCGCAACGCGGTCACGCTGCTGCTGGCCACCAGCGCGTCGGTCAACTCGATCAAGCACCTGCAGGCGGTCGCCCACGAGGCCGACTGCCCCGTCGACGTGCCCGGGCTGTTCGCCGAGCTCGCCGACCGGGTGCCGCTGCTGTGCGCGGTGCGCCCCAACGGCCCGCACTTCATCGAGGACCTGGAGCGGGCAGGGGGCACCCGGGCCGTCCTGACCCAGCTCGGCGACCTGCTCGACCTCGACGTCCCCACCGTGGACGGCGGCACGCTGCGCGACGTCCTCGCCGGGGCGACGGTCGCCGACGAGGAGGTCGTCCGCCCGGCCGACCGCCCCTTCGGCACCCGGCCCACCATCGTCATCGTCCGGGGATCGCTGGCCCCCGGCGGCGCGGTGGTCAAGCGGCCGGTCGACGACCGGGGCGCCCGCCGGTTCGAGGGGACGGCGCAGTGCTACTCCAGCCGGGACGAGGCCCTGGCCGGCCTGGCCCGCGGGGACGTCCGGCCCGGCACGGTGCTCGTCGTCCGCGGGCTGGGTGTCGTGGGCGGCCCCGGCATGGCGCTGGGCTCGGCCGTCGTCTTCGCTCTCGAGGGTGCGGGTCTCGGCGACAGCGTCGCGGTGGTCACCGACGGGCAGATGTCCGGACTGGTCAACGTGGGCACCGTCGTCGGCGAGGTGACCCCGGAGGCGGCCCTGGGCGGCCCGCTGGCCCTGGTCGAGGACGGCGACCGGATCGTCATCGACGTCGACCGCCGGACGGTCGACCTCGACGTCCCCGAGGACGTGCTCGCCGAGCGACGGGCGCGGCTCGGCTCGCCGGAGCTCGGCCCCGACCACGGCTGGCTGTCGGCCTACCGCAGGCTGGTCTCACCCGTGCCGGAGGGCGCGGTGCTCACCGCCCCGTCCCCCGGCCGCGCCCCCGAGGAGGGCTCGTGACGCAGAACTGGCTGGAGGAGCCGGGCCGGCGGACGCCGCTGCTCGGGGAGTACGACGTCGTGGTGGTCGGCGGCGGGCCGGCCGGCGTGATGGCCGCGGCCGCCGCCGCCCGCGCAGGGCGCTCCACGATCCTGATCGAGCGCAACGGCTACACCGGTGGGGCGGGCAGCGCCGGCGGGCTGTCCACCTTCTGCGGGCTGCACGCCAACGTGCACGGCGAGCACCGGCAGGTGGTGCACGGGCTGGCCGACGAGCTGCTGGAGCGGATCGCCGCCCTGGACGGGCTGAACGAACCGCACCTGAGCTTCGCCAACCGCATCCTGGCCCAGGCCTACGACATCTCCGCCTACAAGATCGCCCTCGACGACATGCTGGTCGAGTCCGGCGTGACCCTGCTGTTCCACGCGCTGGCCGTGGGCGTCGTCATGGCCGACGAGCACCGCGTGGACGCGCTGCTGGTGGAGTCCAAGTCCGGGCGGGGGGCGATCCGCGGACGGATGTTCGTCGACGGGTCCGGCGACGGCGACCTGGCCGCCTGGGCGGGGGCGCCGTACGAGAAGACCGACCCGGCGCACGGGATGCTGTACCCGTCGCTGATGTTCCGCATCAACGGCGTCGACGCCGACGCCGCCCGGGCCACGCAGGACAAGCTGCCCGCCCTCATGGAGGACGCCGAGCAGGCCGGGCTCTTCTCGTTCCCCCGCAAGCGGCCGATCGTCCGCCCCCAGCGCAACCCCCTGGAGTGGCGGGCCAACATCACCCAGCTGTCCAATCCCGACGGCAGCGCCATCGACGGCACCGACGTGTGGCAGCTGACCCGGGGTGAGCTGCAGGGCCGGCGCCAGGTGCGCGACGTGTTCCCCTTCTACCGCCGGGAGGTCCCCGGCTTCGAGGCCGCGTACGTCGTGGACATCGCGCCCGACATCGGCATCCGGGAGACCCGGCGGATCGTCGGCGCCTACCAGCTCAGCGAGGACGACATCCTCGAGTGCGCCGACTTCCCCGACGCCATCGGTGTCAACGGCTGGCCGGTGGAGGCGCACGTCGCCGGAGACGTGGAGATCCGCTGGCAGCGCGGCGAGAACCCGCGCGGCTACAACCAGCTGCCCTTCCGGATGATCGTCCCGCAGGTGCTCACGAACACGTACGTCGTGGGCCGCTGCGCGTCGATGACGCACGAGGGCCAGTCCAGTGCCCGGGTCACCGGTCCCTGCTTCGCGATGGGTCAGGCCGCCGGCACCGCTGCCGACCTGGCCCTCTCCGGCGGGCTCGCCGCCGGCGACGTCGACGTCGGGAAGCTCCAGGCGCGGCTGACCGAGGAGGGCGTGCGGTTCGACGGGGGCGAGGCGGGATGAGGCTGGCCGACGACGAGCGGGCCATGCTCGACGGCGAGCAGGGCGAGGCCGTGGCCGCCGCGATGGACCTGCTCGTCCGCTACGGCGAGGTGCTCGGCGCCGAGCGGCTGGTCGACACCGACAACGTGTGCGGGGCCAACTTGTTCGGCTCCCGGCACAGCCTGGTCTGCGGCTCCCCCACGCCCGACGGCGCGTTCTCCGAGCACAGCCTGGACGCGCCGCGGGAGCTCGTCATCCCGCCGGTCAAGGCGCAGAGCTACCAGCTCATCGGGCCGATGGACACCAAGCACTGGCGGGTGCAGGGACTGCCCCAGGACGAGCACGACGAGATCATGGCCAGCGAGCAGTACAACGCCGAGCACGGCATCCACCTGCTCAACACCTGCACCCCGTACCAGGTCGGCAACGTGCCGCTGAAGGGCGAGCACTGCGCCTGGATGGAGAGCTCGGCGGTCGTGTACGTCAACTCGGTGCTGGGCGCGCGCACCAACGTGGAGGGGCGGGAGAGCACCGGCGCGGCCATGCTCACCGGCAAGATCCCGTACTGGGGGCTGCACCTGGAGGAGAACCGACGCGGGTCGCACCTGGTCGAGGTGACGACGCCGGTCGTCACCAACCGTGACTGGGGCCTGCTCGGCTACTGGATCGGGGAGCAGGTGCCCGAGGAGGCCATCCCGGTCGTCGACGGCATCGAGCGCACCCCCGACCTGGTGCGGCTCAAGCACTTCGGCGCGGCGGCCGCCTCGTCGGGCGGCGTCGAGATGTACCACGTCCCCGGCATCACGGCGGAGGCGCGGACCCGTGAGGAGGCCTTCGCCGGGCGAGCGCCGGTCGAGCACCTCCGGTACGGGCCGGCGCAACGGTCGGAGGCCTACGAGCACCTCACGGCCACCGCCTCGGACACGTCGGTGGACCTGGTGATGATCGGCTGCCCGCACGCCACCCTGGGCCAGGTCCGCGACGTCGTCCGGCTGCTCGAGGGCCGCCGCGTGCACCCCGACAGCGAGTTGTGGGTGTTCACCCCGCGGGCGCTGCGGCACATCGCCGAGCAGAACGGGTACGCCCGCGCGCTCGAGGACGCCGGCGCCCTGCTGATGAGCGACACCTGCCCGGCGATCGGCCAGTTCCTCCCCAAGGGCACCCGGGTGATCGCCACCGACTCGGCCAAGCAGGTGCACTACCTGCCGGCGATCATGAACGTGCACGGCTGGTTCGGGACGCTCGAGGAATGCGTCGACGCCGCGGTGACCGGCACCTGGCGGGGGGAGCGACCGTGAGCGACAGCTTCGTACTCGCCGGCCGCGGCCTGGTCGGTGGCGTCGCCGAGGGCGAGGCGCTGGTCACCCGCGAGGCGATCTCGGGCTGGGGCGGGGTGGAGCCGCGCAAGGGCCGGGTCATCGAGTCGCGGCACGAGCTGGTGGGTCAGTCCTTCGCCGGGAAGGTCCTGGTGTTCAAGGGTGCCAAGGGCTCCTCGGGGTGGTCGGGCATGTTCCACATGTCCCGGCTCATGGGGTCCGCGCCGGCCGCGATGGTGTTCACCACGATGAACACCAAGATCGCGCTCGGCGTGGTGGTCACGCACGTGCCGGCCATCACCGACCTGGACGGCGACCCGTTCGAGCTGATCCACACCGGTGACTGGGTGTGCGTGGACGCCGATCGCGGCCTGCTGACCGTCACCCCCCAGGGGGGAAACGGCGCCGGATCCTCCTCGCGCCGAGGGCAGGCGCAGGGATCCATGGTGGACTCTGATGCCGCGGCGCAGGGCCGCGCGCTCGCGGAGGAGCTGGAACGTTGACCGAACCCGGGGCCGTGCCGGTGGCGGAGGACGCCGAGTCCTCTCCTGCCGAAGCGCAGGCGGTCCGGCCGCGCGGGGACTACTTCGTGCAGTCCCTGGAGCGAGGGCTGGCGGTCATCAAGGCGTTCAGCGGCGAGGAGCCGGAGCTCACCCTCAGCGACATCGCCCGGCGCACCGGCATGACCCGGGCCGCGGCGCGCCGCTTCGTGCTGACGCTCGTGGACCTCGAGTACGTGGGCGTGGTCGACCGCAAGTTCCACCTGCGCCCCACCGTGCTGGAGCTCGGGTACACCTACCTGTCGCTGATGTCGTTCCCCCGGGTCGTCACGCCGCACCTCGCCGCGCTCGCGGAGGAACTGCAGGAGACGACCAGTGTCGCCGTGCTCGACCGCGACGACATCCTCTACGTCAGCCGGGTGGGTGCGCGTCGCGTGGTGGCCAGTGGGCTCACGGTCGGCACCCGGCTGCCGGCCTACCTCACCTCCCACGGCCGGGTCCAGCTCGCGGCGCTGCCGGACGAGCAGCTGGACGACTACCTGGCCCGGGTGACGCTCGAGCCGCGGACCGCCAAGACGACCACCGATCCCGCCCGGCTACGCGCGAAGATCATGGAGGCGCGCGTGCGAGGCTTCGCGCTGGTCGACCAGGAGCTGGAGGAGGGCGTCACCTCCATCGCGGTGCCGGTGCGAGACGGGTCCGGCGTGGTGGTCGCCTCGGTCAACGTGGGCACACAGTCCCGGCGGCTGTCCCCCGCTGCCCTGCAGCGGACCGCGCTCGAACCGCTGCGGGCGACGTCCGCCCGCATCGAGCGGGACATGGTTCTGCTCGGCGTCCGCCGGATCGCGCCCAGTCAGTTCTGAGGGGACGCCCCGAGCTCCCGGGCCTGCTCCTGGGCCCAGCGGCGGTCGAGCTTGCCCGACACGGTCCGCGGGATCCCTGCCACCAGGCGGAGGACCCGCGGCCGCTTGTAGCCGGCCAGCCGGCTCCCGACGTGGTCGGCGAGCGCGTCCAGGTCCAGCTCCGCCCCGGGCACCGGGACCACCAGCGCTGCCACGCGGCTCCCCCACCGGTCGTCGGGCACGCCCACCACGACGGCCTCCGCGACCCCGGGATGCTGGACGAGGACCTCCTCGACCTCCTCGGCGAACACCTTCTCGCCGCCGGTGTTGATGACCCCCGAGCCGCGGCCCAGCAGCGAGATCGTGCCGTCGGCCGCCAGGGTGGCGGAATCACCGGGAACGGCATAGCGGACGCCGTCGATCGTCCGGAAGACCGCGGCCGTGGCCTCCGGATCGTCGAGGTAGCCCAGCGGGAGGTTGCCGGTACTGGCCAGCAGGCCGGCCTCCCCGGAGCCGGGCCGCACATCGGTGCCGTCCGGCCCGATCACCCGGGCGTTGGGGGGCAGGGTGAACTCGGAGGTGACGCTGTCGGGGTCCGGGCCGCACAGCGAGACGCCGAACGGGCCGCCCTCGGTCGCGGCGATGGAGTCCTGCAGCGTGAACCGCCCGGCGGCCAGCAGCCGCCGCTTGGTCGCCGGGCTCCAGCGGACTCCCGAGCTGACGATCCGGCGCAGCGAGGTCAGGTCGTACGGCGTGCCCGCGGCGGCGGCCCGGTCCAGCTCGGCCAGCAGCGGGACGGCGAAGGCATCACCGACGATCGCCAGCTCCTCCACCCGCTCCTCCTGCACCGCCGTCCAGAGCGCGGCCGGGTCCAGCGAGTGCTGCGGGAGGGTCACCACCCGCCCGCCGCGCAGCAGGTCGCCGAGGCTGAAGAAGAAGCCGGTGCCGTGCATCAGCGGCGACGCCGGCAGGACCACCGGCGCCGTCCCTTCCCGGACCTGCGCCACCGCCGCCGCGACGACCTCCGCCGTGTCGCGGGGCACCGGCACGCCGGCCCGCCCGTAGGCCGAGGACACGACCCCGCACACGCCCGCGGAGTCCCACACGACGCCCTTGGGCAAGCCCGTCGTGCCCCCGGTGAGCAGCAGGATCTGGTCGTCGGGCGAGCGCGGCTGCCGGGGCATCGGCGGTCCGCTCATGGCGTCCTCGTAGCGGGGGAACCGCGTCTCCGGAGCCTCCCCGGTGACGAGCACCCGCAGATCCGGTACCCGCGCCGCGACGTCGCCGATCACGTCGAGCATCTCGGGCTCGCCCACCAGCCCCCGCATCCGGGTGAGACGGACGACCTGCTCGAGCTCGGTGGCGCCGTACCGGTAGTTGACGTTGACCGGGACGGCCCGCAGCTTGAGGACGGCGAACAGGCTCTCCAGGTACTCGGGGCAGTTGTGCAGTCCGATGCCGACCCGGTCCCCCGGACCGATCCCCTGCCCTGCCAGGGAACCGGCGAGCCGGGCGGCGCGGTCGTCGAACTGCGCCCAGGTCACCCGGCGACGTCCGACGTGCACCGCTGCCGGCCACTGCGGGTCGACGGCGGTGACCGCGTCGGCCACGGCCTCCAGCAGCGAGGCGAGGTTGTCCCGTACCACCGGTTCTCCGCCCACCGGGATCAGCCTCCCGGACCCAGCAGACGGACGGCGTCGTCCGTCGGTGGCTGCACGTGCACGGGCACGTCGACAGCGGCCAGCGCGCCCACGTCCATCGTCGGGGGCGTCGGGTCGCCCACGGTCGTCAGCCCTTGTCGGCGGGGAGGGTGACCTCCGCCAGCGACCACGGCGTGCCCTCGAGGGCCTCGCCGATGATCGCCTCCATCACGGGCTTGGGCACCAGGCAGTCCTGGCACTCGGCGCTGCCGGGGAGCACGGTGAAGTGGACGCCGTTGGCCGCGTCCACCTCCCAGGTCGCCACGAACCCGTCGCTCTCGAGCATGGCGGTCGGTGCGGCGAGCGCCGTGCCCAGCTCGGTGGCGGATCGGTCGGTCTGGGTCATGTCCGGCTCTCCTGTCTGCTGTCCTGGGTCGATCCCGGTGCCTGGGCGGGGATCGGCGTGACGGCCGGCCGTCCCCCACGGGGACCGAAGGTCTCCACGACGGCGGAGACGCCGGAGTTCGAGGCCCCGGCGACGACGACCAGGACCGCCTCGGGCGAGGTCATGGCGTGGATCCCGTTCCGCGTCGGGTCGGCCCCCTCGTCGACGACGGCGTCCGGATGGTCGCGGGCGACCCGCCACAGGCTGATCCGGGACACCGCCCCCTTGCCGGTCCGGTCGAGCGTCTCGCGGGGCACGAAGGACTGCTCGTACAGGAAGGCGGACACGTCGCGCTTGCTCCACCCGGCGTCGGCCAGCAGGTGGGCGTGCTCGGGGCACAGCACGACGCAGGCACTAACCGTCTGGTGCAGCAGGGCTCCGGTGCGCGCGAGGGTGCCCGCGATGTCGGTCAGGAGCTGCTCCGGGACGGCGGTGTGCCGGGCCTCGATGTGCGCGGTCGAGCGCATGGTCATCGCCGTCACCGCGCTGACCTCAGGGGCGAGCCCGCAGTCGACGTGCAGCGGCGCCCACGGCGACTCCTCCTCGTTCTCGCCGATGCAGGCGGTGTACTTGGCCGGCGTGCCCTGGGTGGCCTGGTCCAGCTCCTGCGGCCGGAGACCCAGGGCGTTCATCGCGGTCAGCCGGACGGCGCGACCGATGGTGGCGTTGGCCCGGAAGCCCGGGCCGAACAGGTTCCCGCGGCTGTTGATCCCGATCTCCTGCCGCACCGGACCGTTGACCAGCAGCAGGGAGGCCGTCCCGGTGGTGCTCTGCCAGATGCCCTTCCGGGCGTAGCCCTCCTCGCGCAGCGAGTCCCATGCCGAGACCAGCAGCGGGAAGTACTCCGGCAGGCAGCCGGCCATCACCGCGTTGATCGCCGCCAGCCGCACGGTCACCGAGCGGCCGAGCTGGGGCATGCCCAGCAGGACCTCCTCGGGGTTCCGGTCGACCCGCGCCAGCATCGCGTCGAGCTGGTCGGAATCGCACGGTACGACGGGGAGGCCGTCGGTCCAGCCCTGCGCGTAGCAGTGCTCGATCGCCCGCTGCGCCTCGTTCACGCCTCCACTCCGAGGATGTCCAGCACGCGCGGCAGCACCTCCTCGACCCGCTGTCGCAGCCCCTCGGCACTCAGGCTGGCCACCGGGTGCGGCACCTCGACGTACTGGAACCCGGGGAAGCCGTACGCCTTGGCCATGGCCTGCGCAGGGATGCGGAAGGCCTCCGTGCAGACGGAGACGGCGGGCACGCCCTGCCTCTCCAGAAGGATCCCGTCGGCCAAACTGGCCGCGCTGCATGAGCCCTAATCACCGATCGCGGTGATCGCGAAGTCGCACTCCTCGAAGATCCGCTGGGTCTGCGTCGGTTCGACGGGCGTGCCGAAGTACGGCTTGGTGAACATCAGCACGTCCTTGACCCCGTGGCGCTCCTTCAGCACCCTGCCGAACTCGTTCAGCAGCGCGGCGCCGTTGGGCTTGCCGTTGTCCAGCAGGGCGAGAGTCTTGCCGCGCAGTGTTCCCAGCCGTGGCGCCAACGAGGTGTCCGAGGCGGCGTCGGTCACACCCGTCGGATCCAGTATCGACTCCAGCTCCATGGCGCCTCCTCGAGAGGAACAGCAAACCGTGCGCTATGCGAACAAACGGTTGCATGTCGCACGGAAACGTTACTGGGGGCCGCCGCCCCGGTCAACTCGGCCAGAAGTATGCCCCGGTGCCGTCGGCCCAGCTCAGGCCCAGTTCCGGTTGCCGCTGGTGCGCGAGGAAGGACAGGAATTGCAACCTCCGCTCCGGGCCGGCTCCCGATGCGAGGAGCGCTGCCAGCCCACGGCGACGGGCCCTTCGGTCGGGAGTCATCGTCGCGGCGGTTGACAATGCAACTCGCTCGACGCAAGGTGACACCTCGGGATGAGTGATCCGGGTCATGGGTCGGCCGGCCGCGGGAAGTTCCTGCCCCGCGCCCGTCCGGGGGCCGACCGCCACGCCGTCGCCCTCGGAGTTCGCACAGGTGACGGCCGTCGGCACCGGTGGCGCGGCGCACACCTCCACCACGACACTTCCATCTCCACCACGACAACGAGGAGCTCCCCCAGCATGAGGACGAGGGCCGCCATCATCCGTGAGACCGGCAAGCCCTGGGAGGTCACCGAGCTCGAGCTCGACGACCCGCAGCCCCAGGAGGTGCGCATCCGGTTCGCCGTCTCGGGCATGTGCCATTCCGACGAGCACTTGCGAACGGGTGACGCGTACGCGCTGCTGCCCATGGTCGGTGGGCACGAGGGGGCAGGGGTCGTCGAGGCCGTGGGCTCGGGAGTCACCCGCGTCGCCGTGGGTGACCACGTGGTCTGCGCGTTCATCCCCGCCTGTGGCGTCTGCCGTTACTGCTCCACGGGCCGGCAGAACCTCTGCGACCGCGGTGCGGAGATGCAGACCGGCAAGCTCTCCGACGGCGGGTTCCGCTTCCACGACGACCAGGGCGCGGGGATGGGCGGGTTCTGCATGCTCGGCACGTTCGCCGAGCGCGCCGTCGTCCAGGAGGCCTCCTGCGTGAAGATCGAGAAGGACATCCCGTTCGAGGTGGCCGCCCTCGTCGGCTGCGGGGTCCCCACCGGCTGGGGATCGTCGGTCAACGTGGCCAAGGTCGCCGCGGGCGACACGGTGGTGGTCTTCGGCGCCGGCGGCGTCGGCATGAACGCCATCCAGGGCGCCGCCTACGCCGGCGCGAAGAACCTGGTCGTGGTCGACCCGGTCGCGTTCAAGCGGGAGAAGGCCCAGGAGTTCGGCGCCACCCACGTCTTCGCCGACGCCGGGGCAGCACAGGAGGAGGTCGTGGCGCTCACCCGCGGCCAGCTCGCCGACCACGCCATCGTCACCGTCGGCGTGCTGGACGAGGACATCGTCAGGCAGGCGACGGGGATCGTCGGCAAGGGCGCGCAGGTGACCCTGACCTCGGTGGGTCGCCACACCGAGGAGCAGATCCATCTGGCTGCCAACGGCATGGTGGTCGGCTACCAGCGCCGCATCCAGGGCCACATCTTCGGGATGAGCAATCCGCTCTACGACATCCCGATGCTGCTCGACCTCTACCGTGCCGGCCGGCTCAAGCTCGACGAGCTGATCACCCGCCGCTACACCCTCGACGAGATCAACCAGGGCTACCAGGACCTGGACGACGGCAAGCTGATCCGGGGCATCATCGTTCACCAGGTGTGACGCTCCCCACGTCCGCGCACCGGCGTCGTCACGGACGTCGTCGACGTCGGTGCGCGATCGCGGTCCGGGCACTCAGGCAGGTGGGTCCAGCGCGCCGTCGTCCTCGGCGGAGCTGTCGGCCGCCCTTCCGGCCCGGGGTGGGTCGTAGGCGGCCAGTGCCGGCAGGTTGGCCTGCAGCCGGCGCAGGAGTTCCAGCAGCTGGTCCACTTCCTCCGGGGTCAGGCCGTCGAGCAGGATGCGCTCCCGGTGCAGGGCCACCGGCAGGATCTCCTTGTGTAGCGCGGCCCCCTCGGCCGTGAGGTACAGGCGGCGGAAGCCCGGGGTGCTCTCCACGGCGACCAGCCCGCGGTCCACCAGCGTCTTCACGCTGCGGCTGACGACGGACTTGTCGACCTGCAACACGTTGCTGACGACCTGCGCGGTGCAGCCCGGATCCAGGCCCAGGTGCGAGACGACCCGCCAGTCGTTGACTCCGATGCCGTACCGGCGCAGGTAGACCTGGGAGGCGGAGCTGGAGACGACGTTGGCGATGACGGTGAGGAAGTAGGGCGCGTACCGGTCGCGCTCGAGGCGCGTGCCCATGGGCCGCCGCCGCACGCCCCCGGACGCCGTACCCCGTGTCCGTGCGGACCGCCGCATGCGCCTCACTGTGTCAAGGCCGTCGTTGCAGTGTCAACCGGAGGACCGCTGTCCTGCCAGGCTTGACGTCCACCGACCCGATGGCCACAGTTGCGCGGGCAACAGCGCGCCCGGTACGGGAAGCGGTCGGCACCGAGAGGCGGGGCGATGGGCCAGGGGGACGTCGTGGCAGCCGGGCGGGTGGCCGTGGTCACCGGCGCGGCGAGCGGGATCGGACTGGGACTCAGCCGGCGCTTCGCCGCCGAGGGCATGCACGTGGTCATGGCGGACGTCGAGGAGCCGGTGCTGAGCTCGGCCGCCGCCGAACTCGCACGGGACGGGGCCGGCGTGCTGCCCGTGGTCACCGACGTGGCCGACCCCGCCGCGGTGGAGGCCCTCCGCGACGCCGCCGTGGAGGCGTTCGGAGCCGTACACCTGCTGTGCAACAACGCCGGCGTCGGCGGCTCCCAGGAGCCGCTGTGGGAGGTCGCCCGCGGGGATCTCGAGTGGGTGTTCGGCGTCAACCTCTGGGGCATCGTCAACGGGATCCGGGCGTTCATGCCAATGCTCCAGCAGCAGGACGCCGCGCACATCGTCAACACCAGTTCGGTGTTCGGCCTGTTCGCCGGATCACTGGGCGCCTACGGGGCCTCCAAGCACGCCGCGGTCGCCCTCTCGGAGTCACTGCACTTCCAGCTGCGGGAGGCCGGCTCGCACATCGGCGTGACCGTGCTCTGCCCGAGTGCGGTCCGCACCAACTTCCAGACCTCGGCGCGCAACCGGCCGGGGGCGGCGGGCCCCTCCACCGACACCGACGCGGCCACCCGGGCGGCCCTCCAGAGCCTGGACGCCCTCTCGGCCTCGCCTCGGGAGCCGGACGAGGTCGCCGAGCTGGTCGTGGAGGCGATCCGGACGTCCCGTTTCTACGTGCTGACCAACTCCGCCCGGGACACCGCGATCCGCATGCGGGCCGAGGAGATCCTGTCCGGGAGCGCACCCACTCCCCCGCTGACATGGGAAGCCCGCTGACCCGTTGACCGGCGAGGTGGCCGGGGACGACGCGCACGGACACGAGGAGAGGCATGACGCACGGCATCGGGCAGGAGCGGGCGGGCGCGGCGGTGGCCGCCGCAGTGGAGCGCGCGGCGCAGCTCGGGGTGCAGGTGAGCGTCGCGCTGGTCGACGTCTCCGGCTTCGACCTCGTCGTCGTCCGAGGGGACGGCGCCCCCGGCTTCACCGCAGGCATCGCCCGGCGCAAAGCGGCCACGGCGGCGGCGTTCCGCCGTCCCACCGCGGAGCTCCGGGAGCTCCAGGAGCGCCGCCCGGAGGTCCTCGAACTCGCGGGCGAGCAACTGCGCTTCCGTCCGACCACACTGGGCGGCGGCTTGCCCGTGCGCCTGGACGGCGAGGTGGTCGGCGGGATCGGGGTCAGTGGCGCGACTCCCGAGCAGGACACCGAGTGCGCCTCGGCCGCCCTGACCGCACTCGGTGCCGGCTGACCGGCTGCGTCAGCCGGCTGCGGCTCCCACGCGGGACGCCCCCTCCAGCGCCCGGCGAGTGAGCAGCCGGGCCAGGTGCCGGCGGTACTCCGGGTCGGCATGCATGTCCGACGACGGGCTGGTCCCCTCGTCGGCCAGGGCGGCCGCCTCCTCGAGCGAGGCACCGCGGGCCAGCGCCTCCTCGGTGGCCGTCGCGCGCACCACCGCCCCGGCCATGTTGGCCACGGCCACCCGGCCCTCGACGGCCGCCGCGGCGACGATCGGCCAGTCGTTGGCCCGGCGCGTGAACTTCTCGTAGCCCCAGCCGGCCGAGCCGGTCCGCGGCACCCGCACCTCGACGATCACCTCGTCCTCGGCCAGCGCGGTCTCGTAGAAGCCGAGCCAGAACTCGGTCATCGGGATGCTCCGTCGCCCGCCCGGCCCCTGCACGACCACGCTGCCGCCCAGGGCCAGCAGCGCCGTGGGCAGATCGGACGCCGGGTCGCTGTGCGCCACCGTGCCGCCGAGCGTGCCCCGGTGCCGCACCTGCCGATCCCCCACCTGGCCGGCAACGTAGGGCAGGATCGGCACCTCCGCCCTGGCGATCTCGTCCTTCTCCAACTCGAAGTGCCGGGTACCCGCGCCGATGACCACCTCCGCCGCATCGCCGTCCCCGTCGACCCGAACGTAGGACAACTCCGGGATCCGGCTGATGTCGACCAGCACCCCCGGCATGGCCAGCCGCAGCTTCATCAGGGGCAGCAGCGAGTGGCCGCCGGCGAGGAGCTTGGCGTCGTCCCCGTGTTCGACGAGCGCCTCGATGGCCTCCTCGACCGACTGCGCCCGGACGTACTCGAAAGCGCCGGGGATCATCGGGCGGTCTCCTGCGACTGCGGCACCTGGCCGGCCGCGGGGCCGGCCTGGGCGGCGGCCCGCACCGCGCGGACGATGTTGTGGTAGCCGGTGCACCGGCAGAGGTTGCCCTCCAGCCCCTCCCGGACCTCGCGGTCGGTGGGGTCGGGATTGTCGGCGAGGACGCCGATCGCGGCCATCACCATGCCGGGGGTGCAGAAACCGCACTGCAGGCCGTGCTCCTCGCGGAACGCCTTCTGCATCGGGTGCAGCTCGCCGTCCGGCCCGGCGAGACCCTCAAGCGTGGTCACCGTCGCCCCCTCCGCCTGTGCGGCCAGCACGGTGCACGACTTGACCGACAAGCCGTCGACGATCACCGTGCATGCGCCGCAGGAGGTCGTGTCGCAGCCGATGTTGGTGGCCTTCAACCCGAGGACCTCACGCAGGTAGTGGACGAGCAGCAGCCGCGGTTCCACCTCGTCGGTGTGCTGCTGACCGTTGACGGTCATCGAGATCTTCATGCGTTGACGTCTCCTGTCCGGGCCTGCTGGATCGACCGCCAGACCTTCATCGGCGTGGTGGGCATGTCGATGTGCCGGACGCCGAGATGGGACACGGCGTCGATGACTGCGTTGTGGACGGCGGGCGTGGAACCGATCGTGCCCGCCTCGCCGATGCCCTTCGCGCCCAGCGGGTTGATCGACGTGGGCGTGGCCATGTCCACCAGCTCGAAGCTCGGCAGCTCGGTCGCGGAGATGAAGGGGTAGTCGGCCAGGGTGGAGGTCTGCGGGTTGCCGTCGGCGTCGTAGAGGACCTCCTCGAGCAGCGCCTGGGCCACCCCTTGGGCGTAGCCACCGTGCCGCTGGCCCTCGGCCAGCAACGGGTTGATGATGACGCCGGCGTCGTCGACCGCGACCAGCCGCTGGAGCTGGGCCTTGCCTGATTCGACGTCGACCTCCACCACGGCCACGTGCGCGCCGAACGGGAAGGTCGGCAGCCCGGCCTCGAACCGGGTCCGCACCACCAGCCGCTCCTCGCCGGCGAGCTCCGCGAACGTGACACCGGCGCCAGGAGTGCCGCGCACGGCCAGCCCCGCGTGGGCCAGGTCCACCTCGAGGTCGGCGGGGTCGACCTCCAGCCGCTCGGCCGCCCGCTGCTTGGCCAGTTCCACCATCTCCACCGCTGCCTGCTGCACCGCGGCGCCGCCCTGCTGCACGCTGCGCGAGCCCATCGTCCCGCCACCGCGGGGAATGCGGTCGGTGTCACCGTGCAGCACGGTGATCTTCTCGACCGGGATGCCGGTCTGGTCGCTGGCCAGCATCGCCCACGTGGTGGCGTGCCCCTGGCCGTGCGGAGAGGTGCCGGTCAGGACGGTCGCCGTTCCGTCCGGGTGGACCTCCAACTCGGCCGATTCCGCGGCGCCCAGGCCGGTGTCGGCGCCCGTGATCTCGACGTAGGTCGACAACCCGATGCCCAGCTGCAGGACGTCGCCACGCTCACGGCGGCGGGCCTGCTCGGCGCGGAGCTCGTCGTACCCGGCCGCCTGGAGCGCCTTCTCCAGCGCGGCGGGGTACTCCCCCGAGTCATAGGTCATCCCCGAGGGAGTCGCGTACGGCTCCGAGAACGGCGGTATCAGGTTCTTGCGGCGCACCTCAGCCGGATCCATGCCGATCTCCGCGGCGAACAGGTCGATCGCCCGCTCGACCGCGGCGGTCGCCTCGGGACGGCCGGCGCCGCGGTAGGCACCGATCGAGGTCGTGTTGGTGGCCAGCGCCCGGGCCTGGGCGTGCACCTTCGGGAAGGCGTAGGTCCCGACCGCCATGCGCATGGTGAGGGTCGGCAGGATGACGCCGAGCCTCGGATAGGCGCCGCAGTCCTGGTCGACGACGAGGCTATAGGCCTCGATCGTGCCGTCCCGGCGACCGCCGATCCTGATCATCTGGTCCTGGCCGCGGCCGTGCAGCATGCCGGTCAGGTTCTCGGAGCGGTTCTCCACCCAGCGGACGGGGCGGCCGACCTGCTGCGCCAGCCACGCCACCAGGGCGAACTCCGGGTCGGCGCCGATCTTCGCGCCGAACCCGCCCCCGACATCGGGGGTGACGAGGTGGACCAGCTCCTCGTCCAGCCCGAGCCAGCCGGCGATCAGGGTCTTGGCCTGCTGGGCACCCTGGTTGGTGCACCAGACGGTGACCCGGCCGTCCTCGCCCCAGGCCGCGGCGGCGGCGCGGCCCTCCAGCGGCACCGGCGCCACCCGCTGGTTGACCATGCGCTGTTCGACGACGACTTCGCAGCCGGTGAAGAGGTCCGCCGGTGGGGGTTCCCCGAAAGTCGCCATCACGTTCGTCCCGGCCTCCTCGAAGAGGAGGACCTCATCGGCCGCGGCGTCGGCCGTGGTGACCACCGCGGGCAGCTGGTCGATGTCCACCGAGACCAGTTCGGCGGCGTCCTCGCCCTGGTAGCGCTCCTCGGTGAGCACGACCGCGACGATGTCGCCGACGAAGCGCACCTTGTCCTTGGCCAGCCAGTGCCGGTGCATCTCGAGCGGGACCATCGGCAGCGGTGCGGGAATGGGATCGAGGTCCGCGCAGTCCTCGGCCGTGAAGACCGCGACCACCCCGGGTGCGTCGAGGGCGGCCGAGGCGTCGACCGAGAGGAGCCGGCCGTGGGCCACCTGGGACCGGACGGTCGTCATGTGCAGCGCACCGGCGAGCCGGTCGTCGACCAGGTCGTCGGTGTAGGTGGCACCACGGGCGAGGAAGACCGGGTCCTCCGTGCGGACGACGCGGGTGCCGAGGATGCTCATGTCTTCTTCACGCCCTTCGGTCGTGGGACGGAGGTGCGCTCGCATCGAGCGACGCGGCCTGTCCGGGCCGCCGTCCGACTGGATCGGCGCACGTTACAACCCTGAGGCAGCGAGCCCGACGCCGCACCTCTGAGTGCTCCGGTTCGATCTGGCGGCAGCGGGTCGAGCCTCAGGCGGTGTGCAGGTCGGCTCGTCTGCGGTCGGTCTTGTAGGGGGCGGGGGCGACGGTCGCTCGAATCTCCTTCTGCGGGCCCCCGGGGTTGCCCCAGTGGACGGTCACCCGCGTCCCGATCTCGGCATGGGCGACGTCGAGAGTGGCGAGCGAGAGCATCTCCCGGAAGTAGTAGCTGTAGCCGCGGGAGGTCGCCACCCCGACGAGCTCGCCGTCCCGCGTGACCCGGTCCGCCCACATGAACCCGCGCTGGTCACGGGGCATGTCCATGAACGGGTAGTTCTCCCCGGGCCGGAACAGCGACGCGTGCACGTCGAGGACGTCGTCGGCGTTCCACACCAGAGTGCGGATCGTCCGACGGGGGTTCGCCTTCTCCTCCTCGAGCGCCTCCCGACCGAGGAAGTCGTGGTCGAACCTGATGTTGCGGCCCCAGCCGAGCTCGACGGGGCTGCGGTAGTACTCGGAGATGTCCTGCCCGTCGTAGGAGCCTGCGATGTACGCGGGTTGGGCGAACGCGGGCATCGACGCCGTGAACAGGTCGAGGTAGTCCGCGGTCTCCGGCTCGAAGATCGCGGGGATGTAGTCCGTCGCGATGGTCGGGAAGCAGGCCTCGAGGTGGTTGATCGGTGCCGTCCGACCGCCGAGCTTGCGCATGCCGAACTCCTGGCCGGTCTCGACGAGGGCGTCGTACACGTCCTGCTTGTGCGCCACTGGGCCCTGTAGCTCGAAACCGATCTCCCCAGCCATCCCCTGCCGGAGGGCGTGGACCTCGTGGCCGGCGACGGTGATCGTGTTCACGTACATGAAGCCGGTGTCGCGCAGCCCGCTCCCGGCCAGCTTCTCCAGCACGTTGACCGACTGCGGCCCGGACACCTGGAGGATGAACCAGTCGTCCCTCTCGACCTGGACGTCGTAGTCGGTCGAGGCGAGGTGGTGACTGGCCCAGAAACCTCCGCGTCCGTGGAGCATGAACTCCTCGGGCCCGAACCGGGTGAGGACGCCCTCGTGGATGACCTTGCCGTCGCGGTTGGTGTGGATCGCATGCTTCGACTGCCCGATGTCGAACGTCGCGAAGCTGTTGACCGTGATCTCGCTCAGCATCGCCAGGACGTCGGGCCCGGTGAAGCGGTGCTGCCAGAGGAACGACCAGTCCCCGATGTAGCACGTCTGCTTCCACGACAGGCTCTCGTCCAGCCAATCGGTGTACTCCTGCTCACCGAAGCGGCTCCAGGCGTAACCCTCGGGAGCCCTGCGCATGCTGCTGACCGAATGACTCATCGGCTTCCTCGCTGTCGCGTCGGCAGGTGCTGTCTGCCCGGAGGCTAGGACCGCCCGGCCCGAACGGGGACGATCAGATGACCTCCACCGAGGGTCCGAATGGGCACTGCCTGTCGCGGCAAATGACGTACCGGGCGCTCGAACGGCTGGGCCCCGTCCCGACGATTCACCGCTACTGCAACCAGAAATGCCACCACCGGCAGCCGTCTCTTCGCTGATCGTGCCGCTGACGTCTCCATCACGAGCAGACGCTGTGCCGATGGTGCACCTCAGTGCCGGAGGTGGCGATGTGCGCGGCGTCCGCACCGTCGGACATGCTCGGGTGGTGACGACCACATCCGACACAGACCCGGTGTCGTCCGACGCGACCTCGGCTTGGTCCCCGCTCCGGATCGTGGCCTTCCGGGCGCTCTGGTTGGCGCAGCTGGCGAGCATGATCGGCACGTGGATGCAGACGGTCGGCGCCCAGTGGCTGCTGATCGACGAACCCGACGCGCCGACCTTGGTCTCCCTCGTGCAGACGGCCAGCCTGCTGCCGATGCTGCTGCTGGCCCTGCCGGCCGGCGTCCTCGCCGATTCCTTCGACCGCCGGCGGCTCCTCGTCGGGGTCCAGCTGAGCACCCTCGTGGTGAGCGGGATTCTCACCGCGGCGACTGCCTTCGGCGAGATATCGCCGGAGGTGCTCCTCGCCCTCACCTTCCTGATCGGGTGTGGGCAGGCGATGAGCATGCCGCCCTGGCAGGCGCTCATTCCGGACGTCGTGCCGAACGAGGGGGTGCGTGCGGCCTCCGCGCTCGGCGCGGTGAGCATGAATCTGGCGCGAGCCGTCGGTCCCGCCCTCGCCGGTCTCCTGATCACCCAGGTCGACGTCTGGCTGGTGTTCGCCATCAACACCACGACCTACGGCGTCCTGGCTCTGGTGGTCCTCCGATGGGGCCCTGCGGGCCAGGTCTCCGGCGACGTGCCCGAGCGCTTCGGGCCGGCGCTTCGGGCCGGCACCCGCTACGTACGCCACTCGAGGGTGGTCCGCCGGCTCCTGCTCCGGTCGGCACTGTTCGTCCTGCCGGGCACGGCCCTGTGGGCGCTGCTCCCGCTCGTCGCCAGCCGGCTCCTCGGTCTGGGGTCCAGCGGCTACGGGCTCCTGCTGGGCGCGCTCGGCGTCGGAGCGGTCGCCGGGGCCGTCGTGTTGCCACGTCTCCTCACCCGGGTCACGACCGGCGCGATGATCTTCCTGGCCAGCGTCGTCTTCGCCGCCGCCGAGGCCGGCATCGTGTTCGTCCGCGACCTACCGCTCGCCGTCGCCCTCCTGCTGCCCGCCGGCGCGGCGTGGCTGGCGGTGCTCTCCACGATGGCCGCCGCCACGCAGGTCTTCCTTCCCAGTTGGGTGCGGGCCCGCGGCCTGTCCGTCCAGCAGATCGTCATGATGGGAGGTCAGGCGGTGGGCGCCCTGGTGTGGGGGATCGCTGCCAGCCATGTCGGACTGGTCCCGGTCTTCGTGGCGGCTGCGGTGCTCATGGTCCTCGGCGCCGCCACCAGCGCGATCTGGCCGCTGTTCGACACCGCAGGTCTCGACCGGAGCACGGTTCACTGGCCGGAGCCACAGGTGATCGTCGAGCCGGATCCGGACGAGGGACCGGTGCTGATCACTGTCGCTTACGTCGTGCCGCCGGAGAACGAACGCCGCTTCGTCGAGGCCATGCAACGCGTACAGGCCTCCCGCCGGCGGACCGGCGCCACGCGCTGGAACCTCTACCGCGACGCCGCCGTTCCGGGCCGCTTCCTCGAGACGTTCCTGGTGCCCTCCTGGGACGAGCACCTCCGTCAGCACCGCGAACGACCCACAGCCAGCGACCGGGACATCGTCAAGGCGGCGGTGGATCTGGCAGCGGGGCCCCCTGATGTGGCGCACCTGCTCCGTGCCCGCTAGGTGACGGCCACATCGGGCGGAGGTCGCCGCTCGCGTCGATGCATGTCGGTGTCCACAGGGCCGCCTTCAGCGACGATCCCCAGCCATCGCGGCTGACTCGCGCATGGCCGGACTTCACACCTGTCTTTCGCTTCTGGCCTTGATCCCCTCGGCCTCGGCGGTCAAGTAGCGATCAGTGAGGCGGCGGTAGAACCGTCCCATCACCACGCCCACGGGCCCGGCCTGCTCCACCGCCAGCGTCACACGCGTTCTGCCAGTGCCGAGTTCCTCAAGCAGGTGCCGAGCGGTGGTGCGGACGCCCGGGCCGGTAGCCACCCAGGTGAATGAGCGGCTCGGCTCGAGCTCTGTCACCACGTACTCGGTCGGAGGGATCCGCGGCTGCTCCACCCGGACCCGGGATCCCACGGCGAGCGGCCCGTCGTCCAAGCGTCCAACCGAGGTCACCGTCGGCGCCCACTCCGGCCACCGCTCGACCGCGGCCAACACCTCCCAGACCTGATCGACCGGGGCCTCGACGTCGATTTTGGCGCTCTGCTCCACCGGGCCATCCTGCTCCTCATCGGTACTGAAGATTAAGCAAGATCAAGTGCCACACACGTCATGCATGCCGGGCAGGGACGCTTGGGTGCACCCGACGGCGTCAAATCCACCGCGCGGTGTTCAAAGACCGAGACGCGGGCGCCGGCGCCCTGACCAGATAACTGAACACTGGGGATAAAGTGGGGGCGGTTAGCACCGCTACAGGCTGGCGCCGTAGTGACCTGCGCTTTGCTCCCCCGATTGGACTCGAACCAATAACCCTGCGATTTGATCTTGGAGCGTTGGCTTCTGTTGGCTCACGCCGAACATGCAGGTCAACCCCATTCCAGGGCGTTGGGTGTGCCGGTTGGCGTCGGTGACGGACGGCAGTATTTGATGAGTAAATGGTGCATCGTCCGCACGTCCGGGCGGGCGACGCCACCGATGCCCTCCGCTCGATGAGCGCCAGGAGACTGTGTTCGGGGCCGCGGGCTCACAGCGTCAACTGACGCCTCGAAACGCCGGCCCGCAACAGCGGTGCCACGGGTCCTGCGATGCGAACGGCCGATGGCGATCGCAATCTCCGTCGGGCCTCAGGCCGACGGTTGTCGTCTGCAGCGCCTTGATCCGCTGCTCGGCGGTGGGGTGGGTTGACAGCAGTCGCGACCATCCGCGACTCGCACGATTACCGTCGTCGAGTACGCCCAGTGCGGCGGTCAATTCAAGCGCGAGGCCGTGGTCGGCGGCGAACCGGTCGGCGGCGTACTCCGACCGCCGGCTGATCCGGCGTTGGCCAACGGAACGAGCACCGCCATGAGCCCGAGGACGACCAGCACTCCCCCGGCCATCCACCGGCCCTGCTGCAAAGCGCGGAACTCGGCCACCGCCAGTCCAGCGAGCACGACGATGCCCAGTCCCTGGCCGGGGTGGCGGCCGGCCACGATGCTCGCCAGACCGGCCAACACGCTCGCCGTTGCGCGCCACGGTGCAGTGAGCCATGTCAGGAGCAGCATCGGCCGAGTCGCGCCCGTGGCGTGGTGGCCGAGCTCGTGCACCAGCACGGCCACCAGCTGTCCTTCCGGGAGGCGACCGGTTGGGTATTCCTCCACGACCCGGCTGGTGACCGCGACGCTGCGTCCGCCGGCCGCGTACGCGTTTGGCGCCCGAGCGGTCTGGACGTAGAGCTCGACCTCACCGGCATCGGTTCCGGTCACTTCCAGGGCCGCCGACCATGCCGCCTTCAGCGCCACCGCCTGCGCCGGGCTGGGCCGATGAAACCCGAACGCGGCGCGAAGGGTCATTCGTTCGCCGACTCCGGTCATCAGCACAGCCGCACCGTCAACCCACGCCAGCGGAAGAAGTAGTCCCGCCCACCGGTCGAGCGTGACGGACGCCTGCGTCAACAGAAGCAGGCTGCCGAGCATGGCCGGCGCGGCGGCGACCGCCCGACCCAGCCCGAACCGGGCGGCTCGAGGACGCACGTCGCCAGGCGGCTGGTGTCCGGTCGGCTTCATCTACGGACCTCCTTGACGTAACAGGTTCCTGGTCAGCCTCTCGGCCGGTACTGACATCCGCGGCTGCCCTCAGGGCCGGGACGTCCTCAGCGCAAGTTCCCCGTCGGCGCGCCACGTCCGGCGTAGTTCGAAGAACTTCCGTCGGCCCTGTCACCAAACAGCCCCATTTGGCGCCTTCTCCGGCTGAGAGCAACGACCGACGGGGTGGGAACGCCAAATGAGGAACCAGGACCGGAGAGCACGCCACACCGACACGTCACCCGGCACCGATCGGGGCGACCCTGCTGCGCCCCGAGGTACCAGCGACAGGGACAGCGACGGCGTCCTGCCGATCCGGGAGACCGTGCGCCCCTGGGCTCTGCAGGTTCTGGTCGCTGCGTACGGCGGGGACACCTACCGGCTGCTGACCGATCTCGGCGATCACCTGGAAGCGAGCATCGCCTACGTCGACCGGCCCACCGTCGAGGCGCATCTGGAACGACCGCTGTCCGACCGCGACTGGTCGGCGGTCGCCGCCTCCTTCACCGCAACGGCCTTCGACGAGCACGTGGGCGACGCCGGCACCCTCCGCACCGACTGGATCGAAGACACCCTTCGCCGAGCCGCCGTCCCCGGCCGCACCCCACCCGCCCCCCCAGGCGCGATCCTCCTCGGCACCCGGTGCGTCCATGAGGGTCAGCCGCACCTGCCCGGCCTGCGGCTACACCGCCGACTACGCCACCCCCCGACTGGCCGACGCGCACCTTCCCCGCCACTCGTGTGCCAAGCACCGGCGCGGCCGCGAGCAAGCCCGTCGCCGAACCGAGCGTCTCCAGGCGCGAGTGAAGCGGGAGTGCACCCATCCGCAGGCCCGCCACCGGCACGGCACCCGCGCCGCCTACGTCAAAGATCGCTGCCGCTGTCCCGGCTGCACCGCCGCCAACACCGCAGCCAGCCGCACCGTCACCCGCGAACGGACGTACGACCGCTGGCACCCCTATGTCGACGCAGGCCCCGTCCGCGAGCACATCGCCGCTCTGCGGACGGCCGGCATCGGCGTCGAACGGATCGCGCAGCTCGCCGGTCTCTCGCTCAGCCACATCCGCCAACTGGCCCAGCACGGCCGCGGCGACGCCGTACCAACGCAGCGGGTCCGCCCGAACACGGCCACCCGCGTGCTCGGCATCGACATCGAGGACGCCAACCGGGCGCCGCACAGCCGCGTCGACGCCACCGGCACCCGCCGGCGCCTGCAAGCACTCATCGCCATCGGCTGGCCGGCCGAGCTGTTGGCCGACCAGCTGCACCGCCGCCCCAACACCGTGCACCGCAGCATGACCAGCGCATCGGTCACCGCCCGCACCGCCCACGAGGTCGCGGGCCTTTACGAGCGACTGTGCAACGCCACGCCCCCACGGGCGACCAGCGAACAGCGTGCCGCCGCCGACGCCGCCCGAGCCCACGCCGCCGCACAAGGTTGGCCGCCACCGCTGGCCTGGGACGACATCGACACCGACACCAGCCCCTCGGCGCCCACGGCCGGACCGCCTCAGCGGAACGACATCGACGAGATCGCCGTAGAACGCGCACTCGCGGGGGACCACATCAGCTACGACGACCTCACCGCAGTCGAACAACAGGAGGTGGTTCGCCGCCTGACCGCCCGCGGCGCATCCATCCGCGACATCGCGGCGCAACTCGGCACCACCAAGCGCACCGTCTCCCGACGACGCGCATCCGTCGGCGCGGCATAGCGACCCCAACAGCGGACTCCTTGACCCCCAGCCGTCGGCCGCGGGTCCGCGGTAGTGCGCCGGAGTCCGTCTGTGCAGGTCAAGCGGCACACGGAGCGACGACGAACGGTGGTGGAGATCCCCGAGGACCCCGAACCGCGCGGGCACCGCATCGAGGTCCGAATCAACGCCGAGGACGCCAGCCGCAACTTCATGCCGGCCCCCCGGTCCGGTGCAGCGCCTGGAGGTCCCGCAGGGCCCCGGCGTGCGATGGGACTCCCGCGTCAAGACCGGCGGTGAAGTGGCCGGCGCGTTCGACTCGATGCTGGCCAAGCTGATCATCACCGGCGCCACCCGCGAAGAGGCACTGCAGCGGGCACGCCGGGCGTTCGACGAGGCAATCGTCGAGGGCATGCCCACCGTCATCCCGTTCCACCGCGCCGTCGTGCGGGACGATGCCTTCACCAGCGAGCCGTTCACCACGCACACCCGGTGGATCGAGACCGAGTGGGACAACCAGGTGCCGCCCTACAACGCCGCCCCGGCCGAGGCCGAGGAGGAGGCGCCGCGGCAGACCGTGGTCGTCGAGGTCGGCGGACGCCGGCTCGAGGTGTCCCTGCCGGCCGGTCTCGCGGCGGGGGCAGCGCCGCACCGGGTGCGGCCGCCAAGCCGCGCAAGCGCGTGGCGGGAGCGGCAGCTCCGCCGCCTCGGGTGACAGCCTGACCTCGCCCATGCAGGGCGCCATCGTCAAGGTCGCGGTCGAGGCCGGCGACCTGATCGTCGTCCTCGAGGCGATGAAGATGGAGCAGCCGATCAACGCCCACAAGCCCGGCACCGTCTCCGGCCTGACCGCCGAGGTCGGAGCGGCCATCACCAGCGGCGCCGTCACCTGCACCATCACCGACCCCGAATAGGCCGGCCCGCAGGTCCGACGGTGAACGAGCCGGGGCCCAGGGCCGTGAAGCGCCACGACGGGCCGAGATCGATCGCGTAGGCGCACGCCGCGATCGCCACCGGCGCGACGAACAAGGGGTGAAGAGTCGCCTCGAAGTTCCTTCCACTCTTTGCGCTGAAGAGGCTTGTGCCCGATCGCTCGTACATTCAGCGTTACAGCGTGGATCCTCTACGTGGCTTCGGAATGGCCGGGTTGCCCGGACTGGCGGAGCTGCAGAAGCTGATGCGACAACAGACGGACGCCATGAAGGACGTCCCCCGCACGCTCGGTCTCGTGCAAGGCGCGGTACGCGAGCTGACGCAGGCCGCGACCAGTGCGCACGAGACAACCGCTTCGGCGCAGGTCATCGTGGAGCGCCTCGCGAACCTGCTCGACGAACTCGAGCCGTCGGTGCGGGCCCTCAAGCCAGGGCTCGAACGCGCCGGTCGCGTGCTCGACGATCCAGCGGTCGACACGATCCCCGTCACGCTGACACGCATCCACGATGAGCTGGTGCCGCTGATACACGGCCTCCGCCAGGCTCAGGCGAGGGTCACGTCACTGACCCGAACCTTCCGGAGGCGCGGCCGTTCTCGGCTCGCGATCGACGAGGGCGAGTCCCAGGCGTCAGGGCAGGACGCATCAGGGACAGCAAGCGTCGAGAAACCTTCCGGCACCTAGCCTAGGGCGTGTCTCCTAAGTCCCCAGCCAGATGGTGATGGCGCGTAGGACGACGGCTCCTCGGTAGACGGTGGCGAGCTTGTCGTAACGGGTGGCGATGCCGCGCCACTGCTTGTGATCGTTGAACGAGCGCTCGATGACGTTGCGGGCCCTGTAGGCGACCGGGTCGAAGGTCGGTGGCCGACCACCAGCCGAGCCGCGGCCGATTCGATGCCTGATCTGGTCAGACGGTTGCGGAATCACCGCCGTGATGCCGCGCTCGCGAAGCATGGTCCGGGTGCCGCGAGAGGAGTACGCCTTGTCGCCGATCACCGCGGTGGGGCGGGTGCGCGGTCGACCTGGTCCCAGCCGGCGCACCGCGACTTGAGCCAGCAGCGGCTTGAGCATCGGGGAGTCGCCGGCCTGCCCGGGCGTGAGGGTGATGACCAGCGGTCTGCCGCGGCCGTCGACGAGCTGGTGAATTTTGGTCGACAGGCCGCCCCGGGAGCGTCCGATCGGATGATCGGGCGGCTCGTCCCGGGGGTTCTGGTAACTCGACTCAGCCCCCTGTGGGGCGCACCGGGCGGCGCCCGGCGGGCTCCTCGACGCGACTGGCGCTGATCGCGTGCTGGTGGGCCCGGTTGATCGTGGAGTCCACGCTGACCATCCAGTCGATGTCTCCGGCGGCCTGCGCTTCGGTGAGCAGCCGGGCGTGGATCTTGTCCCACGTGCCATCGGTGCTGAACCGATGGTGCCGCTTCCACACGGTCTGCCACGGGCCGAACGAGGCGGGCAGATCACGCCACGCGACCCCGGTGCGGAACCGGAAGATCACCCCCTCAACGACCTGCCGGTGATCACGGAAAGGCCGTGGTTTGACGCCGTCCGAAGACGGCATGAACGCCTCGATCCGCTCCCACTGGGCGTCGTCAGCACTCGTTCACGAGACATACCCGCAGCAAATCAGCCCGCTACGCCGGGACTTAGGAGACACGCCCTAGGCGGCCAGATACATGTACGGGCCGGCGTCCAGCGGGCGATGCCGGAAGTCCGCGACCTGGCCGTCCAACTCCTTGGCCATCTCGCGGACCTGGGACTTCGACAACCGGGTGATGCCCAGGGACTCCACCAGCTTCTCCATCCGCCGGGTCGAGACGCCGAGCAGGTAGCAGGTGGCGACCACGGTGGTCAGCGCCCGCTCGGCCCGGCGCCGGCGCTCGAGCAGCCAAGGAGTGTGCTGATGTCGCTTCGCCCGGTCTGGTCCCACAGTCGGAAGGCCACCGTTATCTCGCCTACGGCCTCCCAGCCTTCTTCCGCGGCGCGACGCAGTTCCTCTTTCAACTCTGGATACGGGTCGTCCGATAGTGCTCGCCGTCGATTGCCATCACTACGCTCCCTGGGTCGCCCTTACACAGCAGATGACCGGGGGTGCCGTGATGGCGGACAAGAGCGACTACGTGATGGCCCGTTCGAAGGCCGACGCTGAGGATGTTCGGCTGGCCCTGCTGGAGGAGATATCGGACCCCGGGACGCTGCGCCGGCTAAACAGTCTCGACATCGCCCCGGGAGCGCAATGCCTCGAGGTAGGCGCCGGTCGTGGCTCGATCGCCCGGTGGCTTGGCAGCCGGGTCGCCTCGGGGGGCGCGTTGTGGCTGCCGACATCAATACTCAGTTCCTCACCGGCCTCGCGGACAACATTGAGGTTCGCCCGCTGGACATCCGGATCGAGGCCCCTGAGCCCGATACGTACGATGTGGTCCATTGCCGCGCGCTGCTGACGCACCTTCCGGATCCACTTGCAGCGCTACGTCGGATGACAGCCGCCCTGCGTCCCGGCGGCGTGCTGCTGGCCGAAGAGCCCGACTACGGTTTGACGGCTTTCAGCGGTCACCCGGATGCCGAATGGGCAACGAACCACGCACACCGCGTCTTCGCCGTGCTCAGCGCGGCCGAGCGCATGCATCCGTATCTGGGACGCAGGCTGCCGGGCATGATTATTGACGTCGGCCTGGAGTTCACCGACGGGGAGATCGAGTCCTCGATCGCGCGGTTCGGGGATCTCGCGTTCGAGATCCAGCAGCTGTCGATGGACGGCGCAGGATCGGCCTTGGTCGCGGCAGGGATCATGACGGAGGCTGAGCACGCCCGAGCAACGGCAGTGATGTCGTCGCCATCCACTGTGCTGACCACAGTCTCGCTGGTTGCCACATGGGGCCGTCGGCCCTCGACGTAGCCGCGCCTCGACCCCGGGCGGCGGCACGCGAAGCTCGAAGACAAGCTTTCTCGACGCGCTGGTCGACGAAAGGTCCCTCAGGGTCCAGGGAACTAGTAGGGGTTCCGTTAGGTCGGTAACAATGCGCTCGCAGACGCGGCTGGAGGTTGCCCGGCGGGCTCAGCGGGCGCTCAAGCCGGCGATGGACACGCCTCGCGTGATGCTCAGCGAAGTCGATGACGCGGCCCTGGCCGCCGTGCTGGCTCGCGTCGACGGCGTCGCTCAGAAGCTCGAGGCCGATGTCGCGAGGTACGGGGGCCGCTGGTGATTCGTCCAGCCGAGT